>NZ_JBEZDY010000003.1:0-377887 GCF_040648555.1 Actinoplanes sp. NPDC049118
TACCGCTGTTCCGTCACGCTGATCTCCACCAACACTCGGCGGAGTGTCACGCATGTCCTGATACCGATCTGTCACGCAGGTCATGAGACTCGACACGGTCGGCTGCAGTCGGCTGTTCAAACTTTCTGTACGTCTTTAAAGCGGCCCGAAGCGGGCCGCTCACGCCGCCGCCTGGGCGCGCGTCCGCCGCTTAGCTGTCGCACACGACGGCCACGCAGGCAGCCCGTCGGCTGGCGTGCAGGGAGCGGATCGGGCCGCGGCGACGACAGGTCCATGGATGGTGGAGGTGTGGGGTAGTTGGCCGGCTGCCGACCGGGGTGGCCGCAGGGCGAGTTGCCGCCGTCGAGCGTCGGGGTTGGCGGCGCGCAGTGTGCCGGGCCGCTCCTCCAAGCTCAAGGGCGCTTCGCGTCGCAAGCGACGGCCCTACGGGCCGCCCTTGACCTCGGAGCCTCTGCGCCCCTCGGGCAGGAGTCGTGGGCAGGCCGCTGGCCTGCCCCTCACAGGGTGCGCGCCGCCAACCCCGGCACCGACTCTCCTCGTTGCGGCACTCTGTCAAGCCAATATTGACGCTAAGTCCCAGGATCCCCGTGCTCCTAATACCGCCATCCGACTCTTTCAAAAGTGTGCAGTAGCGGCCCCAACAGCAGGTCGATGACTCTTACGGCGGGGCTTTAGTCACCTTCAATAAACCCAGCGAACTGGGCGTACTTACGAAGTGTTCCACGAACCGCATCCCGGATTGATGAGGGCCTGGTTCCATCAGTCGAGAAGGCTTTCAGCTCAACGAGCACTTTGCTCTGCTGCGACTCGGGGCGCTCGACGAGGACATCGGTTCGAACATTTCGATATTTCGAGTTTATTCGACCCTCGTGAGTAGATGACCAACCGAGCGCACTAAGAATGAGTGAGAGTCGCTTGCCTAGTCCGACCGGATTCGTGGTTACGCCGGCATACCATTCTCGCGCTAGCGCAGCTCGCTTGGATTCCCGCTCCTTCAAAGGTGAATAGTTTCGAGGATCCCAGCTTTCACTAATCAGGGATACGAGGTGCGTTCGCTGAAACCTATCGAGGTAAGACTTGGAAAGCGTCGGATCGTCGTTGTCCAGGTTCTGACATAGGGGAGAAAGATCCGCAGCGGCTATGGGAACGAGTCGCATATCAAAATATAAACGAGCCCTATTGTATGCGGCCAACGTATCTCGATTGGCCTTATCGTCCTCACTCAATTCGCGATAGAAAGCATTCCAGTCAATACGGTAGCCGTCTCGTGCGTTAGTGAAACCGGTTACTCTCGTGATGCGTAGCCCGTCCGTCACGGGCCACAACATGATGACCTGATACTGGGAGAGGTCGTGCAATGAGCTGGTGAACCTGGATAGGCGAATACCCACGTTCTCGATTGTTTGACCGATCGTCGCCGAGGCATCCACCACTTGCTCAATATCGCCCCGGAGTACTTCGAAATCTGCCAGCGGCTGATTCTGATTGTGGAAGGCAAAGGTGTCTTCAACAATCTCCGCCCACTCATCAGGTTGCGGTCCGACCAGTTCGAAATCTTTCCGAACGAGTATTCTCTCATTCCGAGAGGTGGCGGTCGCTAGATCCTCTTGAAACTCTCGTGAAGTCGTCAGCCAAAGAAAGAGAACGGGTATCGTCCTAAGTGCTCCCCGATCGAGAAGGCTAAGCCGCTCAACAAATTGACTCGGAAGGGCCGATTGTTGAGCCACTTTCTCCTCGTATTGATCTACAACGGCTACTACCAGTTCGTCTTTTGCGTTTCGCCGACCAATTTTTGCTGGCTTAAGCTCTGATAGCAGCACCGATTCCGATTCGATGGCTTGGCGAGTCAGCTCAATCACCCGACATCCGGGGAGGTGTGTCGCCAATTCACGCGCAGCACAGCTCTTTCCAGAGCCACTTCGTCCAAAAATAGGAAGGAACCGAATTCCGCCAGATATTTGCATCGAGGAATAAGACTCCTGAACTAGCTGAATTAGTTGCCTGTTCGGTCGGAGCTTACCTCTGAATGCTGCATCAAGATCCTCATACCGGGAGGGGAGGCGGATACTCATAGAAGGATGCTACCGGCTGAACATGCCTCGGGGTGTTCCGGAGTCGCCAACTCCCATGTCCGGACAGCAGCGAGGTGTGTTGGGTGCCTGGGGGTCAAGGAGTTGATTGGCCGCCTTTGCGAGCCCGCCGGTATCGGATGTTGTAGATGACTGAGTCCGGCTCGTTCTTGACCGGACCAGGGCGTCGTGAGTACGCCATAACCTCCACAATCTCGTGAAAGATGTTCAGCTCGGAACTCTCGTATACGGCGGCGAGCAGCTGCCGCATCGACGGCTCGTCAGTAGGTGGATCTTCAACGAGGTCCGTCAGGTAGGCCTCCTGAACCAGGATCGAAGCGAAGTTGTTCACCTCAGCAAGTAACGGATCATCGATGCTGATCCTGGACCTCGCGCGCCAGTCGCTGCTCATAAGAACTCTTCTATCCCTGACCTGGCGTTGACCGCAGCCCGGGTGTGTGCCAGATCCGTGCCAGACAGGCCAGTCGATCACGGGACATGGCGGGAAATGACGGGGAGTCGATCTACGTCGCGGCTGGTCGGGTTTGCAGCTCAGCGATCTTGGCCGAGCGCCGTCCTGGCCGTGTGGGAGTCGGGTCTGACAGCAACGCTGACAGCAACCGCCCCGGACGATGACGACCTGGCCGAGGCGACGATGGACGACCGCCCGAGGTCACAGTCACGGACGGACGGAGCCGGACGAGCTGCCCAGAACTTACAAGCGAGGGGTCGCAGGTTCGAAACCTGCCGCGCCCACCCTTTCGACCAGGGACGGAGCGGGTCACCGGATTTCCGGCAACCCGCTCCGGTCTCAATTCCGGTCTCAGTTGGCCTTCCAGAGCAGCCCGGCCACCTGATCGGCGATGCCGCCGACCAGCTCGGGCGCGAGGTGCTGGTATCGAGTGGTCATGGCCATCTGAGACCAACCCATCACCTCCATGACGGCGCGCGTCGGCACCCCGAGGACCAGCAGCATGGTCGCCGCGGTGTGGCGAGCATCATGCAGCCGCGCGTCCCGCACGCCGGCCTCCCTGAGGAGCGCCTTCCACGCGTCGTGATCGGCGCGCGGGTCGATCGGCCGCCCGGTCGGCTGCGCGAAGACCCAATCGCCCTCCTCCCACAGTTGAGCGGCGTTGCGACGTTCTGCCGCCTGTGCCTCTCGGTGCTGTCTCAGAGCGGTGACCAGTGGCGCCGGGATGCCGACGGCGCGGCGTCCGGCACGCGACTTCACGTCGACCTCCTTGAGTCCGCCGCCCTGCCGCTGCGGGCAGTTACTCGCGTGCCGCACGCAGTCAGCAGGGCACGGCGGCGGACAGGCGCGAGAGTGCCGTCGGCAATTCCGCGAACACGGTTCGCGTTTGTGTAGACGCTCTCCACATTTGTGCGGGTTGTCGCACCCGTGCTGCCACCGGTGCCGCTGAAGCTGCTTGGGAGTGCGCAGCAAACCTTTGTCCAGATCGATGCGGCGCCATTTGAGGCCGAGCGCTTCGCCCTTCCGCAACCCGAGCGCCAACGCGAGCGCGAAGCGCGCGCCGTTCCGCTGCTGCGCGGCCACGGCGAGCAGCCGTTGAGCCTCCTCGACGGTGAAGGGTTCGATCTCCTGCTCATCGAGTCGGGGTGGCTTGGCCAACCGGGCGACATTTCGATTGAGGTGCCCCCGCCGCAGCGCGACGTTGAGCGCGGTCTTGATCGTCCGGTGAGTCTGGTGTGCGGTGCCCGGAGCGCTGCCCGATCGGATCATCCTGGCGTAGAGCTCTTCGAGGTGTTCCGGTTCCAGCTTCTCCAGCCGGTGCGCGCCAACTCCGGGAATCAGGTGTTTGTAAACAGCCGCTCGGTAGCCGACCATTGTCGTCTGTCGCACCGACGGCTCGGCGATCGTCTCCGTCCAGTGAGTGAGCCACGTGTTGACGGTCCACCGTTGACCAGCCTTGCGGACGGTCCCGCTGTCACGCTCCTTCTCAAGCTGGCGGACCTTGCGGATGACTGCAGCCTCGGTCTTGCCGCGAACGTGCCGCCGATCGGGCTTGCCGTCTTGCTTCGTGCCCACGGTCACGCGACCGTGCCAGTCCCCGTCCGTCCCTAGATAGGTGGTCGACGCGCCGTTGGGCTTGCGAGTTGCCATGGGGGAGTCCTTTCAGGCGGCCGTCGGGAGGTGGGTGTTCTGCTGCCGGAGCCGGTTGACGTATTCGGTTATGCAGTCGGCAGGAATGCGGCGGAGCCGGCCGATGGTGACGGATTCGATTTCGCCGCTGGAGACGAGTGCGTACATGAGGGTTCGGCCGATTCCGAGACGGTGGGCGGCCTCTTCGATGGTCAGGACGAGCGGAATGACGTCCGTGGGCATTCGATGTCTCCCCGTGGGTCGGCGCTGAGGGGTGCGGCAGGAGTGCTGAGGCCGTATCTGTGCGGCTGTTCGGGCGGGTGCACGTCAGACCACGTGCACGGTGAGAGATGGCACAGAGGGGCGTGGAACGGCCCGCTGAGAGCGCCGCACTGCCAAGATTTCCGGCAGGCGCAGGAGAGCCATGCGTCGATGTGTCTACGTGGCTCTCAGCGGGCCGTTCTGATGGATGACCGGGCGCGGGTGTCCGGTTGGAGTGCCCAAGCCGTACCAGCCGTACCAGCCGTACCAATGCAGGTCAGGGGCGGTACGGCTTGTTGGGCTGGTACGGCTCAAGCCGTACCAGTGGCCTCCGGCCGGGCAGCAGCGTCAAGGTCGCTGGGCGGCGGGGGCATCTCGTCGAAGGTGCCTTGGTACGGCTTGAGCCGTACCACCGGTGCAAGCCGTACCGCCTCTGAGCTGGGTTGGTACGGCTGGTACGGCTGGTACGGCTCGGCCTCAGGGTCGCTTTCGGGGTCGGTGGCATACCGCTGCCACGCGTCGGTGAACGCGGTCGTGCGATAACCCTTGGCCTGCCCGACGGGTTGCGCGAACCGGATCGTCTCGGGTCGGATCTCGTACTCGCGCAGCAGCGCGCCGAGCCGCATCGCCGTGAGTCCGGCACCGCCATACTCGGCCCACGGCGCTTCAGGGTCGGCTTTGAGCCGGTCGAGCAGCACGGCGGTGGGGATGGCCTCGGCCGTTCCGAACGCCGTACGGCAGTCGGTGAGCAACCGGATACGGTCGGACGCCACGGTGTTGCTGTCACGTTCGGCTGTCAGCGACTCGGCGGCGTGCCGGCCGCGTTCCGGCCAGTCGCCCCCGGCCAGATCGGCGACGGCGATGAGCGGTTCCCAGGTGTCGGCAGCTCGGTCTTCCAGCGGCATGGTCGGCTCGGCGCGTTCCAGCGTGGGCAGGTTGCCGCGTAGCCATTCGTTGAGGTCGTTTGCGAGTTGCCGCAGGGCTGGGCCGTCGCGGCGGTGCCGGTACGGGCTGACGGTCTCGCCGGGTGCGCGGCGGCGCATCCGGATGACCACGGCGCGGTCTTCGATGGTGTCAGGCATCTGCCCGATGCCGGCCAATGCCGCCATGGCGAACGTGGAGATCTTCTCGACGCGGTTGCGGGCGTTGTCCCACCGGATCGTGGGCCGGTTGCGCTGGTGACCGGCGTTGAGCAGGCCGCGTAGCTCCTCGTTGGTTTCGGCCTGCTTGCCGCCGAAGATCGTGTCGGCCTCGTCGACGAGCAGGGTCGGCGGTTCGTCGCTGCCGATCGACCGGTACACCGCCGCCGTGCTGGCGTTGACGGTGATCAGCGGGTTGCAGCAGGTGCCTTCCACGACGTCGAGCAGCCGGGACTTGCCGCAGCGCTTCTCGGGCGCCCGGATCACCAACCGGGGCGCGTGCGCCCATGCAGGTTGAGCGTGACTGGCGGCGATCCACAGCACCACGGCGTCTTTCGACTCGACGGACGGGAGCACGACGTAGCGGGTCAGGACGTTGTGTAGCCGGTCGAGGATGGCGGTTCCTTCGATGATCCGGTGTGGTCGTGTCATGCGGCGATCCCTTCGGTAGCAACGGATTCCGCACGGAATCCGCCAACGATGGCGGCGCGGGTGTCCCGGTCGCTCTGCCCCGCCTGCCGTCCGACGGCGTACAGCGCGGTGTGTGCGTCGGTGGTAGTGAGGGCTCCGGCGGCGACCATCCGGGCGATTCCTCGGGCTGCGCCGTAGAGGGTGGTGCGGCGGCGTCCCTCGGGAGCGCGGGCGACCGCGCCGAGGTGAGCGGCGAGCAGGGCGGCCGGTGATGAGATGCCCCCGCCCCCGGTGAGGGTTGGTGTCGCCCTGGTCGACGGCGTCACGGTCGTGGCGGGTGCGGGTCGGCATGCGGCGACCAGCGGCGGGGGCATCTCATTGACTGGCCAGTCCCCCGCCCAGCGGTAGGGGCGTCCGGTGCCGGGGTGGATCGACGGCGGTGCGACGACGTACCCGCCGTCGCCCTTGAGGTCCACGCCCGGATGACCGGCGAGCTTCGCTGCGGTTGGTCCGCCGGGGTGGGCGTAGTGCAAGTGCCATCCGTCGCCGCCGGTCGCCACGGCCGCCGTGGGGCCCATCAGGGCGAGGTCGAGGCGTCCGCCGTTACGCGGGTCGATGTCGACAACCAGCAGATCGGAGATCGTGCCGGTGCGGATCGCGAGCAGCCCTGCCGGGTGGGCGGACAGCATCGCGGCGATCCGCCGGGGGTCGGTGGTCGCGGCGTAAAACCCGTGGCAGGTGAGGCATGGGCAGGATTCCCGGTCGTGCCGGGGTCCGGCGGTTCGGCAGGTCGGGCAGTTGGCCATGGGGCGTTTGGTGCGGCCGAGCAGGAACACGTGACGTCCCTGCTCGGCCAGCGCCAGGGCAGCGTGGTGACGGGTGTCCATCAGTTGCTCTTGTCGTGGATCTCGCGGAGGGCGTTGATGATCCGGCGGCCGATCCGCAGGCGGCGGCCGTCACCGTCACAGCGGCGGCACAGCCCGAACGAGCGGCCGAACGGGCTGCGGCGTTTGCCGCTGCCGTGGCAGCGTCGGCAGGCCCCGAACGGCCACAACCAGCACGACAGTCCGTAACCGAGGGTGGCCAGGGTGAGGGCGGCGAATAGGAACCCGGCGGCGTTGATGGTGTGGGTGGCGGTAGCGGCGAGGGTGGCCACGAAGTGCCTCCTGAGGCGGTTTTTGGGGTGTGAAGGGCTGGCCACGCCACCCGCCACCAGGGTTTATGTGTCCTGGTAGGGGTGGTGGCGGGTGGCGTGGCGGCGGTGCTACCTGTAGCGGCTGGTCGGCTACCGGTCAGGCCGCTTTGCGGCGGGTGATCGCGGCGTCGATGTCGGCGGTCTTGGCGCCCTTGAGGACCTGCCCGGAGTCCTTGACGTTCACGCTGCGTACATTCAGCGCGCGGAGCTGGGCGGAGATCGTCTCGGCGGTCATGTCGGCGTAGTGCTCCGGCATCTGCTCGGCCAGCCGGGCGGCCAGCCGCGCCCAGGTCAGGCCGTTCTCCCCGGCGTGGATCACCGTGCGGGCGTCGGCGAGCACGTCCCGGACCTCCCGGACGGCCTGCTCTCCGGCGGCCATGCCGGTCAGGGTTCCTGCCTGCTCGCGCAGTTTCCGCGCGGCGATGAGGATCTTCTCGGCGTCTTCGTGGTCGGCGAGGTACGTCCGCGCGGTCGGTGTGTGGTCGGACGCGCCGCGCAGGATGCCCACGCCCTTGTAGGTGGGCAGCAGCGTCGAGGAGTCGTGCCCTTCGCTGTAGGCGCCGGAGCCCATGACCAGGTCGGATACCTGCCACGAGCCGGTACGCAGCGCGAAGCGGACTTGGTGGTTGTCGCGGTAGGAGATGAACTGCTGCGCGACCTGCCCGGTACCGACACCGGACGGGCGCTGGGTGGCGTCGACGAAGATGACACCGGCGGCCGGGGCGACCTTGACCAGGTAGACCAGCAGCGACGCGATTTCCTTCGAGATATCGCCGAGGTCGAAGTACTCCTGAAACTCGTCCAGGATGACCAGCCGCACCGGCATGTTGTACTTCGGGTTCCGGGCGATCTCCCTGGTCAGCTTGCCTTCCGGGCACACATCGACCGGCAGGGCGGACAGCCGCTCGTAACGGTCCTGCACGTCGGCTTTGATCTCCCGCAACGTCTCCAAGACGATCTCGGCGGGGTCACCGTCGCGGGTCATCGCCAGACCGAACGAGCACCGATCCGCCACGAGGGCGAACTTGCGCCAGTCGGGCTTACCGCCGCCGTCGAGAACGGTCAGCTTCACGTACGGGTCGAGTGCCCCGTACAGGGCCAGGGTGCGGGCGGCGAACGTCTTGCCCTGCCTCGGTTGCGCACCGATCAGCATGGAGGTCCACATCAGATCGACGGTGACCTTGTTCCCGCGCTCGTCCAGGCCGAACGGGGCAGGCTGCCAAATGTCGGTCGGCTTGCACCGCAGCAGCGGGGTCCGTCCGGCGCCCTGCGCGAGCGGGTCGCGGTCGGCGACCCACAGCGTGTGGCGGCGGTGCGAGCTGGGGTCGCGGGTGATGAACACCTGCGACACGGCCACGTCCAAACCCGAAGCGATGGCACCGCGGGCTTTCACCGCGTCGTCGAACGTCTTGCCGTACGGCAGGTCGATCGACACCTGCGAACCGGTACCGGACGCGTCGCGGGCCATCGTCGAGCCGAACGTCACCTGCTGGGTGTCCTTATCCGGGCGGCCGAGACCGGCGGCGTAGTACGCCCGAAGGATGATGTCCGGGTTGACCCGGCGGAACCTCCCGGCGACCGTGGCCGGGGTGATGATCCGTCGGTCGACGGGACGACCGATCCGGGCGAGCAGGGCAACGACGGCGACCAGGGCGACGGCGAGCACCCACGTCGGTGCCATCGCGTAGAGGATCGGTGCGCCGATGGCGACGGCGAGCAGCTCGCCGGCCAGGACCAGGCCGCGCCACATGCGGGTGGCCTTGACCTCGCGGTGCAGCTTCAGCCACATCGCGGGGTCGTTGGTGTCGGCGGCGGCCTGCCGCAGCCCGTACTGCTCTGACACCCACCACCAGGTGATGTGCCGCCCAACCAGCCGGAACACGCCGATGATGGCCCAGAACAGCGCCTGTGCGGTGTACCAGGGAGCGCGCAGGCCGTGGAACCCTGCCCGGTACCCGGTCAGCGTCGCGGCGTTACGCAGGCTGGTCTTGATGTTCGGCCAGTTGGACCAGTTGGACGGCACGATGTCACGGCGGCCATCGGGCCGCGACGGCGGCACGTCCACCGGTGCGCCGCCGACCTGGGGGACGTCGTCAAGGGTGACCTCGAAGTGGGTGTCTGAGGTCGGCGCCGAGGTGCCCCCGCCCCCGGCGGTCGGGGCGGTGTTGGTGCGGCGGGTACGGGCGTCGTTGAGGTCGAGGACTTCCGCTTCGCGGGCCTGCCAGTCGAAGTCGTCAGGGGTGGGGTTTTGCGGGACCATGAGGGTTCTCTCCTGCGGGGTCGTGAGCGGCTGTGCGGGGTGAGGCCGGCGGCACGGCACTGGTTTCCAGGCCTGAGGGCCGTGCCGCCGGGCGGAGCTACTGATCGGTGCTGTGCAGCAGGTGTGCCAGGGCCGCGCCCATGCCGAGCACTGCGACCGGGAGGCAGGCGACGGCGGCGGTGATCAGCCACGGGGCCGAGGTCATTCCAGCGGCGGCCATCAGGTGGTAGGCGACCTGTCCAGCCGCGCCGAACACCAGCGAGCCGATCGCGGACCACTTGGCGAACTGGCGAGCGACCAGCGGGGCGCGGCCGGACAGCCACACCCACAGCGCGTACGCGGCGTAGGTCTCCACCCCGATCGGCAGGGTGATCGCGGTGTTGATCGTCAGACTGTCGGCGATGCCGGGCAGCGGGTGGACCAGGCCGAACCCTGATAGCTCGCCGAGTGACACCCACCCGGACCAGATCGCGACGAACGCGGGCAGGGCCAGCAGCAGCACCGGCCACGCCACCGGCCGACGCGGCGACTTGACGGGGCGGGGCATCTCAACGGGTGCCGGGGTGGTGATCTCCGTATCCGGGTGTCCGACAGGGTCACCCTGCGGGACTTCCGCCGTGACCGTGGCGGCCGGTACGGGCTCGATCCGGTCGGTGTCGTCGCTTGTGTCCAGGGTCGTGACCGGGGTTCCGGTGGGGCCGAATAGAGCGGCGGCTTCATCGGTCACCGTGAGGATCGGGTCCAGGGCGGGCGTTGCGGGATCGGGCTGGGTGAGGGCTTCGCGCAGGGCGATGGCCTTGGGCGCACCCACCTTGAACTCCTTCATCAGCCGGTTCCGTGAGGGGACCTCACCAAGCTGGTCAGCAAGCTCGCGGGCCTGCGGGATGAGGGCTTCCACAGCGGCCGGGTAGGCGCTGGGTGCCAGCGTTGCGGCGGTCATCGGTTGCCTCCTGCGAGAGCGGTTGCGAACGAGCCGATGCCCGACGCGATGGTGTGGACGAAGTCGGCGGCGTCACCAGGGTTGGTGATCGCGTAGAACACGGCGAACGCGACCAGGGCGAACCCGGCGACCTTGCGCAGGTTCATCGGGCACCCCGGTGCGAGCAGCCGGGGCAATGCAGACCGGGACAGACACCCGCACGGCCGAGGGCGCGCCACACGAGCAGCACGACGACCAGGGCGACACCGACGTACGGCAAGCAGGTGGAGCAGCTCGGCGACCAGCCGCGACACCGCGTAGACCACGGCGGCGGTGAGCCCGGTCACCGGGACCACCAGGGCGGCAACGCGTCCGCTGGTCCGCAGCACCGCGCGGCGGCGGTCAGCGGCAACCTGCCGCATCGAACGGACCGGCGTGGCCAGGAACCGCACGTTGACGAAGACGCGGCCGTCACCCTCGGGCAACCGCCGGGGACGGGTCATCGCGACCAGACGACCGGACCGGCGAACCCGATCAACCGTGCTGGAAACCTCCGCCGGGGTGCCGACGATCCGGCGTTCAGTGGTGTACGGGGTGACCTGCGTCCGGCGCACGGTCGGCCGGTAATCAACGGCGGTCATGCCGCCAACTTTCGGGCGGACGGGCGGACGGGCAGGCCGGTGAATAGCTCAGCGGCGACACGGGTGATTCGGGCCTCAGCCCGGCGGAGCCTGCGCCAGTCCAGCTGCGACGGGCCGCCGTGGTCGGCGGCGTTGATCAGGGCAATCTCGGCATCGAGCAGGGACAGTTCGGCGTCGATCAACGGCCACTCGGCCTCGATCGCGGACAAGTCATCTGGAGACGGTTCATCGATGTTGATGTGACGCTTACTCACGGGGATTCCTCCGATGGACGGACCGGCGCGGCAGCGAACGCGAGCACGGGCGCTGCCGCGCCGACCTGCGGATTCATGGACAGATGCACGGGCCTGAGCCGTGCGCGGCAACCTTTTTCGCCAGGGGGAGGCGCAACCCCATTTAGTTGTCAAAAAGCGACCAAACACGTCCGGCTCGTAGGCGTGCTCGGCGCTAGGCGCTTCGCCTTCCCCGTCAGCCGGTCGGCTGTGATGGAAGTAACCTAACAACTGATATGCAGCTAGGTCAACTGGTATGGCACGAACTAGCGCTGAGCTGCACAGACGCCGGATCGATCACCTATCATCTGTTAGCTGCCCTGGTAACCTGACCGGCATCAGCCATGACGCATGAGACGAGGACCGCCGCGATGACCCCCGACGAACCCCGACTGTCGCGCTCCGAGTCGCTACACCTTCAGATCGCCCGGCATATCCGCAACAACATTGAGGCTGGCGTTATCCGAGATGGAGAAGCGCTCGCATCCACGCGGGAATTGGCCGAGCAATGGGACGTGAGCGTCTTCACCATCTCCGAGGCAATGAAGATTCTTGCCAAAGAAGGGCTTATTGAAAGCAAGTCCCGGTCTAAAAGGGTTGTTCATGCACCCGACCAACATCAGCAGGCTGAGATTCGATTGCGTAAACCTCGCGTGCTATTTGTCGGCGGCTATGCCGGGAGTGGGAAGACTGAGCTTGGGCGTATTCTCGCGCGAGAAACGGGATGGGCCATGCTCGACAAGGACACGCTAACGCGCCCTGTCCTAGAGGCCGCAATGGAAATGCTCGGCATGTCGCCCCATGACCGGGAATCCGAAACCTATCTCACAACGCTGCGGCCGCGTGAATACGAGTCACTGATGTCGGCAGCGAATGAAAACGTGTCCTGTGGTAACAGCGCCATCGTGACAGCGCCCTACCTGAAAGAATTCCGCGACAGCGCATGGCTGGAGCGGACAACGGCGATGTTTACCGGACTTAACGCAGATGTCACCTTCGTGTGGGTCTACTGCGACGCAAAGTCGATGAACACGTATATCAGACATCGTGGCGCGGCGCGCGACGGCGCGAAGTTGAACGATTGGGAGGGCTATCTCGCGGGAATCGATTTGGACTTCCGGCCGCCCGTTCCCCATTACGTCCTGAACAACTGCATCTCTAGCCCTCCGCTGCAAAAGCAGGCCAGCGACTTGCTCCGGGCTATAACGAGCGAGGAGGCCTCATGACCTTGGGCATCATCTTCTACGGTCCTCCGGCCGCAGGAAAGGACACCGTCACGGCGGCGCTCGCGGCGCTTGACAAGACATACATACCCTTTCGGCGACTGAAGTCCGGCCCCGGCAGAACGGCCGGCTACCGGATGGCGTCGCAGGAAGAGATCGACCGCTTGCGCGATGCGGGGGATCTCCTATGGGAAAACCACCGATACGGCGCGTCATATTTCGTAGACCGCAGTTTCATGGCGACCGAACTGAGGCGGGGGCGGCCCGTTCTGCATCTCGGTCAGCCAGAGGCTATAACCGCTATCCAGACTGCCTTTCCTGAGACTCGATGGCTGGTTTTCTACCTGTGGTGTCCCAGAGAGGTAGCGGAGTCTCGGATTCTTAAGCGTGGGACAGGAGATGCCCGCGCTCGGCTTGAAGCATGGGACGCGACGGAACCAATCACGGCAGACCTAATGCTAGATACCGCTGCACTAAGTCCAACCGAGTCGGCGCACCTAGTCCGTGACGCGGCAGAACGAATTGCGTCTATCCCCACCTAATTGTTGGTAACCGAACACGCGTCGACGCGCACATAGCCGCCGCACCAGGTTGGCGCCTCAACCGCGGACACTTGCCAGCCGTTGTCCTCTCGGGTCTGAAACCGCCAGGTATAGGCATCGCTCCTATAACCGCCTGCGCTGCCGCCGTGGGTGCTCCACCAGGTGGCGGATACCTCGGTCGTAACCTCAGCGCGGGCATCGATCCTGGGTCCGACGATCAGCGATCCGAAGTCGAGGTGAGACGGCGGGGGATCTGTGGCCGCCATCGTGTCGCGGTACGCGTGCCACTGCGCAAGTAGTTCGTCCTGGTGATCGTCGTCCAGGATTGCAAGCAGGCCGTCTTCGTTGTCGTACGACAACGCCATGAGGTAGTCGTTCGCTGCTGCGTCGGGTGACGTTGCCCCCCGGCCTGCCTTGATCGTTTCCCCGAGCACCCATGCGACAGGAACGCCGGCCACCGTCCCGCCGCAACAGATGAGCAGCGTCGGCAGTAGCACGAAGATTGTCCACCGCCGCCGCACCGACCAATGGCTGAACCGAGCCGAGGTCCTTGTTTCCCACCGCCGGTAGCCTGCTTCAATTCTCGCCCAGCGGCTTGGGGGTTGATCGACATCTGTGATCATCTCAGCACGATAGGGGATCTTGCCCGGACCGCGCTGCCAGTAGATCGATGGCGGGGCACACTCGGGCTATCCGAGTGTCGCCACTCGCCCGGCTAGTTACGCCAGCCAGGGGCTAGCCGACCTTCGCTAAACGGTCCGAACTCCTGGTTGGGTGGATGCGCCGCGTCCAGGTTGATCATGTAGAGCGCGCCGGTCGGTCCGTCGATGTGCGCGGCAATCTTTGCGTGGCGCTGGAACGTCAAGATGTAGGGGTCCCGGTCGTAGGGCGGCAGCACCGTTACAGGGTCACCGGGTTTGAAAGAGCGTTCGGTCATCGCGGGTCGCCCGGCCAACGTCCGCCCTGCCTGCTGCGCTGTCGCGCACCTGGCGTCATCAGAGGCCGGGGCGCTGCTTGCCGCGGGTACACCAACGTGGACAGCGGTGCGGTTGCCGCCGCCCATCCGGGCCGCTCGTTTCTCGTGGCGGGCTGGAGTCGCTTCTGTTGCTCCAATTGGATCATCGCGGCGCATGGGTATCGACCGAAGCCGCATCGGCAAATGCGACGCCACGGCCGGAGCCAACGCCGCCGTGGTCCATGAGTAAGTGCCTCGTGCCGGGCCATCCGATCGCCTCCACACCGAGCCGCCATTGGGGGAGGGCGACGGAGCCGATATTGAGGTAACCCAGGCCCGCCGCCTTCAGGTGTAGCCTCGCGATCACCCAGGGCAAGCGGTAGGACTGGGACGTTGCCTGAGCCGTGCGCCTGGATCTGGCAACGCTGGCAACACGTGGACTGACGGTCGGGGATGAGTAGTGGAAGCGTTCGGGCAGATGGTGCGCCGCCTACGCGGTCCCCGGTCGCTGCGCGATGTTGCCAGCGAGGCACATATGGACGCCGGTCATCTCTCTCGGATTGAGCGCAGCGTGCGAGGCGGCCAGTTGCCGAGCCCAGAGATTGTGGACGCGCTCGATCGCGCCCTGGGCGCCGAGGGCGCGTTGGTCGCTTTCCGCGAGCAGGGCGCCCGGCTGTGGCGACTCGACGCGGGTCTGTGGCGGCCCGCAGACTCCGAAAGGCTCGCCGAGGCTCTCGTGGCGGAGAAGCCCACGGCCGAGAATGCCGTCACGCTCGCTCACCAATGGCTGATCGCCGAGCCGCCGCAGGTGTACCAGATGCGGGCTGGGCGCCGAGTCGGGCGCGGCACCGTGGCGACAGTCGAGCAACGGGTTCAGCAGCTCCGCCTACTCGATGACCACGTGGGCGGTACGGACACACACGCGTTGGTCACTGCCGAGCGGGATGCGACCGCCGACCTGCTCAAGGCTGGCTCCTATACCGAAGCGGTCGGCCGGCGGCTGCTGGTCGCCATTGGCGAGCTGTGCCAGTTGGCGGGCTGGACGCTGTCCGACGCTGGCCAGCACAAGCGGGCCGAGCAGGTCTATCTGCTGGGTGTCCGGGCCGCCCATGCCGGTGGTGATGTCGCCGGGGCGGCGAACAACCTGTCATCGCTGGCCTACCAGGTCGCGAACGTTGGTGACCGGCGCGAGGCGGAGACGTTGGCCCGTTCTGCGTATGCCGGTGCGAAGGACGCCGCCACGGCCACGACCAGGGCCTTGCTGGCCGAGCGGGTGGCGTGGGCCGCAGCCCGGAGGGGAGATGCCTCGGCCGCCGAACGAGCGCTAGGAACCGTTGAGACGGCATTCGCAGACCGGAAGCCAGATGATGACCCAATCTGGACGTATTGGCTGAACGACGATGAGATTCAGGTCATGGCGGGCCGGGTGTGGACGCAGTTGCGCCGCCCGTTGCGCGCCGTGCCGATTCTGGAGCACGCGACCGCTGGCTATGGCGAGGACACCGGCAGGGAAACCGCCCTCTACCTGACCTGGTTGGCCGAATCGCTGTTACAAGCAAACGAGGTCGAACGGGCGGCCGGAGCCGCCGCTCGCGCATTGCAGCTCTCGCGCGCGGCAGGCTCCGCCCGAGCGGAGGATCGAGTCACGGAGCTCCGGCGGCTGCTGGCGCGTCACCGGGGCAACGCAGCGGCTGACGCGTTTCTTGACGAAGCCAGCGGCTAATTTGAGGCCCCTGCCCGCGTCCTCAACCTAGGTCATCGAGGGTCCTGGGCATTGTTCCAACGCGCGACTGGTCAGGGCGAGCAGAAATGTATGTCCCTCGCTGAGCCACAGTAGAGACCAAGCCCGTGCTCGCGGGGACTTCGATTTGAGCAGCTTGGAGCCACATCGTTCCGCGATCGTCAAAGAAGATCGGATCAAGAAGCCGCCACCGAAACAGTAATGTGGCGGATCTTATCCCGCTATCGCCCGCAGCATGAGCACGTGCGTCCAAGAGGGCCGGTCGCTACGTTGATTATCCCGTCAGCCTCAGAGTGGGAAAAGCTACGACTCTTCCGGCCACTCAAGACCTCGTTGATTTCCCTGATCAAGTCGGCTTGCTCGGCTTGGTTTAAGTTAAGAAAGCCGATTAAAACCCTTGCGGTATTTGCGTCCACTGCTGCTCCTTCTAAAACTTCTTAGTCTTGTACTGCCCGCAAACGCCGCACTCCGACGGCGCCATAGACATAGGAATTTCGCCACATCCTGAGCACTTCATGCCCCGTTTCCGGAGCGCTGCCCTATGTCCGCGCCGCTTCTCTTCATCGGTTAAACCTTGGGCGTAATCTTGGGCTTGGCGTGCGTCGTCCGCAACCTTAATCAGGTCAAACCGACGCTGAAGTTCCTTGGAATCTGAGGTCGGTTTCTGAACCAGTGCTTCTAGGTCCCGTGCGATCTTCTGGTTGTCAATGAGTGACGTTATGGCGTAGCCATAATTCTCCACCCATGCGGCCACAACTGCCCACAGTGAAATGACGAGCTGGCCAATTCCTATCGCTGCCCCTATAGCGACGGCAACTGATAGGTAACGGAACCCGGCCCCATATCCCAGCGCTAGGCTGCCGACAATAACCGGAACAACTAACGCAACGAAATTGAGGAGGCGTAGTCGCCTCTTAAGGAGTTCTGCTCGATATTCGAACGTGGATGCCGTGGCCGTCGCGTAGAAGGCGCGATCCCAAATCTCGAAGCGGATCGAGCCCCCGTCGTCGACGGCGCCTTGTGGTTGGATCTCTTGATCCATTGACTGCTACTCCGCGCTGTCCGTCGTGGACGAGGTAACTGAGGGGTCGAGTGAGCGCGTCAGCATACCGCCACAGGACACGCGGCGTGTATGCGGCGCAGCGGGATTCAGGGCTCCATGCACGTAGATCCACATTGCACCACGTCAGACCCTATGTAAGACTCTTCCATATGGGCAAGGTGCAGATCACTGTCGCTGTCGCCCGCGTCCTTCGGGAGTTCCTAGCGGAGCCTTCGGAGCCGCGGTACGGCTATGAGCTGATGCACGCGACATCATTCCCGAGCGGAAAGCTTTACCCGATTCTCAAGCGGCTCATGGTCGTGGGCTGGCTCATCAAAGAGCGCGAGCCGACCGCCGCGCCGGAGGTTGGACGCCCGATCCGCTCCTACTACCGTCTCACCCCCGACGGCACCGAGGCCGCCCGATATGCGCTGGCCGAACTAAGCGAGCAGATCTCACCGCCACTGCTCGGATCGCTCCGGCCTAACGGTGGGCTCGCATGAGAACGGTGATAGTTGCCGTCCTGACTGCGATCTCGACCGGCGTCCTGGGCGCAGGCGTGATCGACATGTGTAAAGACGAGACCAAGACGCGCATCGGTCGACTCCCGAACTTCTTACTCAAGCTCGCGACCTATTGGATCCCAGAGGGCGACCGACCTGAGTTCGCGGATGAGTGGGAGGCTGAGCTCGCCTTCATCCTGCAGGAGACCGAAGGGCTGCCTGTCACGCGGTTAATCCGTGGGCTTGCCTATACGGGCTCCCTGCTAGTCCGTGGTGCGCCCCAAATTGCCCGATACGTTCGCGCTGAGACTGCCCTGGCCGGACGCCCGGCACGCCGCAAGGACACCCCGTGGGCCGACCTCTTCCCCGACGGCCGGCAGATCTACTACGAGGGCGACGACCCCGACGAATTCCGCAAGGAGATCAAAGCGAGATTCGGCTTCGACCCCGCGTTAGACCCGTGCTGGGGGGAGGAACCCGGCTGGGGGTCCTACAGCTTCCACTGCCCAGTTGGACTGCTCGATGACATCTACGGCGGGCCGAACTATCCCATGGGTTCCTAGCGGTAGGCGTTCAGTTGCTCGGCTGCCGTAAGCAGCTGTCTCGCTTTTTGACCCAGGTCCAAGTTTGCGAGCAGTTCGGCGGAGGCCGCGAGGCTTCGAGCCGCCCCGCCGATGTTCATCCCGGAGTAGATCTCGGCGGCTTGGTTCAGTGATCGCGCAGACTCTGCGAGTTGGTAAGCGCCCGTGTCCGCCAGCATCGAGACTAGAAGCCGGAGCTCCTTGATAGAGCCAGCACTGAGCTGACCTGTGCGTTCTGCCTGCGCCGTTATCTCGTCCAGCCGGTCTACCAGGCTGGCAAGGCGTTCGCTAGGGGCTTCGAAGTACTCGCGGAGCAGCCGTTCCATGCTTTCCTGGGTCACCGCACCGGTGAGTTTGCCAAACTGTCGTTCCTTGGCTGCCTTCCACTCCAGCAATGTCTCGGCCGGGTAGTTCTCCTCGCCTGTCTTCGGATCGTCGATCGCTCCGTGATGCGCCTCGCACATCAGAAGTAGGTGACGCCAGTCGTCGCGTTCCCGATCGGTCAGATCGGAGCGGAAGCGTGGAGCCTTCGGCTTAACGCCGTAGATGTGCGAGACCTCTACGTTCAACCGCACACCGCCGGGACCCGTGTCGACCATCACCGGCTGCACGCAGTCAGGGGCATAGCAGGTGCCGTTGCTCATGGCGTACAGAGCGCGCTTAACCGTCTCGGAGATCTCAGCACGAACACCGGTACCGCGGGGCTCGTCAGGGGGGTCGGACACCGTCGCAGTCATGCGGCAACTATCGCTCTGCGTCAACGTATCGTGTACTTTCTGTCAACTTGCAGATAGCTTCTCCGGATGAGGTGCGCCCGCACTACTGCGACCGCGCCGGGCGCTTCTCCACTCACCGAAACCTGCTAGAGGGACACGGCCGGCGGGTCGTACGCTGCCTGCCGTGCGCGCATTGCAGCCGACTGGCGTAAAGATGGACCTTGGTAACCTGCCCGACTACTGGGGAATGCTCGCCCGCGAGTTCCAGACCCTGGAGAACCTTCCGTCACTGGGCAAGGCACGCCTACTGTCCGCGCGGGCCTTCGACGAGTCCCAGGTCGCCGGACCCCGCACCTACATGGCGGTGCAGCGGTACCTCGGTGTGGCCCGGGACAACCATGAGGCGCTACTCGCTGTTCTGGAGCACCACGGCGCGACCCTGTGGGCACCGTGGAGCCTGCTCCGGCCGATCTTTGAAGCGTCGTTCTTCGCAACGTGGATCCTCGACCCCGATTCGGGCCGCGACCGTCGACTGCGCGGGCTGCGCAGTGAAGTTTTGGACTGCTACCAGCAGCGCGCACATCTAGCGGCGTTCAAGAAGATTCCGGAGGTCCGGGAGATGGTAGAGGACGCCGAGCGTCAGCAGGCGCAGGGGTCTCTAGCCGTATACCGCGACGAGGCCGCAACGCTCGGGGCGCCTTTCGACCGAGTGCACCAGAAGATCAACATCACTGAAGAGCTGCCGAAGCTGAACTTCGTACGCGGTCAGCGGGATTTCGCCGCGTTCCTGGAAAGCACGTGGCGGTTGCTGTCGGGATTTGAGCACGGCCTCGGCTGGGCCATGCTCCGCGGCGCCGACCGGGGCGCGGAAACCGAGCTTCCGGGCGGCAAGGGCATCTTCTTGTCGATCAACGACGAGGAGTTCGTCAACGCAGCCAAGGTGACGTACGCGCTGCTGGCCACCGCGTGCCGCCTGTTGAAGAGCCGGCATTTGGAGCCGTCGCCGCAATGAGCGCTAAACGAGGGCCGAGCGTGCGGCCAAGGACGGATCTCGCTGGTGAGTTCGACCGGATGACGCCTGATGGCTGACCTCGTCTACTAGGTGTAGCCGAGGCAGCCGATCGCCGGGACGGGCGCAGGTTGACCTAACCCCTAGCATCAACGGTCATGGCGGATTGGGTGGCGGCAGTGGTCGCCGGCGTGGCATTGATCGTCGCCATCTGCGCGGCGATCTACAGCAAGCAGGCGGCGGATGCTGCCAAGGACTCTGCCAAGTCGGCTCAGCAGGTCGCCAAGGCGGAGCTCGGGCGCGACCACCGCGATCTAGCGCCCAACCCGGAGTGGGTTCGCTTCGACACAGTTCAGAATGAGCGAACCGGCAGGACAAATCAGTTCATCTTTCTCACACCGCCGCGCACCTATCTGACCCACGCCGACATCTTGCACGCCACGGGCAGTCGCTTGCCGATCAGCTTTTCGCCGAACAATCAGGTCGAGGGCGGCACCGAGGGCCGCGCCTTCATCGCCAACTCACCCGAGTCGCTGCCAGCCGAGGTCGAGATCCGCTTCTTCCCACCAACTGAAGACGCGCCAGGCGAGCGGTGGGGATGTCCATGCGGAGTGCCCGCGATCGGGGACCACGCCGATCGTGGGCACTGGATCATGCGGGTGAAGGTCGACGACATGCTGTCACTCGGTCTCTACTGAACGCAGGCGACCGACGCTTGCTCCGCAAATCCAGCGGATGCGTCATGGCGGTGCAACAGCTGGCCCAAGCTCTCGGCGGCAAATACGCGGCCATGTTAGGCGGATTGACCTCCCCGGTAGGAGGTTTCCGCTGGTCACGGGCATGGACGGGCTTGACTAGAGGCCGCCCTCCGGAGGCGAGGCCGTTGGCGCCTCAGCTCAAGTAGCTTAGGCGCCGGTGTCCGGCCTACGTTTCTCCGGTCGGCCTGGGCACTATTCAGCGGCCTGAGCGGCTCGGCTTCGAGGTAACGGTCTCGCAGACGGATTTGAGGGATTTGACCAGCGGCGTCACGATGAAGCGGTGGCACTAGACCTCGGCAACGTTCCGGACTGGATCCAAGCAATCGGCGCGTCCGGAGCTTTGATCTACCTAGCGGTCCAACATCAATTCGACCGGAAGAAGACTCGCGAAGCCAGGGAAGAAGCTGAGCGTGCCCGCCGGGACACCGAGGCTGCCCAAGCTCGTCAAGTTGTGGTCACGTACTCGTGGCGCTACGAGGAGACGGTCGGCTGCTTCGTGACCGTGAACGTGCTGAATGACTCCGACCGCTTGATCCGGCACGTCGCCCTGACGATCCTTGACAAGGAAACGGGCGCAGATGGCGTCGACCTCACCAGACCGGTTGACGATCCCGAGGAGTGGCGGTACACGGTTGACCAAATAACCGCGCACAGCGCCGCCAAGATGCGAGCCCAGTCAAGGCGCCAGCCCGTCAATACCCTGGAGCAGAGCCAGATGCACGGCTACCGCCACAGGGAGGAGCACGCGGCGATCGAGCTGGAAATACGGTACGAAGTCTCGGTAGTTTTCACGGACGCGTCCGGCCTAGTCTGGCGTCAATGGCTACACGGTTACCCGGAACGCCTGACGACCGGGACTCCTCCGCCGAGCCTTCTGCACCAGCCGGTGAGATCGCAGGACGCGAAGTCCGTGGCGAAGTAGGCGCGCCGGATCGCGCAGCCAGGCGACGGTGAGCCAGTCACGGGCGGCACGGGAGGGGAATCGCCATGACCAGGCACGCGTCAGCTCTTCATCCTCTGTAGCTACATTCCCATGATCGGCGGAAACTCGCCGGGACGCGGACCTCGGGGCGCCAGGATGACACCAACTTCGTGGCGAAGCGTTGAGTCGATGACGTTTCGAATCTCACCGATGCCCACATGTCCCTGGTCGTACCAGAGGTAGTAGCCATGGGACCGGTTCGGTGCGAGTTCCCACCGCGGCTCATCACCGAAGGTGTTGGTCAGTGCAGCAATGAGCCGCTCAGTAATGCTGTCTTCGTACACGTGTTCGATCATAGATGTCGCGCAACGGTTCGGCTCAGTGGTCTCAGTTCTGGTCTCGTTCGTCGCTGTCCGGGGTTAGCCGTCCGCGTTCGGTGGGAAGTGCTGCCGCAGGTCACGCATGCTGCCGGACTCTGGCGAACGGCGCCTCGCAGACCTTACAAGCGAGGGGTCGCAGGTTCGAAACCTGCCGCGCCCACGATCACCTGGGTGCTCCCTGTCCGCGGGGTGCGCGGACCGGGGGTGATCGTCATTCCTGCTCCGGGGGCCGAGCCCCCGGAAACCCCACGGTGTGGTTTGCCGCCGGCTTTGAGCGTGGTCGTGGTCTGGGGGTCGAGCCCCCGGAAACCCCACGGTGTGGTTTGCCGCCGGCTTTGAGCGTGGTCGTGGTCTGGGGGTCGAGCCCTCGGAACGCCACGGTGTGGTTTGCCGCCGGCTTTGAGCGTGGTCGTGGTCTGGGGGTCGAGCCCTCGGAACGCCACGGTGTGGTTTGCCGCCGGCTTTGAGCTTGGTCGCGGTTCGGGGGCCGGGCCTTCGGAGGCTCCTCGGTGTGGTTGGCTGCCGGGGCCGAGCCGAGGCGGATTTCCGGTACCGCCGTGGGCGTGGGCGTCGTCGGTGTCGATGACGCCCACGCCTGGCGTCACGTCAACGAGACGAGCACTGGACGCCGCGCAGGCTCAGTGAACTTACCGCTTCCTGGAAGTTCGCCTGCGGCATGATGGTGATCCGGTAGTCGTGAGTACCGGTTCCCCTGCAGTCGTAGGTCACGGTGTAGTCGCGGTGGTCCGTCGGCACCTCGGCCCGGGAAACCTGCTCCCAGCCGAAGAAGCGACTGCGCTCGATGGAGACGTAGATCTTCGCGCCGCCGCAGCCGCGGCGGTTCTCCACCCGGCCCGTGCCGCTGACGAGGTCGACGGTCTCGCGCGCCCGGCTCGCGCTCAGCTTGCAGGTCGGGCTCCCGGGCTCGTCGGACGCGGCGCTCGCCGCGGTCGGCACGAGCACCGCCACGGCTGTCGCCACCGTGGCCGTGGCGATCGCCACCCGTCGCAGATTCATCGGGGTCACTCGTCGAACAGGCTGACGAAGGACGACGTCCGGACGTTGCTGCCGTTCGTCACGATGGCCCGGGTCTCCAGCATGGAGATGCGCCCGTCGCTGGCCGCCGAGAACGTCTCGTCCGTGACCGAGATCCTGCACCGCTCCGCAGTCTTGCAGGTGTGCTTGAGCGTAACCTCCATCTCGGTGCGCTCGCCGTTGCACGTGATGCTGCCGTTCACGCTCGGGCCGCCGCCGGTGCCGCCGGTGGCCCCGCCGCCGACGGTGCCGCCGCAGGCGAGCCGCTTGCCCTCGGCCCGGAACTTGAGCTCCACGTAGATCTTCGGGACCGTCTTGCCTCGGCCCGCCGGGCCGCAGTCGTAGGCGGTTCCGGTTGCGATCGCGGTGACGGTTACCCTGTTGCTACTGCTGCGGATCTTCGTGGTCGAGTTGTCGGCCTGCAGGAACGAGTCATACGTGTCCGAAGGCTTGGCGCGGTAGCAACCGGAGTGACCGGTCGGACCGTTCTGCGCGAAAGCCGCGGACGGTACCGCAAGAACGCCGACCGTCAGTACCGGCGCAAGAACCGCCGGCAACAGATACCTTTTCAAACCGAACTCCTGAACGTCATTTTTCGCGAATCGGCCAGGCATTCATGCCTCATTCTTCGAGGACGAATCCCTAGCTCACTCTGGCCAGTGCATTTGGCGGTTCTGGTATCCCAGAACCGAGCCTCAGGACCCGTAGACCTGGAAGACCAGGAGCCGGTAGCCCGGGGAGTCGGACTGGCAACGCCAGTCGGTGAACGCGTCGTGACGGTCCCTGTTGACGGCCTTCTTGCCCTCGGCCTCGCAGGTGGACTTGTAGCGGTACCAGCCCACGTCGTACCAGCCTCCGGCGGCGGCCTGGGCCGCGGCTCCAGGGAGGAGAACCCCAGTCGTAAGGGCGGCCGCGGTAAGCGCGCCGAAGATCCCCTTGCGGATTCTGCTCATGACACCCCGTTTCGATTTCGTGATTCAGTCATTCGAATCCCCCGTGTGCTTATCGAGTCCGGGGGAATGACCGAGCGGCACGTCAGGCAAAGTAGCAAACCCATTCATACAGATGATCTGGATCTTTACGCGTTCGTAGGACATATCCATCCGAAACGGGTCAGTGATCAATCTCACTTTTATTGAGGTCATTCAATGTGTGCGACCGTCCGGTAACGACATGTGAACGCGCGATCCAATGTGGATATAAACGGTGGCCCCCTGCGGGTCGGTGCCCGGGAGAGTCGACGTCCGGCCTACGGGTACCCGCCGGTGCGGTAGATCGCTCGGCGGTCAGTATCGAGATTGCGCGGAGCCGAATGTCTTTCTTGGTCTGGGGTGCTCGGTCCGGCAAGGTATGGGCGTGACGAGGACAGACCGGGCCGACCCCTGGCGGAACACCTATCGGGACATCGACAGCCGGGCCGCCCACGCCACGGCCATCGCCCTGCGCGTCCGCAGCCTGCGACGCGACGAGTTCCGGTTCCGGGCCCGCAACGGCGATCAGCCGCTGGAGATCAGCGCGAACTACCTGCCGCTGCTGGAGCGCACGACCTGCTCCGATCGCGACGGCAACGGTGCGGACATCGTCTGCTGGAACGGCAGCCCCGGCGAGGTCTGGGTATGGGCGGTCGCGCACGACGACCCCGAGGGGCGCAGGCGGGGTGCCGCGGACGTCGACAGGCACATCGATGCGGTCCGGGCCGACCCGCGTGCGGCCGGGAAACGGGTCGTCCGGGGCCCGGTGGGCGCCCTCGTCCCCACCGACGTCGGCGGGCAGATGGGATCGCCGCGCAACGCCGTCCGGGTCGACACCCTGGAGGCCGGTGTCGAGGTCTACCAGGTCCGCCGATACCGGGACCGGCTCGCCGTCCCACGTAGGAACCGGGACGTGCTGGAGGAAGCCATGGAGCTCATGGAGGAGGTGGAGGACCGGGAGCGGGACCACGAGAGCCGGCGGTGCGGCCTGCCCCATGTCCACCACCTGCCCCGGCCCGGCGGCCCGTAGCGGGGGCGTTCTTCATTCGGCCGGGATGAGCCACGGGCCCGGCCCAGTGGTGGAGGCTGGGCGCAGAACGGACACCCGGCTGCGTCGCCGCGAGGACCGCGAGTCGATCGGCGCTGACCACGATCTAGCGGAGGTTGCCCATGAACGGCTGGCTGATGTGGGGGCTGTTTCTTCCCATTCTTCTCGTCGTCGCGGGAGTGATCACCATCCGACGCAAGAACGGGCGTCGCTGACGGCGGCGCTAGGGGTATCTCGCGGATCACGGCGGCCCGCGCCGGGCCCAGCTTCCGCCTCGCGGCGCGAAACCTGGACCTCGGCTCGGCGACGCCGTGATCCGCGAGACACCTCTAGTCGAGGATGCGGAAGACGAAGCGTTCGTTCCAGTGACGGCCCTCGTCGTCGGCCGCGATCCGCTGGAGGGTCTCCACGTACGTGTCGAAGAGCGCCACCCCGAGCGCCAGCCGCACGGCCTGCGGGTGTATCCACACCAGCTTGACCGGGCGCGGGTCGCCCGCGGCCAGATGCAGATGCAGGTCGCCCAGGTCGTGGCGGTAGTACGGCCCGTATCCGAGGGCGCTGCCCAGGCGCTGCTGAAGGTCGGCCTCGTTCAGCACGAACCGGCCGTCGATGAACACGTTCAATGCGGCAACCTCCGCGGCCGGCGATCGTGCGATTCGCACCTCTTCCAGGTGCCCAGGCGGGGGGCACCGAAACCCGCCACCGTTGATGTTGCACCGCACGGGTGACGGCGCCGGACGCTAAGGGGTGCGTACGACGAGGCCGGTGATCGTCGCCACGACCGGGCGGTAGGCGTCCTCGGGCTCCTGTGGCCAGCCCGCCGCGTCCCAGGTGCCCAACCGGTAGATCGCCGCCCGGACCAGCATCTGCTCCCACCGCGGCAGGTGCGCCCAGCGGCCGATCACGCCCGGGCCGGTGCCGTGCCACACCATCGCGTCGACCGCCGCGACCGCTGCTGCCCAGGACGGGGGCCGCCAGTAGGCCGGCCAGTCGATCACCGCGGGTGGCAGGCCGTCGCTGAAGAGGACGTTGCCGAGCAGGTCGCCGTGGACGATCTGTTCGGGCAGGGCCGCCGGGCGGCGCAGGGCGAGCAGTTTGTCAAGCAGCCTCGAGGGCCGGCGCGGCCCCGGCGGCGGGACCTCGGAGAAGGCGAGCCTCTCCCCGTACGCCCAGGGGTCGTGCCGGGTGTCCAGGAACGCGGGGCGCGGCACCGCCGCGACCAGTTCGTGGAACGCGGCACCGACCCGGATGACGTCGTCGACGCGGCGCTGGTCGGGGTGCCCGGCGACGGCCTCGGTCGCCTCCCAGCCGCCGGCCAGCCAGTCGCCGCCGGCGGCGCGTACCGGGCGGGCGATCCGCAGGTGCGGGGACGCGGGGAGGGCGGTCAGCACCTCGGCGCGCCAGCGGACCTCGTCGTCGCCCTCGGACGGCTTCAGGACGACGTCGCCGACCCGCCAGGTGCCGCCCTTGCCGCCGGGCAGCCGTACCGGATCGCCCTCGGCGCCGAAGGCCGCACGCACCGCGCGGGGCGGTCCCAGATCATCCATCTGTGCGTTTGCCGTTCTCGAGGTGGCGGCCGACGCCGACCGGATTCGCCAGGGTACCGACAGCCGGCCTGGGTGGACGCCCTTTCCGCGGTCGCGGCGCGTGCACCCGCGCTGCAACCGGGCGCGGGCTCAGGTGGGGCGGCGCACACCCGATTCGTGTGTCACCGGCGGACGGCTCCGCCGATGAGCGGGCCCGGGTGTACACCCCCCTTGGCATCCGGGCCCGCTCGGCACATCGCAGGCGGAAGGGCGCACCCCGTGGTCACATCCCGGCCCAAGGGTCTGCACATCGGCGTCGACGCGGAGAAGATCGTCGTCTCGCCGTACCCGCTGCAGATGCGCACCGGTCGCGCCCGGCGTTCCCGGTGGGGGTCCGTCACCGAGGTCGTGCCCGCCCCGGCGAGCGGGCGCGGCCGCAAGGATCGCGCGCGGTCCGCCTCGCAGCTCGCCCTGGCCCTGCTCCTGCTCTCCACGGTGCTGAGCGTGTTCGGCGTCTCCGGCTGGGCGGCCGCCGCCGGGTCGGCCGCGATCGTCGCCGCCGTCGTCTTCTGGCAGGCGCGCGCCGCGCGGGTCGGCAGCATCGCGCTGCCCCGCGCCGAGGGCGCCCACGTCCTTTACGCGGCCGAGGAGCGGACCGCATTCGAGCGGGCGATCGTGGTGGCCCGGCGGGTGCGCGGCACCTGGCCCGCGCTGCGCCACATGATCGACCCGGACGACGCCGACCGGGACCTGGCCACCGCCCTCGAGCAGCTCGCCGCGATCATGGCCCGGCGCCAGCAGATCCGGCAGCTTCGCGAGGAGCTCGCCGGCGCCGCTCCGCACGACCTGCCCGCCGGCAGCCCGGCCGTGCGGGCCCTGGCGGAGCAGCGGTTGCGCGTCGAGGGACTCTGGCGTTCCACGGCGGGCGAGGCCAACCGCATCCTGGCGAGCATCAACGCCGCCGCGCTCGCGGGCGAGAACCTCATCCGCGAGCAGCGGATCGGCGACACCGCCCGGGAGGCGGACCTGGCCATCTCCCGGCTGACGGCCGCACCGGCCTCGTCCGACGCCGGGCCCGAGCTGGCCGAGCGCACCGCGGCGGTGATCGCGGCCTACCGCGAGCTGGCCGCCGGGCGCTGACCGCGCACTACCTGCCGGCCGCCGCGAGTTCCGCCACCGCCCGGTCGGTGTCCTCCATGATCAGGTCCATGTTGAGCTGCGCCGCCACGTGCAGGCCCGCGGCGGCCGAGCTGATCACCTGAGCCATCTGGTCGGTGACGTTCCCGGCCACCCACACGCCCGGCACCTCGGTCCTGCCGTTCGGCTCGGCGGGTACGGCGCTGCCGAAGTCGTTCTCCGTCGCCGTCAGCCCCAGCGACGGCAACGGTTCGGCGTTGGCGAGGAAACGCGGCGCCACCACCAGCACCTCCCGCGCCACGACCGTTCCGTCGCTCAGGCGTACCCCGGTCAGCCTGTCGTCCTCGGCCACCACCTCCGCGACCCTCCCGGGCACCACCGTGATCCCCCGGGCCGCGAACCGTTCGATGTGCTCGGCGTCGGGGTCCGGCGCGTCGTGCACGAACAGCGTCACGTCGTCGCTCCACTGGCGCCACATCAGCGCCTGGTGCAGCGACATCGGGGAGGAGCCGAGGATGCCGATCGCCCGGCCGCGCACCTCGTGGCCGTGGCAGTACGGGCAGTGCAGCACCTCGCGGCCCCACCGTTCGCGCAGGCCCGGCACCGGCGGCAGCTCGTCGGTGAGGCCGGTGGTGACCAGCAGGCGCCGGGCCGCGAACGTTCGGCCGTCCGCCAGTGTCACGGTCAGCAGCTCGCCGTTGCGGGCGGCCGAGGCCACCGTCGCATCGATCAGTTCGCCGCCGTACCGCTCGACCTCCGCCCGCCCGGCGGCGCGGAACTGCGCCGGCGGGACGCCGTCGCGGGTCAGGTAGTTGTGTATTCCGTCGGCCGGCGCGTTGCGCGGTGTTCCCGCGTCCACCACCAGCACCTTGCGCAGCGACCGGCACAGGGCCACCGCGCCGCTCAGTCCGGCGGGCCCGCCGCCGATCACGATCACGTCGTATGTCATGCCGCAACCGTCGCCGGGTCCCGGGCAGGGTGGCAAACTTCTTTGCCATGATGGCAAACGAGGCGGACGTGCTCGCCGCGGTCGGGCCGCGGCTGCGGGCGCTGCGGCAGGAACGCGGCACCACCCTGACCGCGCTGGCCGAGACCACCGGGATCTCGGTGAGCACCCTCTCCCGGCTCGAGTCCGGGCAGCGCAAGGCCACCCTCGAGCTGCTGTTGCCGCTGGCCCGGGCCCACCGGGTGCCGCTGGACGAGCTGGTCGGCGCCCCGCACACCGGCGATCCGCGGATCTACGCGCGGCCGATCAAGCACAGCAGCGGGCAGACGATACTGCCGCTGAGCCGGCAGCCGACCGGGGCGCAGGCGTTCAAGCACCTGATCCCCGCCGGCCCGCCGCAGACGCCGGACCCGCGTACCCACGAGGGCTACGAGTGGCTCTACGTCCTCAGTGGCCGCCTGCGGGTGGTGCTCGGCGAGCACGACATCGTGCTGCCGGCGGGCGAGGCGGCCGAGTTCGACACCCGGGTACCGCACTGGTTCGGCAGCGCGACGGGCGAGGCCGTCGAGTTCCTCAGCATCTTCGGCAGCCAGGGCGAACGCGTGCACGTCCGGGCCCGCTCGACCCACCCCCGGCGGCCCTAGCGGACGGCGGTGTGGATCGTCGTCGCGCGGAGCATGAAGACATCCGGGCGCCGCAGCACGCTCTCCGGGTCCTCGGGGTCGGTGAGCTGGTCCAGCCGATCCGCGTCCGCGCCCGCCAGGTGCCCGTCGAGCATCTCCCGGGTACGCCGGAGCGTCCGCGCCAGCTGGTGGCGGGCCGCCTCGCCCAGCGGCGCGGGCAGATCCAGCAGGAAGCTGCGGCTCCGCACCGCGTTCAGGCCGGCCTCCTCGAGCAGCTCCGGCCAGGACCGTGGCGCCTCGATCGCTCCCATCGGGTGCGAGTGGCGCCGGGACAGGTCGCTGTCCACCGCGTTCATCCGTGCCGTCATGCCGCCGTCCGCGTGCGACGGCAGGAACTGCAGCGGCAGGCCGCCCTCGCGCAACGCCAGCAACCCGCCGGGCCGCAGCAGCGCGGCGAACGCCCGTATCCCTTCTGCCGGATCCGGCAGATGGTGCGCGACGCCGCTCACCCAGATCAGGTCCGCCTCCGGCAGGTCCGCGAGACCGTCCGGCAGTTTGATCTCGCGGGTGGCGAACCGGTCCGCCAGTCCCAGCCGCTCCGCCCGCGACCGGGCGAGCGCGAGCAGCGGTGCCGCGCCGTCCGCGGCCAGCACCGTCGCGCCGGGAAGCAGCTGGGCGAGTCTGCAGGCCGCGACCCCCGGCCCGCTGCCGACGTCGAGGACGAGGCCCGCCTGCGGTACGCGCTCGGTGAGCCAGCACAGGGCCTGGTCGACCATCGGCGCGTTGATCTCCGCGTCGGCGATCAGGTCAGGACCGTACTCGCCCCAGTCGACGTGATCATGCGTGTGCGTCATGCCGCCATCCTCCCCGGAGAGCGGCGGTCATGGTTACCGCGGCGGGGTCAGGTCTTTCGCGTACCAGTGGTCCGCGTACGGGTGGTCGCGGTGCGGCGGGATCTCGGCGTAGCCGTTGGCCGCGTACATCGACCGGGCCTCGGTCAGATCCGTCCGGGTCTCCAGGCGCAGGGTGCACAGGCCACGCTCCCGGGCCGCCTGCTCCACCGCGGACAGCAGCCGGCGCCCGATCCCGAGCCGGCGGGCCCGCGGGTCGACGTACATCTTGGTGATCTCGCCGGTGCCCGGCTCGGCCGGGCGCAGGCCGACGCAGCCCACCGGCTCATCGTCGCGGTACGCGACCAGCAGCACCGCCACATCGTCGGCGGGTTCGTCGGCGAGCGCCTCGTCCACTGCCGACGCCGGCATCGGCCGGCCGTGGTAGCGGTACACGATCTCGCTCAGGTAGGACCGCACCAGGGCGACGGCGTCCGGTGCGTCGGGCGCCAGCGCGCGGATTGTGATCATGGGTGGATCGTGCCAGTGTCCTCGCCGGCACCGCGACCGGATTCTCCGACGGTCGGTGCCGGGCGCGCCTCGGCCGATCGGCGGTCGTCCGATCGGCGGAGCCGGACGGCCCGGCGCCTGCGTAGGGTGATCATGTGTTCACCTATTCGGGTGACTCGACTACCGCAAGGTAGGCAAATACGTTGTCACCTGACATGCGTGCGACCGACCATGCCCGAACACCGTCCGTCACCCGGGTCGGCGACCCGGCGGCCGGTGGCTGCCCGGCGCCCCCGTGTGGGGCCTCAGGCGGCCCGGCGGGCGGTCGACATCTGGCGGGGCACGCTCACCGTGAAGGTGCGCTGTGGACGACCGCCGACGGCGTCCAGGGCGTCGAGCAGCATTGCCTGAACGGCCGCCGATCCGGGCAGGTGCCAGCCGGTCTGTTCCGGCGTGACGGCCCAGCGGACCGGGCCCTCGGGCATGCGGCTGGGCGCCGCGGGCACCCACGAGCCGCGCCCGTGCCGCAGCACGTCCAGGCAGGCACCGAGCTCGGGCCGGAGTTCGGTGCCGGGCTGTACCAGGAACATCCAGCGCCCGGTCGGCGTCACCGCGACCGGGCCCCGGGCGTCGCCGCGCTCCGGGCCCAGCACGCCCGTGTGCAGGCGGATCGCGCCGAGCGCGCGCAGGCCGACCGCGGCCGGCACCTCCAGCACGTCGAACCGCCAGCCGGTGGCCAGCAGCACGGTGTACGGCCGGCGCCGCCACCAGCGCGCGACCCGGCGGGCGTCGGTGCTGGAGTTGTCCTCCCAGGACTCGATCGCGGGGTGGCACCCCATGATCGGGCAGCCGGCGCGTCCGCAGTGGAAGCGGTGCCCGGACAGGTACGCACCCGGAGTAACGGCCCAGCCGCGCGCGGCGTAGCGCAGCGCCGCCCGGCGCAGGCGTATCCGATCTATGTACTCCCATGGGCCGATCGGCCGCCGGTTGGTCCACTGCATGGTCGTAAAACCCCCGATTCGGGATCGGCAGCCGCATTACCAGGCACGGCCGCCGTCACCAAGCTCGACACGCTTCGTTTGTTCGGGCAGATCACGTCTTGCAACTTGCATGAGAAACTATCGAGCATCGGTGGGCAGACGATCACACAGCCTGTGCGACCTGCGCGGACGAGTGAGGTCCACACTGCAGCTGACACACCGAAATGCTCACCGGCGCTGGCCGCCGGCTGAGTGGGGGAGGCACCCGTGGACGAGCTGCCGATCGGCCGCCGAGTCGCCTATTGGCGCGGCCGTCGCAAGATGTCCCAGCAGGTCTTCGCGGATCGGTTGGGGAAATCCAAGAGCTGGGTCGACAAGGTGGAGCGCGGGGTACGCCGGCTCGACAAGTTCTCCGTCGTCTATGAGATCGCCGACGTGCTGCAGATCGACGTCCAGCTGCTGCTGGGCAAGGACGTCGAGCGGCGGCCCGAGACGCAGAACTGCATCGACCAGGTCGAGGTCGAGGAGATCCGCGCGGCGCTCGAACGGTACGACCAGATGAGCGCGTTCTTCCATCCGGTGCCGCAGGCGCCGCCGCTGATGGAGATGCGTAAGGCGGTCAGCCACGCCTGGCTGACCTACCAGCACGCGAAGTACGGCGTCCTGGCCCGCAAGCTGCCGCAGCTGCTGCGCGACGCGCAGGCCGCGGACAGCGCGCACGCGAGCGGCGAGGAGGCCCGCGACGCGGCGCACCTGCTCGGGCAGGTGTACCAGATCGCCTCCTCGGCCCTGCGCAAGGTCGGCGAGCACGAGCTCTCCTGGCTGGCGGCCGACCGCTCGATCGCGGTCTCGCAGCGCGCCGGTGACCAGTTGCTGGCGGGGATGGCCAGCCACCGGGTCGGGATGGCGCTGCTCTCGCTGGGCCGGATCCGCTCGGCTCTCGAGGTCAACGTGAACATCGCCAACCGGCTCGCGCCGATGACGCCGGAGGCGGCCACGCCGGAGCGGCTCTCCGTCTACGGCCTGCTGCTGCTCACCGGTGCGATGGCGGCGGCCCGGATCGGCGACAGCGCCACCGTGCGCGACCTGGTCTGCGGCGCCGAGCAGGCGGCCGGCGCGCTCGGCGGCGACTACAACTACTACTGGACCTCGTTCGGGCCGACCAACGTGGAGCTGCACCGGGCCGCGGCCGCGATCGAGCTCGGCGACGGCGGCAAGGCGATCGAGACGCACAACCGGATCGACCCGGAGAGCTTCGCGGCGATGCTGCCGGAGCGGCGTGCCCATCACTACCTGGACATCGCCCGGGGCTACACACAGATCGGCGACGTGGAGAAGGCCAGCGAGATGCTGCTGGAGGGCGACCGGCTGGCCCCCTCGGAGATCCGTTGCCGGCCGCTCGCCCACGAGGTCATCTCCGACGTGCTGCGACGCACGCGGGGCACACCGCCGGCACCCATCGCGGAGCTGGCAGAGCAGATGGGAGTCGGCGTATGAGGTGGGTTCTCGGGTGATGAGTGTCAACGTCTCGCCCGGCGTGCTGTACGTGCTCGTGTGTGGCTCACCCATCGCCCGCGACGTCGGCGTGCTCGTCGACCTGGCCCAGCGCGACGGCTGGGAGGTTTGCGTGATCACCACGCCGGACGGCCGCAAGTTCGTCGACGCGGCCGCGCTGCAGGCGCAGACCGGGCACGCGGTGCGCAGCTACTACAAGAATCCGGGCGACGAGGACCTGCTGCCGCCGGCCGACGCGATGATCGTGGCTCCCGCGACGGTGAACACGATCAACAAGTGGTCGGCCGGTATCACCGACACCCTGGTGCTCGGCCTGCTGGTCGAGGGGTACGGCTTCGGGGTGCCGACCGTGGTGGTGCCGTACACGAACAAGGTGATGGCCCTGCACCCGGCGCTGCATGAAAGCATGGCAAAGCTCCGTAACTGGGGCGTTCAGGTGCTTTACGGCGATGACGTCGTACGTCTCGGCGGACCGGGACAGAACGACCGGTTTCGGAGCCAGTTCCCGTGGCGGAGCGCACTCCAGGCGCTGCACACCAGATTCGTGACCGACAACCGAGTCGAGCCCGGGGCCCGATCCTGAGCCTGGGTAGAGTTGGCGGCCGTGACCGACACCGCCGTTGCCCCACCCACCGTCCGTGACGTGGTGGCCGCCCTCGACGCGCGCTATCCGAGGGCCTGGGCCGAGCAATGGGACAGGGTGGGCCTCGTGCTGGGGGAGTTCGAGACCCCCGTCACCCGGGTCCTCTGCGTGGTCGACTGCGTACCCGAGACCGTCGAGGAGGCGGTCGCCGAGGGCGCGAGCCTGATCGTGGCCCACCACCCTCTGCTGCTCAAGGGCGTCTCCTCGGTCGCGCCGGACACCTACAAGGGCCGCATCGTGCACCGGCTGATCAAGGCCGACATCGCGCTCTACGTCGCGCACACCAACGCCGACGTCGCGAACCCCGGCGTCTCCGACGCGCTCGCCGCCCGGCTCGACCTGATCGACACCCAGCCGCTGGTCCCCGCGACCCCGGGCAGCCCGGCCGCCGGGGAGGGCCGCGGCGTCGGCCGGGTCGGCGACCTGGCCGCGCCGATGCCGCTCGCGGAGCTGACCCGGTTCGTCGCCGCCCGGCTGCCGCCCACCGCGGCCGGGGTGCGCGCCGCCGGCGACCCCGCACGGCCGATCCGTACGCTCGCCGTCTGCGGGGGAGCGGGCGACTCGTTTCTGCGCGACGCGGGCCGGGCGGGTGCCGATGCGTACCTCTGCGCCGATCTGCGGCATCATCCCGCGAGCGAGCACCTCGCCGCCGACGGCCCGGCGCTGCTCGACGTCGCCCACTGGGCGAGCGAGCGGCCGTGGCTCGACGAGGTGGCGGGCTGGCTGCGCGCCCAGTTCCCGGTCACGGCTCTCGTGTCCGATCTCGACACCGACCCCTGGACCGTGCATGCGGTCAGTGGAAAATAAGGAGTACCTGACGTGAAGGCCGCCCCGGAAGCCCAGCGCCGTCTGCTCGACCTGCAGGCCATCGACACCGCACTCGCACAGCTCGCCCACCGCCGCAAGTCGCTGCCCGAGCTGGCGGAGATCGACAAGATCTCGCGCGAGCTCTCCGCCATGGAGGACGAGCGGGTCCGCGCCCAGGTGGCCGTCGACGACCTCGACCGCGACATCGCCCGCTTCGAGAAGGACATCGAGCAGGTCCGCACCCGCAAGGACCGGGACAAGGTCCGGCTCGAGGCCGGCGGCGCCCTGCGCGAGATCGAGGGCCTGCAGCACGAGCTGGCCACGCTCAACCGGCGGCAGTCCGAGCTCGAGGATGCCGAGCTCGAGCTCATGGAGCAGCGGGAGGGCGCCGAGCAGACCCTCAACGAGGTGAAGACGCGCCTGGCCGAGGCCGGCGAGCGCCGGCACGCGGCCGAGGCCCGCCGCGACGAGGCGTACGCCGACATCACCAAGGAGCAGGAGTTCAGGACCCAGGCGCGGGCCCCGCTCGCCGGCGACCTGCCGCCCGACCTGCTCGCCCTCTACGACAAGATCCGTACGGACTCGGGCCTCGGCGCGGCGCTGGTCCGCTCCGGGCGCTGCGGCGGCTGCCGCATCGAGCTGTACGGTGCCGACCTGGCCCGGGTGAAGTCCGCCCCCGCCGACGAGGTCGTCCGCTGCGAGGAGTGCCGCCGGATCATGGTCCGCACCGCGGAGTCCGGGCTGTAAGTGACCTACGAGGGAGTTGGACCATCAATACAGTGACCGGTCTGCGGGTCGTGGTGGAGGCCGACGGTGGCTCGCGGGGCAACCCCGGCCCGGCCGGCTTCGGCGCCGTCGTGCTCGAGGAGGGCACCGGCGAGGTGCTGCTCGAGCGCCACGGCTCGCTGGGCACCACGACGAACAACGTCGCCGAGTACTCGGGCCTGATCGCCGGGCTGCGGGCCGCCGCCGAGCTGGGTGCCACCCGGGTCGACGTGCGGATGGACTCCAAGCTCGTGATCGAGCAGATGTCCGGCCGCTGGCAGATCAAGAATCCCGGTCTGCGGCCGCTCGCCGCCGAGGCGGCGAAGCTGGTCGACGGCTTCGCCGCCGTGACCTTCGAGTGGATACCGCGCGAGCGCAACAAGCTGGCCGACGCCCTGGCCAACCGCGCGATGGACGAGGCGGCCGGCAAGCCGGTACGCGAGGAGTCGCCGGCCTTCGAGGCGAAGGCGCCGAAGAACTGGGCGCCGCCGTCGCTCGACTCGGCCACCCGGCTCATTCTCGTGCGGCACGGCGAGACCGCGCTGACCGCGCAGGGCCGCTACTCCGGCCGGGGCGACGTCCCGCTCTCCGAGCAGGGCGAGGCGCAGGCCATGGCCGCGGCAGGGCGGGTGGCGGGCATCTCCCGCGACGTCGCGGCCGTCGTCTCGTCACCCCTGCGGAGGTGCATGCGCACCGCGGAGTTCATCGCGGCCGAGCTGGGCAACGTGAAGGTCACGGTGGTGCCGGAGCTGATCGAGTGCGACTTCGGCGACTGGGAGGGCCTGACCTTCGCCGAGGCGCGCGAGCGCTGGCCCGCCGAGCTCGACCGCTGGCTCGACTCGACAGCCGTGGCGCCGCCGAACGGTGAGTCCTTCCAGGCGGTGTCGAAGCGGGTGCGCGGGGCGCTGGCGAAGCTGCAGTCGGCGTACCCGTCGGGCACGGTCGTGGTGGTCTCGCACGTCTCGCCGATCAAGCTGATCCTGCGCGATGCGCTCGCCGCGGGCGACGCCTTCCTGCACCGGCTCTTCCTGGACGCGGCTGGCGTCTCCACGGTGGACCTGTGGCCGGACGGCGGCGTCGCCGTGCGATCGGTGAACGAGACGGCTCACCTGCGCTGAACTATTGACCCGCCGGGTGCGGACGTTTAGCTTCCTCGATTAGGAAACTTTCTTCACGATTCCTGATCGACACTTCCGTCCGCCCCTGGAGGGCTCATGCGCGGATTCTCCCGCCGCCTGCTGGCCGTCGGCGCTGCCGTACTGGTCGCAGTCACGGCCGCACCCACCACCGCACAGGCACATCAGAGCAAGCAGTACGTCAAGGTCGGGTACTTCACCCAGTGGGGCATCTACGGCCGCGACTTCCAGCTCGCCAAGGTTCAGCAGTCCGGCGCGGCCGCCCGGCTGACCCACCTCAACTACGCGTTCGGCCCGGTGACCGCGGCCGGCGTCTGCGACTCCGCCGACTCCTGGGCCGACTGGGGCGTGCCGTTCACGGACGCGCTCAGCGTCGACGGGGTCGCCGACGTGGCCGGCCAGCCGATCGCCGGCAACCTCAACCAGCTCGCCGAGCTCAAGAAGGCGAACCCGAAGCTGCGGGTGCTGATCTCGCTGGGCGGCTGGACCGGCTCGGCGTACTTCTCCGACGCGGCCCTGACCGATGCCGCGCGGAAGAAGCTGGTCAGCTCCTGCGTCGACCTGTGGATCAAGGGCAACCTGCCCGGGCTCGCCGCGGGCGCCGGCGCCGGGATCTTCGACGGCGTCGACCTCGACTGGGAGTGGCCCGGCTCGGACGGCAACGCCGGCAACGTGATCCGGCCGGAGGACAGGGCGAACTTCACCCTGCTCACCGCCGAGTTCCGCCGGCAGCTGGACGCGCTCGGCCGCACGACCAAGCGGCGCTACGACCTGACCGCGTTCCTGCCGGCCGCCCCAGCCAAGATCGACGCTGGCTTCGAGGCGAGGAAGATCTTCAAGTACCTCGACTTCGGCACCGTGCAGGGTTACGACTTCCACGGCTCGTGGGAGGCGCGGACCAACCAGCAGTCCGCGCTGCGGGTCCCGGCCGGCGCGCCGGACAACCCCGACTTCTCGGCCGAGGTCGCGATCGACACCTGGCGCGACCGGGGTGCTCCGGGCGGCAAGCTAGTCCTCGGCATCCCGTACTACGGGCAGGGCTGGACCGGCGCGACCGGCGGCGGCAACGGCCTGTTCGCGGCGGTCACCGGCGGCGCGCCCGGCCGGTTCGCGGTCGGCACCGAGGACTACAAGACCCTGAAGACGCTGCCCGCACAGGGTTTCAAGCTGCACCGCGACTGGCGCTCCGGCCACTCGTGGCTCTTCGACGGCACCACCTTCTGGACGTACGACGACCCGGCGCAGGTCCTGCAGAAGACGGCGTACATCCGTGGCGAGCGACTCGGCGGGGCGATGATGTGGTCGCTTGACGGTGACGACGAGCACGCCTCTCTCACCCGTACGATCTCGGCGGGTCTCTGGACCCCCGGACACTAGCCGTCCGATCATGGGTGGTGCGCCGTTCGGCGCACCACCCTGGCCGTTCGGCGCAGGGTGATCTCAACCGGGCGCACCCGGCGCGAAACCTCTCGGTAACCTGCGGCCGATGGCCGTGACCACGGTCACCACCTCGTCTGCGCTCCGATGAGGAGGTACGGCATGTCCACACCGCGCACCGACCGCAGCCCCTGGAACTGGCTGCTGCTCATCCCGATCGTGGTTCCGCTGCTCACGCCGCTGTACAACTTCGACTCGCCGCGGCTGTTCGGCTTCCCGGCGTTCTACTGGATCCAGTTGTCGTTCATCCTCGTCGGCGTCGCCACGACCTCGATCGTCTACCAGATGACCAGACGCCCGCCGGACCCCGCCCCGGTTCCGCCGCCACCGGCCCCTTCCACTTCGGAGTCGTCGGATGAGTGAGCACATCACCGAGATCGTCATCTTCACGCTGCTGTTCCTGCTGGTCAGCGGCATGGGATTCGTCGCGGCCAAGTGGCGCGCCCCCAAGGACATGGCGCACCTGGACGAGTGGGGCCTCGGCGGCCGCAGCTTCGGCGGCTGGATCACCTGGTTCCTGATCGGCGGCGACCTCTACACGGCGTACACGTTCGTCGCGGTGCCGGCGCTGATGTTCGGCGCCGGGGCGGCCGGCTTCTTCGCGGTGCCCTACACGGTGGTGATCTACCCGCTGTTCTTCCTGGTCCTGATCCGGCTCTGGTCGGTCTCGCACCGGCACGGCTTCGTCACCCCGGCCGACTTCGTCCGCACCCGCTTCGACTCGCCGACGCTGGCGCTGCTGATCGCCATCACCGGCATCGTCGCGACCATGCCGTACATCGCGCTCCAGCTGGTCGGCATCGAGGCCGTGCTCAAGACGATGGGCGTCACCGGCGACAGCCCGCTCGCCCGGCACGCGCCGATCATCCTGGCGTTCGCGATCCTGGCGGCCTACACCTACCAGTCCGGGCTGCGGGCGCCGGCGCTGATCGCCTTCGTCAAGGACACGCTGATCTACATCGTCATCATCGTGGCGGTCCTCTACCTGCCCTACAAGCTGGGCGGCTGGGGCTCGATCTTCGACGCCGCCGACGCGAAGTTCCAGGCGTCACCCGCGCCCGGCGACGGCATCATCCTCAACGCCAACAACCAGCTCCAATACATCACCCTGGCGCTGGGCTCGGCGTTCGCGCTCTTCCTGTACCCGCACAGCATCACCGGCGTGCTGGCCAGCAAGAACCGCAACGTGATCAAGCGGAACATGTCGGCGCTGCCCGCGTACAGCCTGCTGCTCGGCCTGATCGCACTGCTCGGCTTCATGGCGATCTCGGCGGGGGTCAAGCCGCTGCCCGGCGCCAAGGAGGGCACGGTCGACAGCAACACGGTCGTGCCGCTGCTCTTCGACCAGCAGTTCCCGGCCTGGTTCGCGGGCATCGCGTTCGCGGCCATCGGCATCGGCGCGCTGGTGCCGGCGGCGATCATGTCGATCGCGGCGGCGAACCTGTTCACCCGCAACATCTACAAGGAGTACATCCGCAAGGACGCCACCGCGGCGCAGGAGGCCGGCGTCGCCAAGATCGCGTCGCTGGTGGTGAAGCTCGGCGCGGTCGCGTTCATCATCTTCCTGGACCCGCAGTTCTCCATCGACCTGCAACTGATCGGCGGCGTCATCATCCTGCAGACGGCCCCGGCCGTGGCGCTGGGCCTCTACACCCGGTGGCTGCACCGCGGCGGCCTGGTCGCCGGCTGGATCGCCGGCATGAGCATGGGCATGTGGATGCTCTACCAGGTCCCGAACGCGGCGACGGGCCGGGCGCACTTCGGTGGGTCCGCGTTCCCGCTCAGCAAGTTCGGCTTCGACACCCCGAAGACGATCTACGTCGGTTTCGTGGCGGTCGCGGTCAACCTGCTGATCGTCGTGATCGTCACGCTGATTCTGCGGGCGGCGAAGACTCCCGAGGGCGTCGACGGCACGGAGCCGGACGACTACCTCGCCGACGAGGGCGACCCGCGGCTGGAGAAGGCCCGCACCAGCCCGGACGCGATCGCGTCCTCCACCTGACCGGCACGACCCGCTCCGTTTCGCACCGTGGTCCCGGGCGTCCTTCCGGGGCCACGGCCTTTGATTTGTGTTGGTTCGGTCCCGGACGTCCTTCCGGGGCCACGGCCTTTGATTTGTGTTGGTTCGGTCCCGGACGTCCTTCCGGGGCCACGGCCTTTGATTTGTGTTGGTTCGGCCCCGGACGTCCTTCCGGGGCCACGGCCTTTGATTTGTGTTGGTTCGGCCCCGGGCGTCCTTCCGGGGCCAGGCTCACCCGGGGGTCTATCCGGGGCCGCGGCCCTTCAGATACGCGTCCATGTCGCGTGTGAGCCGCTCGAGGGTGATGGCCAGGTCGCGGCGCTGGTCCGGGGTCCAGTCCTTCAACACGATGTCGTAGAGCTCGCGGCGGGCCAGGCTGACCGCGTCGACCTGGCTGAGGCCCTTGGCGGTGGCGGCGATGACGGTGCCGCGGCCGTCGTCGGGATCGGCGCTGCGCGCGACCAGCCCGTCCCGGTGCAGGGCCCCGACCTGCCGGGTCACCGTCGAGCCGTCGAGGTTGAGCCGGTCGGCGACGGCGGAGACGTTCTGCGGGCCGGCCTCCTGAAGGAACCGCAGGATGACGTAGGCGGCCCGGTCCAGGGCCCGGTGCGGACGGGGCGAGGAACGGCGGGTGGCCTCACCCAGCCGCATCAGCATGGCCACCTGGGTCTCGATCGACCCCAGCGCCGCGTCGTCGTCGGCCATCTTCCCTTCCCGGGTCGCTATGTTTTGCTGCATTTTTCCCGCCGATGCTGAAGGCTTCCTGAAAGCCCTGCCTACCTGAACGCCCGCCACATCAGGATGAGCCCGATCGCCGTGCCGAACGTGACGATCAGGACCTTGAGCACCCGGGCCGGCAGCCGCCGGGCCAGCCGCGCACCCGCGTACCCGCCGACGATCGTGGCCGGCGCGAGCGTGAGCACCGCGCCCCAGTGCACCGGCGCGAAGATCGCGAAAACCACGACGGTGACAAGCCCCACGCAGGCGGAGAGCACGTTCTTGAGCGCGTTGATCCGGTTGAGGGTCTCGTCGAGCACCAGGGCGAGCGCGGCGACGTACATGACGCCGAGCGCGGCGCCGAAATACCCGCCGTAGATCGCACCGACGAACACGACCACCTGCAGCGTGACCCGTTTCTCGGAGGTCGACCGCCCGACCAGGGCCTTGAGCCGGTCCTGGAAGAAGAGCGTGGCGGCGGCGCCGAGCACGAGGAACGGAACGACGACCTCGAAGGCCCGCGCGGGGGTGCCGAGCAGCAACGCACAGCCGATCACGGATCCGGCCAGGCTCGCGGGGATGATCGCCCGGAGCCGCCGCCCCTGCCCGGCAAGATCAGCCCGGCTCCCGGCGACGCTGGAGACGTAGCCCGGAAAGACCGCGACGGAGTTCGTGACGTTGGCGTCGACCGCCGGCAGCCCCACCGCGATCAGGCTGGGAAACGTGATCAGGGAACCGCCGCCGGCGATCGCGTTGACCACACCGGCGGCCAGGCCGGCGACGACGAGCAGCAGGATGTGCGCGAAATCCATGATGCCGAAGAATCTACGGCCACGCAGATCCGCCCACCGCCGCCGGCCCGCCCACCCACGCAAGTAAGATGGCGGCGCGACGGACGAGTCGACCGGGCGGTCGCGTCGGCGCTCTCACGAGCGTCACCGAGGAACGTCCGGACTCCACAGAGCAGGGTGGTTGCTAACGGCAACCCGGGGTGACCCGCGGGAAAGTGCCACAGAGAAGAGACCGCCGGCTTCGTGCCGGTAAGGGTGAAACGGTGGGGTAAGAGCCCACCAGCACCCCGGGTGACCGGGGTGGCTCGGTAAACCCCACCCGGAGCAAGGCCAAGCAAGGCCCCCGCCGCGAGGCGGTGGCCGGCGCAGGCATTCGAGGGCTGCTCGCCCGAGTCTGCGGGTAGGCCGCAAGAGCGTGCCGGCAACGGTAGGCCGAGATGGATGACCGTCACCGGCGGCCGCAGGGCCGCCGCGTACAGAATCCGGCGTACAGGTTGGCTCGTCCGTCGCCCTCCTGGTCGGAGCCCTGATGATGGGCTCTGACCAGGCGTTTCCCTGGTCGCTGGTGGTCGTCATTAGTCGACGTTGGTGGGCGTTTGACGGCCCAGAAACGGCCCCAGAGCGCACTCTCACGGCCCGCAGGCGGCCCAGGATCGGCCCGGGGTTGATCGTGGTTTTCACGCGCTGGGCTGTGCAGATGGCGGTTGCGGCATCCCGTCGCGCAAGCTTCGCTCGGCCGGGCCGCGTCTGCCTGGTCCAGGTGGAGCGCCCCGCTGGACGAACGACCTGGACCAGGCAGACGCGGTCTGGTGGCCTTCGGTGTGCGACGGGCCGCTGTCGGCTGGCTGGGCATCCCAGAGTCGCCGGGGTCCAGGGGCGCGTAGCCCCGGCCGCCGGAGGCGTTCTCCGGGTCGTAGGGCCGGAGGCCCTACCCGCCGGAGGCGTAGTAAGCCACAGACTCGCCAGTCAGCGCTTCGCTCAAGTCGCTTGGCCATTGGCCTCTGGCTGGGATGAGGGGACCGACGCGGCGACACTCCGGCGACGCCTCACGAACTTCGTCGCGGCGGTCCCCAGCGAGGTAATGACCAGGACGGCGGGGATGATCCAGATCTTCAGGTGCTCTGGGACCGTCCGGTCTGTGACGACAATGATTACGACAGCGATTCCGATGCCGACTACGGCATTGGCAATGATTCTAAGGACGGGGTGCCGTCCCATGATCTGCTGGCTCATCCGAGCAGGGTACGCGAGCCGTACCAGCGCCGTGCGTCGATCGATCGTCCGGTCGGCGGGGCCGTGAGCAGCACGAACGTCGGACGTCGCCCGATTGAGCGGACGCGCCTCAGGCACGCCGAAATCACGTGACGCCCAGGTCGAGATGATCCGCGCCCTGCGGGTCGCCCGACGCGTCGCGATGAAGGCCCGCATCCAGGCAGGCGGCCAAATCGACGCCCTCATCGTGTCGGCGCCGCAGACACTCCGACAGTCGCTACGGGTGCTGACCGGCAAGCATCGCATCCGTGGCTGCGCCGCTCTTCGACCCGGCCCAGTGAACGATCCGGCCGCAGCCACCAAAGTCGCGTTGCGCAGCCTCGCCCGCCGCTGGTTGGCCCTGCAAGCCGAGATCGACGACTTGGATGTCCATCTGACAGTGTTGGTCGCCGCCGTCGCACCGGAGCTCGTCGCGCTGCCCGGCGTCGGTGTCGACACCGCTGGACAACTGCTCGTCACCGCCGGCGACAACCCCGTCCGACTGCGCTCCGAATCAGCGTTCGCCCGCCTGTGCGGCGCCGCCCCGATCCCGGTCAGCTCCGGACGCACCGACCGGCACCGCCTGCACCGTGGCGGCGACCGCGACGCCAACAGCGCCCTCTGGCGCGTAGTCCTGGTCCGCATGCGCTGCCACCAGCCCACCAAGGATTACGTCGCCCGCCGCACCACCGAAGGCAAGACCAAGACCGAGATCATGCGCTGCCTCAAACGCTACGTCGCCCGCGAGGCGTTTCCCCTGCTGACCGCAGATATACAGCGCACCCACCTATCACCGCCTGAGACCCTTAAGGCGTGCAGGAAGACGATCTCTATCCCGTAACCATCGCTCGGTCTCGTTACGGCGGTATCTACGAGCCCGGCGCTTGGGTGGCCTTTGCGGCTCACCCAGACGAGCTACCGCCCGACTGGCGCGCGGACGACGTCAGCTGCGCTCGCTTCTTCGGCGAGCGAGCCGACGAGATCGGCGGCGGACAGACACCGCAGGCCGCATACGAAGATCTTCTTCGACGCTTTAGGGAACGCCGACAGCGACTACGCCAGACGTGAAGTCCCAGCAGTCCACCATCCCGACCACTTGACGGAAATAGGAGCGTCACGTCCGGAACGCGGCCGTCCGAAACGCGGCCGTTCTCCAGGTATGCAGAAGCGCCAACCCGACGTGCCGCAAGGCTCTCCTCCAGGCGGCGTGCGAGGCGCTCCACGGTCAGTTCCGCCAGCTGTCCTGCGGCGGCAAACGCGTACTCATCGAGCTCGCCGTCGCGGAAACGGATCTGCGCGAGCGTGGCGTCGTCTAGGGTGCCGCCATCGAAGATGAACAGGACCTTGTCGCCCTCGTCCGGATGAGGTGCCCAGTCCACCGCGAGCAGCTTGCCAATCGGTGGCCGGATTCCCAGTTCTTCGTAGACCTCGCGCACGCAGGCGTTGCGGGGGTGACTCGCCCGGCTCGACGTTTCCCCCGGGTCGCGCTCGCGGTCGGCGGTCACCGCTGCATCACCGTCGTGCAGCACTGGCACTGATGGCTACCGCCGTCAGGCCGACGTACAAGGGCGCCCGCAGCTACGCGGGCCTTCGTGAAAGCTGGCGTTTCAGTCTCATGGGTCGAGGTCACGATCGACTGTAGGCAATCAGGAAGCTACGTGCACCCGCTGCGCGAGAGCCGCCAGCTCGAAGCTCGGACGTGTGCGGCTGCGGCGTACCCAGCTCTGGACGAGCCGTCTGCTCAAAGCGTGGTGCCGCACCTGCTCTGGGGCTACCCGCTCGGCGTCGAGCAACGTCGCTAGAGCCGGCCGACGAGCTGATCGACGCTATCCGGGCCATCGACGCGAAGAACGCTGACATGGCTGCGATCTCCGCGCTGCTCACGCCCTGCGGTATCTGGGGGCGTGTGCTTCGCCGGCGGTGTCCGGCATGGGAAAACTCTGACCAATAGTGATTGTTGGATTTGGCGGCGACCCGCGCGGGTGACCTGCAGACTGGAGCGCGTGCCTTCGGCAGGATTGATATTTTCTTCACGATCCACGCAATTGGTGGGTGAGGGGCTCGCGAACGTACTAGAAACGGCCGGCGCATAAAGTCGACAACCATTTCCCCGCTCCGGGTACACGGGCACGATTACCAGCTATGTTCCCTCCCGAATAGTCGGTCGTTTTGCTCCGCCGATCCAATAGCCGCCATTCGCTAGAAATGGCATTCGAGCGGGATCGGGGGCCTTAGGCTGGCCGAGTCCAAAAGCTGTTTGAGGAGAGGAAACACCCATGGTTACTAAACGAACGGTTCGCGCGATCGCCGGTGCCGTCATCGCAACCGCTGTGGCCGCTGTATTCACCACACCGATCTCCACCGCCGCGGCGGCGGGCCGCACAACCGCGACCGACGCAAGGCCGGCCGCCGGCTCCGTCCTCGACGACCTGGAGCCGCGGCCGGACCTCGCCGGCGTGCGGGTGAAGGCACCGAACAAGTCAGAGGTCTACGTCATCGATCCGGAGGGATACCGGCGCTGGATTCCCAGCCCGTCCACCTACGAGTCCCTCTTCCGGAATTGGAGCGACATCCACAGCGACCTGAACACCAGTCAGATCCCGGAACGATCCAAGCTGGACTCCGACGCCTTCCTCGCCAAGTCGCCCAGCGGTAACCAGGTCTATCTGGTCAGTAACGGCCAGAAGCGATGGATTGTGTCCCCGGCCGCGTTTGACAAGTACTGGTTCGCGTGGAACAAGATTCGCGAGGTTCCGGCAACGGCGCTCGACAACGTCCCGACGGGCCCGGAATGGCGCTGAACGCCCGGCACGCCACGGCGCTGAGACTCGACCGGCGCTGACGTCGGGCCATTTCAAGCGGCCTTCTGCCATGCCGGCAGAAGGCCGCAGCTCGTGCCCGTCCCGGATCGAGCACCCCGGCCGGATTCGGGACAAGCCGGATCGGCCGTGAGGGCACGGACGTCCACCCGTTCCCGCCTCAGCCCGCGCGGGTGCCGTTCGGCACGGGGCGTTCGGGCACCGCCAGTACGGGAACGACCTTGTCGGCGTAGCCGATGTCGAACATCTCTCCCTCGGAGATCTCACCCATCATCTTCCGAGGCTCGAGGTTGACGACGAAAAGCGCCTGCAACCCCTCGATCTCCGCCGGATGATCGCGTTCCTTCTTCATTCCGACGAGAATGTTTCGCCTATGGTCACCGAAGTTCACGATGAGACGGACCAACTTGTCGGACTTCTCGACGTCCTCCACTTTCTCGATGGTGCCGACCCGGATATCGATTTTCTCGAGCGTGTCATAGGACATCGTGGGCTTGATCGGCGCCGCCTGGAACTCACCTTGTTCGGTCATCGACTTCTCCTCGCTGCCTGCGACTCACCGGGAGAAAGGGTACCGACGGGGCCTCGTTCGACCGGGTTCGGGCCTTTCGTCCCGAAGAATGATCACATCGGCCGAGCCGCACCTCGGGTGGCCTGACTGCCGAAATAGGCCGTTGTTCGCGCTGGTGACCTGCGCCGTCACGATGAGAATGGCTCCCTGATGATCAGGGCTCGTTCCATGGGGATCGGTTGACCCTCTCGCACTTCCAGGACTGCCTGGTGGCCCAGGGGTCGCCATCGCCGCTGAGCCACGGTGCTCACCTCCCTGGTTGCCCGGACATGTCCAGCCACCGGACGCTCCTCCGAGCGCAGGAGACCCTCGATCACGTCTTGACGATCACCCAGTGTAGGAATCTTGAACCAACAACCTGGGCCACCCGTCAACCATCAACCGGGACAGGAACAGGTACTTCTCCGTCTAGCCCACCTGATCGACGCGATCCGGGTGGTCGAGGTGCGCTACCGTCTGTGGTCGCCAGGCCGGGTGTCACCGCGAGCCGGCCGTCGAACGCGCTGAGGAGGTGCCGTGACGACTGCACGGTCATGGGCAGCCGCGTCGGCATTCGTGCTGTTGCTCGCGGGCTGTGACTCCGGGGACGAAATCGAATTCGGCGATACTTCCAGCCTGAACAAGGGTGAAAGCTTCGAGGAGCTGCGCCAGCAGGCGAGAGCGACGCTGGCTCGCCACGATGAGGCGGCGGCGGGCTCCGTCGGCCCGTCCGACCCGGACTCCACCGTCACGGAGTACGGCATGTCCATCGACTCCGCCGCCGTCGATGCCCGAGGCACCCGCATGACGGTCACGTTCTCCGGATCACCGGGACCGGCGACGGAGCCATGCGGCGCCGACTACGCCGCCGAGCCTGTCGAGTCGGCCAAGGCGGTGGTGGTCATCGTGCTGCAGCAGCCGAACGGCTACGCCGGTCCATGCACCATGATCGCCATGACCCGCAAGGCAACGCTGAACCTTGCGGCACCTCTGGGCAAGCGGGCGGTTCTCGCGATTCGGGGCAGACCGGTGCCGGTCTCCCGCACCGCCGACCCGAAGTAGGCGCCGCAAGAGTGGCGGGAGGCCCACGCCCGACCCGAATTCAGGATTCGTTGTTGAGTTGGCGGACGAGGGATCGAAGCCATGGTCGGGCCCGCGCTGGACAGCGAATTACCCGACCTGGTCGTCGCCTGCGACGATGGCCCGCGCACAACTGGCGTACCGACGAGGGAGTACCCGTGGACGAGGATGAAAGCCTCCGCCGCTTCGGTCTGCATCCGTCCGCAGCCGACCTGGGCGAGATCCGGGGCCTGCTGCGCGCTCAGACGCAGCTCGTCCAGGACGTGCAGGACACCGAGCTGATGAAGCTGTGCTGCGTCCAGTTGTTCAACGCCGGCCACCTCGACGACGTGCTGCCCATCTGGCAGGCCAAGGAGTCGAGCTGGGACGCGCACTGCGCCCTCGATGTCCAGCTGCTCTGCGGCGCGGGCCTCGACGCCGCCAAGGCACACCTGGTCGCCGACGGCTCACCGGCGGCCGCTGAAGCGCTGCGCTACCTGGCCGATTGCGAGGCCGCCGGCGACTTCGACGATTTCTCCGTCGACCGGCAGGCACGCTGGTGGGCCGAGTACTACCTCGACGGCGAGCGGGCCGAAGGGATGGAAACCTAGCCTCAGGCGACGTCGCGGTTGCGGTCGCGGTAGGCGCGGGGGAGACGCTCCCGCGGCGTGCCCGCGACCACGCGGTCGCGTCCCTGGCGTTTGGCGGCGTAAAGGTTGCGGTCGGCGGTGGACAGCGCGGCGGACTGGCTGGGCGGCGAGGTCTCGCCGACTGCGGCCACGCCGATGCTGACGGTGACGGGCAGGTCGCCGGTGAGGTCGTGCCAGCGGTGCGCGCCGACGGCCTGCCGGATGCCGTCGAGGGTGGTGGTCGCGGCGGAGACCGGGGTGGCGGGCAGCACGAGCAGGAACTCCTCGCCGCCGAGGCGGGCGACGAACCCGCGCGGTGCGACCGCGGCCAGGCCGGCGTCCAGCAGTTTGGCGACCTGGACGAGGACCTGGTCGCCGGTGTCGTGGGAGAGCTGGTCGTTGATCCGTTTGAAGTGGTCGATGTCGGCGACGGCCAGGCTCAGGCGGGGGTCCTTGGCGATCAGGGCGGGCAGTTCCTCGTCGACGTAGCGGCGGTTACGCAGCCCGGTCAGCGGGTCGCGGCGGGCCTGCTCGCGGTACCGCTCGGCCTGCTCGCGGGCCTCGGCGGTCTCGAACATCGCCTGCCGGGCCTGTGCCTGGCTCTCCCGCTCCTGCGAGCGCAGGCTCTCCCGGGCGGCGATGAACGTCTTCAGCTCGGCGAACGCCGCGGCGTGGTCGCCGCGGGCGGAATGGAGGTCGGCCTGCTCTTCATGCACCTGTACCAGGATTGCCTGCAGTCCGAGCTCGGCGCACAGCTCACGGCAGGCGTCCAGGCTCTCCTGGGCGCGGCCGTTCTCGCCGAGGCCGCGCAGGGCGCGGGCCAGGGTGAGCCGGTAGTAGACCAGGTCGGCGACGGCCTCGACGTGTCCGGCCTCGTATTGGGCGATGCAGCTCAGCATCGTCTGCTCGGCCTCGGCGTATTCGCCGTTGGCGGCCTGTACCTCGCCGACCGTGTGCAGGGTCGGCGGGTCGAGCTCGAGGCCGTGCGCGTCGGCGTGCTCGATCATCCGGCCGATCACCTCGCGGGCCAGGACTACGTCGCCGCACTCGTACTCGTAGTGCGCCCAGTTGTTGAGCAGGATCGTCAGCAGTTCCCACTGGTGCGCGCCGCGGGCCAGTTCCTCGGCCTGCCGGTAGCGCAGCCGCGCCGTGTCCATCGCGCCGGTGTCGGCCAGCGCGTCGGCCAGCCTGGTGCGATGCCAGATCTGGGTGAACACGGTGGCGGTGTCGTCCAGCAGCTCCACCGCGCTCAGCGAGTGTTCCAGGCGCCTGCCCGAGTCGCCGGAGAGCCGCTGGATCAACGCGCACTGCCCGTGGGCGCGGGCCTCCAGCAGGCGGTCGCCGTGCTCGGCGGCCCACTGCTGTACGTCGTAGATCTCCCGGGCGACCCCCGCGATCTCCCCGGTACGCATGCCCATGCCGGCCCGGCAGAGCCGGGCGCGCATGACCAGGCCCTCGTCGCCGAGCGCAGTGGTCTGCCGTTCCAGCTCGACCGCGGCGGCGAGGCCGGCCGCGGCGTCCGAGACGAACCGCTCCTCCATCGCCAGCAGGTCAGCCGACAATGCCTCGGCGCTCAGCGCGCTACCGTCCATCGGTACACCCCCACCCGTCTCCCATCGGCCCGGGCGCCGTCCCGCTTAGGCGGTAGCCGGCCGTGCGCCGGTCCGCCGCACGGATATTCGTTTTGATCCGGTGGGATCATGCCGCCATGAACAAGATCCCCACGGTGTTCCGCCGTGACCCGGACAACCGCCGGCGCGTCCTGGCCGAGGCCGATCCCGCCTGCCAGTGGGTGCTCGACGGCGAGGGCACGCCGACGCGGAAGTACGACGGCACCTGCGTGATGCTCGACGAGGACGGCACCTGGTGGGCGCGGCGCGAGGTCCGGCCGGGCCGGACGCGGCCGCCCGGCTATCGGCCGGTGACGACGGACGAGGTCACGGGCAAGACACAGGGCTGGGAGCCGATCGGGCAGTCGGCGTACGCGGCGTGCCACGTCGAGGCGCTCGGGACCGCCGTCGGGCGGCTGAGCCCCGGCACCTACGAGCTGATCGGTCCGAAGATCAACGGAAACCCCGAGGGCGTACCCGGCCATGATCTCGTACGGCACGACGACGCCGAGCGGCTTGACGTGCCCCGCGACCTCGAGGGCCTGCGCGACTGGCTACTGGCCCACCCCCGGTACGAGGGCATCGTGTGGCACCACCCGGACGGCCGGCGGGCCAAGGTGAAGCACCGCGACTTCGCCTGAGCCGGGAAGCCGGACAGCCCCGACGGAAGGCCCGTGCGGCTGCGGCATTACCTCCTCGACGACCGGCAAAGCTGACACCATTTGCACGAAATACCGGGTACGGCCGACCGGAGGCCACCGAGAATCAGCGGGAAACTGGCGGGGTAGAAACCGGACAGCCCGGCTGCGCTGACGGCCGTCGGGCCGATCGCCGGACAGGGGCGCCCCGGATGACACCTCGACCAGACGCTCGCCGCATGGTTTCCCGCCGTACCGCCCTCGCGGTTCAGGGCCCGCAACGGCCGCCGAGCAGGCCTGCCGGTCCGCAGCGGCCATCGGCTCGATGGCGCCTATTCCGGCCGCCCGGCGAACCGCACGCCCGGTCGCGTAGTGGCGCGGCAATGCGTCCGGTCGCCGGTTCCGGAGGACGTTCGACCCGGTGATCGGCTCGCATGTCGGTCCCCGAAGTGAACAATCGCCGTCGGTATTGACCGCGGGGCCCGGATCGTTTGTCGGCATACGTTTCGAAGGGCTGAATGAATGGTTTACGAGGCATTGGACCATCGAAAGCGCCGATGATCGGAATCGGGCCACGGGTACTTGACTTCCTGTGGGAGCCTTGCCGCCGCCGCGGGGGCGGTGTGCCATCTTCGCGGGACCGGCGGCGCGGGCACCGTCCGATTTGGACGTATGGCCGGGTCGCGAGGCCGGCGACGCCCGCGGTGTCCCGACGGGATGGCGTCACGACTACTCAACGGTGCCGCGCCAGCCCTGCCTGGGAATCTCTCGCCGTGGTGATATTCGCAGGTGGACGGCGTTGTCCAGAGGGGAGTATCGGATTGAGTACACTGCTCTGCTGACCTGCCGTCAACAGGGGCCACACTGTGAGTATCCGCTCGGAGCACTTTGGTTGACGTGCAAGTTGCACACTCATAGTGTCTGGAGGGTGACGGCTAGTGTGTGCTGGGCGATGTGCCAGCACGGTCGCGCCACGGTATGTCTGTCGACCATCCGGCCGTAGGGAGATCTTGGTGAGTGTCGTGATCGGCATCAACGGTTTCGGTCGGATCGGGCGGAGCGTTATGCGCATCATCGGTGCCGATTCCGACGCCGGAATCACGGTGGCCGCCATTAACGACATTGCTCCGGTAGACAGATTGGCATACGCGCTGAAACGCGACAGTCTGCGCGGCCGATTCACCGGAACGGTCGCCGCCGGTGCCGGTCAGTTGATTGTTAACAGCCGTCCGATATGGGCGTTCAGCGAGTCGCAGCCGGGCCGCATTCCGTGGGCCGAGGCGGGCGTCGACGTGGTCATCGAGGCCACCGGCCGGTTCCGCGACGGCGGCAGCGCGCGCGGCCACATCACCGGGGGCGGTGCCCGCAAGGTCGTCATCAGCGCCTCGGCGGACGACCCGGACGCCGTGCTGGTCTACGGCGCCAACCACGAGCGGTACGACCCGCTCCTGCACCACGTCATCTCGCCGGCCTCCTGCGGGGTGAACGCGCTGTCGGTGCTGGCGAAGGTGCTGCTCGGGCGGTTCGGCCTGCGCTCGGTGCACACCTCGGTGGTGCTGGCGATGCAGGGCTGGCAGAAGGCGCAGGACGCCGTGACCGGCTCATCGCGCGAGGACCCCCGGCTGGGCCGGGCCACCGCCGAGAGCATCATCCCGCACAACCACGTCGCCGGTGACCTGCTCAGCGTCGCGTTACCGGAGCTGGGCAAGGTGCGCTACAGCTACTACTGCGTGCCGACGCCGATCGGCTCGCTCGCCGAGCTGACGGGTTTCACCGACCGTGCGGTCAGCCGCGAGGAGGTCAACCGGGCCATGGCCGAGGCCGCGGCCGGCTACCTGGCCGGCGTCCTCGACTACGACCCGGATCCCACGGTCTCCATCGACGTCCGCGACAACCCGGCGTCCTGCCTCTTCGACCCGTCCGGCACCCAGACGAGCGCCGACGGCGGCGTGCAGGTGCGCGGCTGGTTCGACAACGAGTGGGGGTTTTCGCACCGCCTGCTGGATCTGGCGCGCCTGGTGGGGGAACGTGAGGCCGTGCCGGTGGGCGCCCCCTACCGGTTCGGCGTCGTGTAGAACGGATCGGGTGACACCCACCAGCGAAGTCGAGGCGGCGGCGCGACGCATCGCCGGCCGGGTCCGGCGCACCCCGTTGCTGCGTGGCTCCCCGGTCCTCCTGAAGCTCGAGTTCCTGCAGCACGCGGGGTCCTTCAAGACCCGCGGCATGTTCAACAAGATCCTCGTGGCGGCCGAGCGGGGCCTGCCGGCGGCGGGCGTCATCGCCGCGTCCGGCGGCAACGCCGGCCTCGCCGCGGCATACGCCGCTCGCGAACTGGGCGTGCCGGCCGAGATCTTCGTGCCGGTCACGGCCCCGCCGGTCAAGGTCGCGAAGCTGGGCAAGCTCGGCGCGCGGGTCGTCCAGGTCGGCGACGAGTACGCGGAGGCGTACGCGGCCGCGATCGTGCAGGCGGACGTCACCGGCGCGCTGTTCTGCCACGCGTACGACGATCCGGACATGGTCGCGGGCAACGGCACCCTTGGCCTTGAGCTGCTGGAGCAGGCGCCGGACGGCTTCGACACCGTGCTCGTCGCGGTGGGCGGGGGCGGCCTGGTCGCCGGCCTCGCGGCCGCCCTGCGCGGGCGGGCCCGCGTCGTCGCGGTCGAGCCCCACACCTCCGCGACCCTGCACTCGGCGCTGGCGGCGGGCGGCCCGGTGGACGTCAAGGTCTCGGGTGTCGCGGTCGATTCGCTCGGGGCGCGGCGGGCGGGGACGATCGCGTACGAGACGGCGGCCGCCGAGCGGCTGCAGTCCGTGCTCGTGGACGACCGGGCGATCGTGGAGGCTCGCCGGCAGCTGTGGGAGGACTACCGGGTCGCCGTGGAGCACGGCACCGCCGCCGCGCAGGCCGCGCTGAGCTCGGGTGCCTACGTCCCGGCGGCGGGGGAGCGGGTCGTCGTGCTGCTCTGCGGTGCGAACACGGATCCGGCCGACCTTGCCTGAGCGGGCGCGCCGGCCCGTGGTCGACGACTGTTCGTGCTGGTCACGAGCCTGCCGACCGTGCCCGTATGCCTCGCGGACCGCGGCGCGGAACCGGACGGCGCGAACGCGTCACGATCTTTGTCGGCTGTTCCTTGATCCGTTGTGATGTTTGGCTCGTGGTTCCTTTAACAAGTGCGGCGTATGGTTTATCACGCGCTTGAAGCGTCAAGTGCTTAGGGAGCTCTCATGTCTTTGGGTATTCGCAGCCGGGTCACCGTGCCGCTGAAGTTCGCGGACGGATACCGCACGACCGCCGAGGTCATCACGTTTGTGGGCCTCGCGGACGGCAAGGAGCACCTCGCGCTCGCACTGGGTGACGCGTTCGGTGCCGAGGTGCCGCTGGTGCGCCCGCACTCCGAGTGCCTCACCGGGGACGTGCTCGGCTCCGAGCGCTGCGACTGCGGTCCGCAGTTACGCGAGGCGGTCGAGCGGATCGCCGGCGCCGGCGGCTTCCTGCTCTACCTGCGCCAGGAGGGCCGGGGAATCGGGCTCTACGCCAAGCTCGACGCGTACGCGTTGCAGGACCTCGGCATGGACACGTACGAGGCGAACCGGGCACTCGGGCACGCCGACGACGAGCGGGACTACACCGCGGCCGCGCAGATGCTGACCGCCCTCGGCGTCGGCACCGTCGACCTGCTCACCAACAACCCGGACAAGCCGGCGCAGCTGCGCTCCTCCGGCGTCGACGTGCGGACCGTGGTGCCGACCAAGGTGCACGCCTCGGACGCCAACGTGCGCTATCTGCAGGCCAAGGTGGCGCACACCGCGCACACCATCGACCTGCCGCTGGCGGTCTGACTTCCGGTTTCCGCTCAGTCATCTCCGCACTGCGCCGATCGGAACTGGGACAAGCCGACGAGCACGGAGGTTCTTTCGCTGTGGGGATCGAGGCCGTCAACAGCCGGATCGCTCAGATCCAGAGCCGGATCATCGCGATGCAGACTCAGCAGGCCACGGCGCCCAAACAGGCGTCGCCGGGCACATCCGCCACGTCCGGTTCGGGCAGCACCTTCGCGACGGCGCTCGCGGACGCCATGGGAACCCAGTCGTCCGCGGGCGTCGCGAAGTCCTACTCGCTGAACAGCAAGGGAATCCCGACCGAACTCGCCGGGTACGGCAACGGCAAGATCCCGGCGAACGCCCTGGCGAAGGTGGGCGACACCGGCCACAAGCTCTGGGCGCCGGCGGCCGAGTCGCTGAACCGTATGATCGCCGACGCCAAGGCGCAGGGCGTGAAGATCGGGATCACCGACTCGTACCGCTCGTACGGCGAGCAGGTCGACGTGGCCCGGCGCAAGGGCCTCTACTCGCAGGGCGGGCTGGCGGCCAAGCCCGGCACCAGCGAGCACGGCTGGGGCATGGCCACCGACCTCGACCTCAACAACAAGGCGCAGGCGTGGATGCGGGCCAACGGCGAGAAGTACGGCTTCGTGGAGAACACCCCGCGCGAGCCCTGGCACTGGGCCTTCAAGCCGAAGGCGCTGTAGGTCCTAGACCTGGCAGATCAGCTCGCCGTGCAGCAGTGACATCCAGCCGTCGCTCTCCTCGGCCCAGTCCCGCCACGCACCCGAGATCCGTTCCAGGTCCCGGCTCGTCGCGGCGTTCGTCGCCAGCGCCGTGCGGGCCAGGTCGGATTCGAGAATGCGCTCCGCCCACATGCCGCCCCACCATCGCCGGTCCTCCGGCGTGGCGAAGCACCAGGTGCTCGACGTGGCGGTCACGTCGGTCAGGCCGGCCGCGTGCGCCCAGGCGAGCAGGCGCCGGCCGGCGTCCGGTTCGCCGCCGTTGCCGCGGGCGACCCGCTGGTACAGGTCCAGCCACTCGTCCAGCTCCGGCCGCGGCGGAAACCAGGTGAAGGCCGCGTAGTCGCTGTCGCGTACCGCGATCACGCCGCCGGGCTTCGTCACACGGCGCATCTCGCGCAGCGCGGCGACCGGATCGTTGACGTGCTGCAGTACCTGATGGGCGTGCACCACGTCGAAGGTGTCGTCCGGGAAGTCGAGCGCGTGCACGTCGCCGACGACGAGGTCGACGTTGTGCAGGCCCCGGCGCTCGATCTCCCCGCGCGCCAGGTCCAGCGCCGATTCGGTTACCTCCAGGGCGGTGACCCGCCCGGGTGTGACGAGGGTCGCCAGATCCGCCGTGATGGTGCCGGGACCGCAGCCGACGTCCAGGAGGGTGTCGCCGGATTTCAGCCGCGGCAACAGATGCGCCGCCGAATTTTCTGCGGTGCGCCAGCGATGTGAGCGCAGGACCGATTCGTGATGCCCGTGGGTGTACACAGCAGCCATGCCACGACGCTACGTCCGTGTCCCGAATATCGGGAGAGAAATCTCGCTGTGTAAGACACTGGCCTATCGGTGCTGGTCCGAGCCTTGGGATACCGAGTTTGTCCGCTGGTAAACAGGCCGTAGTTTTATCCGCATGAGGATCGGCATCGTAGGTGCGACGGGACAGGTCGGCGGCGTCATGCGCCGGATCCTGGCCGAGCGCCAGTTCCCCGTAGACCAGCTTCGGCTCTTCGCCTCCGCCCGTTCCGCGGGTCGCACTCTCCGCTGGGGAGACGGCGAGGTGGCCGTCGAGGACGCCGCAACGGCCGACTACCGCGGACTGGACATCGTCCTGTTCTCGGCGGGCAAGGAGAGCTCCAAGGAGTACGCGCCGAGGGTCGCCGAGGCCGGCGCCGTCGTCATCGACAACTCGTCGGCGTACCGGATGGACCCGGACGTCCCGCTGGTCGTGGCGGAGGTGAACCCGGACGCCATAGCGCGCCGCCCCAAGGGCATCATCGCCAACCCGAACTGCACGACGATGGCCGCGATGCCGGTCCTGCGCCCGCTGCACGACGAGGCCGGGCTGGTCGCGCTCGTCGCCACGACCTACCAGGCGGTCTCCGGCGCCGGTCTGGCCGGCGTCGCCGAACTCGCCGAGCAGGTGCAGAAGGTCGCCGACCGCGCGACCGAGCTCGCACACGACGGCGGTGCCGTGGAGTTCCCGGCGCCCCGCTCGTTCGCCCGGCCCATCGCGTTCAACGTCCTGCCGCTGGCCGGCTCGATCGTCGACGACGGCCTCGGCGAGACCGACGAGGAGCAGAAGCTGCGCAACGAGAGCCGGAAGATCCTCGGCATCCCGGGGCTCAAGGTCTCCGGCACCTGCGTGCGCGTGCCGGTCTTCACCGGCCACTCGCTGCAGGTGAACGCGCGCTTCGCCCGCGCGATCACGCCGGACCGCGCGCGGGAGCTGCTCGCCTCCGCCCCCGGGGTCGAACTCTCCGACGTTCCGACGCCGCTGCAGGCGGCCGGCCGCGACCCGACTTTCGTCGGCCGGATCCGCGCCGACGAGACCGTCGACAACGGGCTCGCGCTCTTCCTCTCCAACGACAACCTGCGCAAGGGCGCGGCCCTCAACGCGGTCCAGGTGGCCGAACTGGTCGCCGCGGCGCTCTGAGTCAAGGGTTCGACGACCCGCTCCACCCGATGGGTGGAGCGGGTTTGTCGTTCCTTCGGGGGGTCTTTTCGACACTCCACTATGGAAAAAAGGGGCTTTTTGCCTGAATCGGTAGCGCATGGTCGATTTCAGGTGCACAGTGATTGCATGAACGACAGTGGGCCCGGCGGCGGCTACTTCTGGTGCCTCCGCCACAACCGGGTCGAGACCGGGGATGACGTGTGTCCTGCCCAGTTCCGGCTCGGTCCGTACGCCTCCGCTGACGACGCCACGCGGGCACTCGAGACCGTCGAGAAGCGCAATGCGGTGTGGGACGCCGAGGATGCCCGCTGGACCGGGGAGGTCAGCTAGCTAGGCCGGCTCGACCCCTGTGTCCAAGCCGGAATCCTGCAGTCTCCAGGCGGAGACGACCCGCAGTCATTCGCAAGGAGGAACTTCCCCATGGCCGTGACCAAGAAGGCCCCGACCCGGGCAGCCACGACCCGCGCCACATCCGCGCCGGCCGTCGCGTACCCGGCCGTCGCGTCCCCGGCCGTCGCCGAGCCGGCCGTCGCGTCCCCGGAGGCCGCGTCCCCGGCCGTCGTCGAACCGGCGGCCGCCCGGATGCCGGCCGCCCGGACCGTAGCGGCGGCTTCGCCGCACCCGTTCGCCGCCCCGCAGGCGATCGCACAGACCCCCGACGGTGAGCCCGCCGCCACCGAGCCCGCCGTCGCCGATGCCTCCATTGCGCCCGCCGGTATTCCCGCCGCTCCCGCGGCCAAGCGCACCGCGGCCGCGTCCTCGACCACGATCAAGCCGGTGACGGCACGGTCCACCGCCGGCAGGACCCCCGCCGTCAAGAAGACGACCGCCAGGTCCGGCGCGGCCGGTAAGGCGCCCGCCACCAAGACGGCGACCCGGTCGACGTCCGCACGGGCCGCCGCCGCAAAGGCCACCACGGCCGCGAAGTCCGCCGTCGAGCGGTCCGCCGCGGCGAAGGCGACGGCCGCGAAGGCGGCTAAGGCGGCGAAGGCCACGCTCGCAAAGTCCGGGGCCGCGAAGCGCACCGTCGCGAAGTCGGCCGCCGCGGTGAAGAGCGCGGCCGCGAAGTCCGCGGTCGCCAAGGCGGGTGCCGCGAAGCGCACGGTGGCGAAGTCGGCCGCCGCGGTGAAGAGCGCGGCCGCGAAGACCACGGCCGCCAAGAAGACCACGGCGGTAAAGAAGACCACGGCGGTGAAGAAGACCACGCCGAGGTCGGCGACCGCCGCCCGGCCCTCGGCCACACGGCCTTCCGCGGCCCGTCCCGGTGCTGCCAAGGCGACCACCGCGCGTTCCGCCGCCGCGAGGTCGATGGCGGCGAAGTCGACCGCCGTGAAGAAGTCGACCGCTGCGAAGTCGACCGCTGCGAAGTCGACCGCTGCGAAGTCGACCGCGGCGAAGTCGACCGCGGCGAAGTCGGCGGCCGCGCGGGCCAAGGCGGCGAAGTCGGCGGCCGTGAAGTCGACCGCCGCGAAGTCGGCCGCGCGGACGTCGGTGGCGAGGAAGGCGCCGGCGGTCAAGGTCGCGGCCAGGTCGACGGCGGCGAAGTCCGCCGCGGCCAGGGCGACCGCCGCCAAGAAGGCCACCGCGAGCAAGACGGCAGCCAAGAGCACCGCCGCGAAGTCGACGGCGGCGAAGTCGGCCGCCGCGAAGTCGACCGCGGCGAAGTCGGCGGCCGCGCGGGCCAAGGCGGCGAAGTCGGCGGCCGTGAAGTCAACGGCGGCGCGGGCCAAGGCCGTGAAATCCACGGCCGCGAAGTCGACGGCCGCACGTTCCGCGGCCGCGAAGTCAACGGCGGCGCGGGCCAAGGCCGTGAAGTCCACAGCTGCGAAGTCGACGGCTGCGAAGTCGGCCGCGGTCGCGGCGCGATCCGCGGCCGTCACGGCGGCCAAGGTCGCGGCGGCGAAGAAGGCCACCGCCCGCAGCGCCGCCAACGCGGCCAAGGCCCGCGCGGCCGGCGCCGGCAAGTCCGCCAACGCCAGGCCGGCCTCGATGACCAAGACCTCCGCCACCAACGCGGGCCGGGTCAAGAAGGCGTCCACGCCCGCCGCGGCCCGCAAGGCCGCCGCCGGCAACAGCCGCGCCGCCACCATGCCCGCCGCGGCCCGCAAGGCCGCCGCCGGCAACAGCCGCGCCGCCACCACGGCCGGCTCGGCGCGCAAGGCGGCCGCGAAACGCTGATCCGCACAACCCCACGAGCAAGGGCCGCGCCGACCTCGGCGCGGCCCTTGCTCGTGAACGCCTGGTAGGAATGAGCCGTGCCGATCAACAGGGTGTGGGCGCCAAGCATCGACTTCTCCGTGCTGCGGCGCGAACTCGAGCTGCCCGCCGAGTTCGGATCCGACGCGATGCTGGAGGCGCGGGAGGCCGCCACCGCCACCGCCCTGCCGCCGACGGATCGCACCGACATCCCGCTCGTCACCGTCGACCCGGCGACCTCCCGCGACCTCGACCAGGCGATGGCGCTGAGCCGGACCGCGTCCGGCGGCTTCCGGGTGCGTTACGCCATCGCCGACGTGGCGTCCTATGTGCGGCCGGGCGGTCCGCTCGAGGCGGAGACCTGGGCGCGCGGGCAGACGATCTACCTGCCCGACGGAAAGGTTCCGCTGCATCCGCAGGTGCTCAGCGAGGGCGCCGTCAGCCTGCTGCCCGACGTCGACCGTGCCGCCGTGCTCTGGACCATCGACGTGGACTCGGGCGGTGCGATCGCCGGGATCGCGCTGGAACGGGCACGGGTGCGCAGCCGGGCCAAACTCGACTACGCCGGGCTGCAGGCCGCCGTCGACGCCGGCACCGCGCCCGAGCCGATCGCGCTGCTGCCCGAACTCGGGTCGTTGCTGGCCCGCCGGGCGGCGGACCGGGGCGCCGTCAATCTGCCGCTGCCCGAGCAGGAGGTCGAGCCGCATGGCGACGGCTGGCGGCTCGTGTTGCGCGCGCCGCTCGACGTCGAGGAGCACAACGCCCAGATCTCGCTGCTCACCGGCATGGCCGCGGCCGCGCTCATGCTCCAGGGCGGGATCGGCCTGCTGCGGACCATGCCCGCGCCCCGGCCCGAGGGGGTCTTCAAGCTGCGCGCCGCGGCCGGGTCGCTCGGCGTCGCCTGGCCCGACGGCGATTCCGTCGGTGCCGTCGTGGCGTCGGTCGACCCGGCGAGCCCGCGCGGTGCCGCGTTCCTCAACCAGGCCGCGGACCTGCTCCGCGGCGCGACGTACACCGCCTTCGACGGCGATCCGCCGGCGGAGACGGGCCACGGGGGCGTCGGTGCGCCCTACGCACACGTCACCGCGCCGCTGCGCCGCCTAGCGGACCGGTACGCGACGGAGGTCTGCCTGGCCCTGCACGAGGACAGGCCGGTGCCGCAGTGGGCCCGCGAGGCGCTGCCCCGCCTGCCGAGGAGCATGGCCGCCACCGACCGGGTCGCCTCGGCGGCGGACCGGGGAGCGGTGGCGCTGGCCGAGGCGGTGCTGCTCGCACACCGGGTGGGTGAGACCTTCGACGCCGGCGTGCTCGACATCGACGCCCCGCCGAAACCGGCCGCCCAGCCCGAGACCGCCCAGCCCGAGACCGCCCAGCCCGAGACCGCCCAGCCCGAGACCGCCCAGCCCGAGACCGCCCAGCCGGGGGCGGGCCAGCGGCAGAACCGGCGCCCCCGCGGCGGCACGGTGGCGATCGACGACCCGGCCGTGCAGGCCCGCTGCCTCGGCGAGTTGCCGCTCGGCGAGCGCATCCGGGTCCGCCTGGCCGAGGCCGACCCGAATACCCGCAGCGTCCTCTTCGAGCGGGCCTGACCGACCCGGTCCTCCGCCCCGTGAGGGTCAGGGCAGGTGCGGTACGCCCGCCTCGTCCAGCGGCCAGGCGGGGTTGTGGGTGATCTCCCAGAGGTGCCCGTCCGGGTCGGTGAAGTAGCCGAGATAGCCGCCCCACTCCGCGGAGCCGCCCGCCTTCACCAGGGTCGCGCCCGCCTGCACCACGGCGCGCAGCGCCTCGTCCACCGCCGCCGGGCTCTCCACGTTGATCGCCAGCATCGTCCCGCGGAAGTCCGCCGCGGGGTTCGGCGGCGCGGCGCGCGCGGCCAGGCCCGCGTCGGCCGCGATGTCATCCGTGGCCACCAGCGACAGCAGGCCGCCGGCCGTGTGGAAGAAGCTGACCAGTCCGGGGACGGAGGCGGGGGAGAGGCGCCAGCCGAGGGACTCGTAGAACTCGGTCGCGCGGGCCACGTCGGTCACGCCGAGGGTGGCCAGGCTGACTCGGGCAGGAACGGACATAGACGAAGTGTGCCACCGATCCGATCTTGCCCGAGCCGGGCCTACCTCAGAACGTGTGCTCCTCGGCGGGGAACTCGCCGCCGCGGACCTCGTCCGCGAAGGCCTTCGTCGCCTCGGTCAGGATCCCGGACAGGTCGGCGTAGCGCTTCACGAAACGCGGCGCCTTGCCGGTGCGCAGGCCGGCCATGTCCTGCCAGACGAGCACCTGGGCGTCCGTGTCCGGGCCCGCGCCGATGCCCACCGTCGGGATGGTGAGCTCCTTGGTGATCTGCTTGGCCACCTCGCCCGGCACCATCTCCAGCACCACCGAGAACGCGCCCGCGTCCTCCACCGCCCGGGCGTCGGCGATGACCTCCTCCGCGCCGCTTCCCCGGCCCTGCACCCGGTAGCCGCCGATGGTGTGCTCGCTCTGCGGCGTGAAGCCGATGTGCGCCATCACCGGGATGCCGGCCCCGGTGATCGCCTTGATCTGCTCGGCGACGCGGCGGCCGCCCTCGAGCTTGATCGCGTGCGCGCCGCCCTCCTTCATGAACCGGACGGCCGTGCGCAGCGCCTGTGTCGGGCCCTCTTCGTAAGAGCCGAACGGCAGGTCGGCCACGACCAGCGCGGTCCTTGTCGCGCGCACGACCGCGCGTACCAGGGAGAGCATTTCCTTGACGGTGACCGGGAGGGTCGTCTCGTAGCCGAAGACGTTGTTGGCCGCGGAGTCGCCGACCAGCAGGACCGGGATGCCGGCCTGGTCGAAGATCGTCGCCGTGTACTGGTCGTAGGACGTCAGCATCGGCCAGCGGTCGCCGCGCTCCTTGGCCGCGATCAGGTCGCGGGTGCGGACGCGGCGGGTGGCGGGGCCCCCGTAGAGCGTGGGGATCTCGGACATCTCTGTCTCCTTCCCTCGAGGCCGCGGCGTGCGGTCCCCGGGTGTCTGTGGTAAATCGTCGCACCCGGGGTGCCGCGCAGGTGAGGGTTGAGTGGAGCCCGTCACACCCCCGGCCGGCCCGGCTGGTCCGAGCCTTCGCGGAAGCGGTTGGTGATCGGCAGGCGGCGGTCGCGGCCGAACGCCTTGATCGAGATCTTGGTGCCCGGCGCGGACTGCCGCCGCTTGTACTCCGCGAGGTCCACCAGGCGCAGCACCCGGTCGACGAGCGCGACGTCGTGGCCCGCCGCGATGAGGTCGTCGCGACCCTGGTCGCCGTCGATGTAGCCGGCCAGGATCGCGTCCAGCAGGTCGTAGTCCGGCAGCGAGTCGCTGTCGACCTGGCCCGGGCGCAGCTCCGCGCTCGGCGGCTTGGTGATCGAGTTCTCCGGGATCGGCGGCTCCCCGCCGCGGCGCGCCGCGTCCGCGTTGCGCCACTTCGCCAGGCGCCACACCAGCGTCTTCGGCACGTCCTTGAGCGGGTTGAAGCCGCCGACCGAGTCGCCGTAGAGCGTCGAGTAGCCGACCGCGAGCTCGCTCTTGTTGCCGGTGGTCAGGACCAGGTGGCCCTCCTGGTTCGACAGCGCCATCAGGATGACGCCGCGGACGCGGGCCTGCAGGTTCTCCACCGCCAGGCCGGACAGCGACATGTTCGCCAGGAACGCGTCGACCATCGGCTGGATCGGCTCGCTGCGGTAGTCCAGGCCGGTCCGCTTGGCCAGGTCGGCGGCGTCGTCCCGGGAGTGGCCGGACGAGTAGCCGCTGGGCATCGAGACACCGACGACGCGCTGCGGGCCGAGGGCGTCCACGGCGATCGCGGCGACCACGGCCGAGTCGATGCCGCCGGAGAGGCCGAGCACGACCGAGCGGAAGCCGTTCTTCTCGACGTAGTCGTGCAGGCCGAGGGTGAGCGCCGACCAGATCTCGGCCTCGTCGTTGACCCGGTCTGCGACGCCGCCGACCGCCGGCCCGTCGGCGAGCGGCCGCAGCGCGGTGCCGGCGGTGACCCGCTCGATGCCCATGCCGTCCTCGGCCTGCTGCTCGCCCAGCGGCGCCTCGGCCGAGGCGCCCGGCGCGGCACAGGCCGTTCCGCACGGGTTGGGGGTGTCGTGTGCGGCCGGCAGCTCTAGGTCGTGGATCAGCAGCCCGGAGGAGAACTGCCCGGCCCGGGTGAGCAGCTCACCCTCGCCGGACACGATCATCGAGTCGCCGTCGAAGACCAACTCGTCCTGGCCGCCGACCATGTTCACGTACGCGATCGTCGCCCCGGCCTCGGCGGCGCGGCGCTTGACCAGCGGCAGCCGGATGTCGTCCTTGTTCAGCTCGTACGGCGAGGCGTTGATGTTGACCACCAGCCCGACCCCCGCCCGGCCGGCGGCGGCGAACGGCCCGCCGGCCTGCCACAGGTCCTCGCAGACGGTGAGCGCGACGTCGACGCCGCCGAGGCGGACGACCGTGAGGGAGTCGCCGGGCTCGAAGTAGCGGTTCTCGTCGAAGACGCCGTAGTTGGGCAGGTGGTGCTTGAAATAGGTGGCGACGATGTCGCCGCCGAGCAGCAGCGCGGAGGCGTCGCGCCGCCCGGTGCCCGGCACGGCCGCGGCGCCGGCCGGCGCGGGGCCGTCGGCGTCGACGTAGCCGACGATCACGGCGACGTCGCCCAGGCCGTCCGCGGCCAGGTCGGTGGCGAGGGTACGCAGGGCGGCCTGCGACGACGCGACCAACGAGTCCCGGAAGACCAGGTCCTCGATGGGGTAGCCGGTGATCATCATCTCGGGGAACGCGACCAGTTGCGCGCCCGCCGCGGCGGCCGTCCGGGACCAGTGCCGCACGGCGGCGGCGTTGCCGGGGATGTCCCCGACCGTGGAGTTCACCTGGGCGAGAGCGACACGCAGCGAAGGCATGGCTTTATTCTTCCCCAGCGCGGCCACCGCGTGTCGTCGTCCCCTGCCGGACCGCCTGTGATCCACATCGGGACTCACCCGGGCGACCCGCCGGGGCGTGGTCAGCGTAATCTCGGCGTAATGGGACCGGGAGAGACTGATCGCCGGGCAAGCACGAGGGGTTGACGTGGACCGACAGCAGGAGTTCGTGCTTCGTACGCTCGAAGAGCGCGACATCCGTTTTGTCCGGCTTTGGTTCACGGACGTGCTGGGCACTCTCAAGAGCGTGTCCGTCGCACCCGCCGAGCTCGAGTCCGCCTTCGAGGAGGGCATGGGCATCGACGGCTCGGCGATCGAGGGCTTCGCCCGGGTCTCCGAGTCGGACATGGTCGCGATGCCGGACCCGACCACGTTCCAGGTCTTCCCGTTCGAGGGCGGCGTCAGCGGCGAGAGCGCCCGGATGTTCTGCGACATCCTGCTGCCCGACGGCAGCGCCGCCTGGGCCGACCCGCGGCACGTGCTGCGCCGCATGCTCGCCAAGGCCGCGGAGAAGGGCTTCACCTTCTACACCCACCCCGAGGTCGAGTTCTTCCTGGTGCAGGACGGGCCGCTGGACGGCTCCGTGCCGGTGCCGGTCGACGGCGGCGGCTACTTCGACCACACCACGCACTCGGTCGCGCGCGACTTCCGCCGCCAGGCCGTGCTCGCGCTGGAGCGGATCGGCATCTCGGTGGAGTTCAGCCACCACGAGGTCGCCCCGGGCCAGCAGGAGATAGACCTGCGGTACGCGGACGCGCTGACCACGGCGGACAACATCATGACCTTCCGGCACGTGGTCAAGGAGGTGGCGCTGACCCAGGGCGTGCGCGCCACGTTCATGCCCAAGCCGTACACCGACCAGCCCGGCAGCGGCATGCACACCCACCTGTCGCTGTTCGAGGGCGAGCGCAACGCGTTCTACGACGGCGACGACCCGCAGAAGCTGTCCAAGACGGCGCGCGCGTTCATCGCCGGGCTGCTGGTGCACGCCCGGGAGTACACCGCGGTCACCAACCAGTGGGTCAACTCCTACAAGCGGTTGTTCCCGATGCAGCTTCCGGACCGGATCACCGAGTCGCCCGCGTTCGTCAGCTGGGGGCATCTCAACCGCTCCGCGCTGGTCCGGGTGCCCGCGTTCGGCAAGCCGAACTCGGCGCGGGTCGAGGTCCGCTCGCTCGACTCGGCCACCAACCCGTACCTGGCCTTCGCGGTCATGCTCGGCGCCGGGCTCAAGGGCATCGAGGAGGGCTACGAGCTGCCGCCGGGCGCCGAGGACGACGTCTGGTCGCTCTCGCCGAACGAGCGCAAGGCCATGGGCTACGACGCGCTGCCGGAGAACCTCGCCGAGGCGATCGAGGTGATGGCCAAGTCCGAGCTGATCCCCGAGGTGCTCGGCGAGCACGTCTTCGACTTCTTCCTGCGCAACAAGCGCCAGGAGTGGGAGCAGTACCGGCGCGAGGTCACCCCGTACGAGCGGCAGCGTTATCTCGGCGCGCTCTGACCTTTTCATCCAGCCGGTGGATCACGTAGGTGCGCAGGTCCGCTACCGTGCCCCTCTGACGTCGTGACGAGGGAGTGGCCGTGCTACAAGATCTGCTTGAGGGTGCCGGGCGCAGCGTTGTGTTCGGTGGGGTCGGGATCGGGCTGATGGCGGTCGGCTATCTGCTGGTCGACCTGCTGACCCCGGGCAAGCTGCGTGACCTGATCTGGGTGGAGAAGAACCACAACGCCTCCCTGCTGCTCGCCGCGAACCAGATCGGCATCGCGCTGATCGTCTTCACCGCGATCTTCACCAGCTACTCGAACTTCCTCGAGGGGCTGGCGTCGACGATCATCTTCGGTGTCATCGGCATCGCGGTCATGGGCACCGCGTTCCTGGTCCTCGACTGGATGACGCCGGGCAAGCTGGGCGAGGTCATCTGCACGCCGGAGCGGCACCCGGGCGCGCTGGTCAGCGCGGCGTCGCACCTCGGCGCCGCCCTGATCGTCTGCGCCTGCATCTCCTGACCCGGCTCCCGGAAGAACGCGGCGCCGCCGCGGGCAGACCGCCCGCGGCGGCGCGTTTTCGGCCGCTGTAGTTGTCGTACCCCCGGGCTAATGTCCCCGCCGTGAATCGAACCGACCGGCTCTACGGTCTCGTCGAGGAGCTGCGGGCCGTGGCGCCCCGGCCGCGGAGTGCGCGCTGGCTCGCACTGAGATTCGAGGTCTCGGTCCGCACCATCGAGCGCGACATCTCCGCCTTGCAGCAGACCGGGGTGCCGATCTATGCCGAGGCCGGCCGGACGGGCGGCTACTGCCTCGACCGCACCCGCACGCTGCCGCCGGCCAACCTGACCCCGGCCGAGGCCGTGGCCATGGCGTTCGCGTTGCAGGGCCTCGACGGCACCCCGTTCCGCTCCGCCGCGCGGACGGCGCTGCACAAACTGGTCGCCGCCATGCAGGACCAGGACGCCAGCGCCGCGCGCGAGCTTGCCGGGCGGGTTCATCTGGTCGGCCGGGGCGTTCAGGCGGCGCCGGTGCCGCGGCTCGTCGCCGACGCGCTCTCCGCACGGCGCGTGCTCCGCATCGGCTACGGGGACCGCGAGGGCGCCGCCACCGTCCGCGAGATCGAGCCGCTCGGCTACGTGTGCGGCCCGACACACTGGTATCTCGTCGCCTGGTGCCGGCTGCGCGATGCCATCCGCGCTTTCCGGACCGATCGGATCGGCACGGTCACCGCCACGGCCGAGGCCGTCGGGCCCCGCCGCCTCGACCCCGGCGACCTAGACATTCCCGGCCGGATGGTCACCCGGCTCACCCTGGGATGATGCCCGGGTGACCATCAGCCTGGAGCCCGTGACCAAGGACAACTGGCGGGCCTGCACCGCGCTGTCCGTCCGGCCCGATCAGCGGGACTTCGTCAACGACGTCGCCCACTACCTGTGCCTGTGCCACTACGGCGGCCTCTGGCGGCCGCTCGCCGTCGTGCTCGGCGGCGAGGTCGTCGGCTTCTGCATGTGGGCCGTCGACGACGACCGGAGCCGGTGGATCGGCGGGCTCGTCGTGGACGCCTCCCGCCAGCGTGCCGGCATCGGCCGCGCGACGGTCGTCGCGCTGCGCGAGCGGCTCGCCGCCGAGCCGGACTGCCCGAACGTCGCACTGAGCTACTCGCCGGACAACACCGCCGCCCGGGCGCTCTATGCGTCGCTCGGCTTCGTCGAGACCGGCGAGACCGAGGGCGACGAGATCGTCGCCCGCTGGACCGCTTCGTAAACACCGACGGAGGGTTGTCGCCCGCACCCCGGATCGTGGTCCCCGACGCCAACGAGCGAAGGAGAAGACCATGAGTAACGGCATCGGATGGTTCGAGATCGGCACCGACCGGCCCGACGAGGTGGAGCGGTTCTACGGCGAGGTGTTCGGCTGGACGGTCGGGGACGACCCGTCCTCGTCCGACGGGTCCTCGTACCGGATCATCACGACCCCGGACCCGGGCAGCGTCCGCGGCGGGCTGTTCGCGACCGGCGGGAAGATCCCGAACTACGCGATCTTCAACGTGCTGGTCGCGGACACCGAGACGGCCTGCCGCCAGGCAGCGGCCGCCGGCGGCAAGGTGCTCATCGAGCCGCAGACCACGCCCGACGGGCTGATCTTCGCGCACCTGCTCGATCCGTCCGGCAACCACTTCGGCGTGTATACCGAACCCGCGGGCCGGAACGCCTGAACGGGTGGGCAGGGGTTCGGTGTCGGTCCCACCCGATAGCCTCGAAGCGTGGGTACAGCGCTGGTAATCGAGAACGACCCGTCCGATGATCTCCGCAGGCTGGGCGACTGGTTCGCCGAGGCGGGTCTGGAGCTGACCGTGCTGCGCCCGCATGCGGGCGATCCGCTGCCGGAGACGCTCGACGATCACCTGGCCCTGATCGTGCTCGGCGGCGACCAGAGCGCTTACCCGAGCGCCGCCGGCGAGCCGGGTGCGCCCTGGTTCGCCGCGCTCGAGGGGCTCCTGCGCAAGGCGGTGCGTCACCACGTGCCGACGCTCGGCGTCTGCCTCGGCGCGCAGTTGCTGGCGTCGGCGCACGGCGGTCTCGTGGAGCGCAGCACCTCGGGGCCGGAGATCGGCCCGGGCCTGGTCGCGCGCCGGGACGCGGCCGACTCCGACCCCCTGTTCAAGTGGGTGCCGCTGCTGCCCGACGTGGTGCAGTGGCACAGCGACGAGATCACCGAGCTGCCGATCGGTGCGGTGCTGCTCGCCGCCTCGTCGCGCTATCCGCACCAGGCGTTCCGGCTCGGTGACCGGGCCTGGGGCCTGCAGTTCCACATCGAGTGCGACGCCGCCATGATCGCCGGTTGGGCCCGCTCGGACGGCGCGCTCCTCGACGAGCTGGGCTACGACGGCGAGATGGTCGTGGCGGCCACCGCCGACGTGCTCGCCGACGTCGAGGAGGTGTGGCAGCCGTTCGCGGCCCGGTTCGCGGCGCTCGCCCTCGGCACGCTGCCCGACGCCGACATCCCGGATCCCGGCACCATCCGCACCCTTCCGCTGCTGGGGCAGTAGGTGACCAGGCCCAGCCGGCTGGCCCGGTACGGCTTCGCCGACAACGGCACCCGCGCGGCCGACCTGCTCGGCCCGGGCGGGCTGCGGCTGTGGGACGCCGAGGCGCAGGGGCCGGTCGGCACCGACGCCGGCGAGCTCATCCACGCGCTGTCCCTCGCCGCCGACCCCAACCTGGCCCTGCGCCAGCTGCACCGGTTGATCGACGCGGTCGCCCGCGCCGAGAGCCGCGCCGGCGGCGGCCCGGTGACCGGCCCCGGCGAGGAGATCGCCGAGAGCCCGGCGGCCGACGCGGTCCTGCACTCGCTCTACAGCGACCCCGGCCTGCGCCGCCGGCTGATCGCGGTGCTCGGCGCGTCGTCGGCGCTCGGCGACCACCTCGTGGCGAACCCCGACGAGTGGCGGGTGCTCGCCACCGGAAAGACCGGCCTGCCGCCGAACGCCGAGGGCCACCTCGAGTTCGGCGAGTCCATGGGCTCGGGGCCGCCGGACGTCCCGGCGCTGCGGACGGCGTACCGGATCTCCCTGCTGCGGATCGTGGCCGCCGACCTGACGGGCGGCCGCGGCCTGGAGCCGACCATGGCCGCGCTCTCCCGGCTGGCCGACGAGACCCTGGCGGCGGCCTACGCGATCGCCGTCGCCGGCCTGCCGCCCGGCACGCCCGAGCCGCGGCTCGCGGTCGTCGCGATGGGCAAATGCGGCGGCTACGAGCTGAACTACGTGTCCGACGTGGACGTCATCTTCGTGGCCGCCGGCGACGAGGACCTCAGCGCCGGCACCACCGTCGCCGCCCGGCTGATCGAGGTGTGCGGCCACGTCGCCTGGCCGGTCGACGCGGCACTGCGCCCGGAGGGCAACCGCGGCCCGCTGGTCCGCACGCTCGCCAGCCACCAGGCCTACTACCGCCGCTGGGCGCGCACCTGGGAGTTCCAGGCGCTGCTCAAGGCCCGGCCGGCCGCCGGCGACCTGGCCCTCGCGGCCGAGTGGATCGACGATCTGGCCCCCCTGGTGTGGCACGCGGCCGAGCGGCCCGAGGCGGTCGCGGACGTCCGCGACATGCGCCGGAAGATCATCGACAACGTCCCGGCCCGCGAGGTGGAACGCGAGATCAAGCGCGGCCCCGGCGGGCTGCGCGACATCGAGTTCGCGGTGCAGCTGCTGCAGCTCGTGCACGGCCGGATCGACGAGACGCTGCGCGAGCCCGGCACGCTCCCCGCGCTGCGCGCCCTGGTCGCGGGCGGCTACGTGGGGCGTGACGACGGCGAGACGCTGCTGCGGGGGTACCGATTCCTGCGCGGTGTCGAGCACCGCCTGCAGATGCAGAATCTCCGGCGCACCCACACCGTGCCGGACGACCCGAAGGCGCTGCGCTGGCTCGCCGCGGCGCTCGGCTACCGGGCGCTGCCCGGCCGCGACGCGGTCGAGGCGTTCCGCTCCGACTGGGTCGGCCACGCCGCGCACGTGCGGCGCCTGCACGCCAAGCTGCTGTACCGGCCGCTGCTCGAGGCGGTGGCGCGGGTGCCGGCGGAGGCCCTGCGGATGACGACCGAGTCGGCCGGCCGCCGGCTCGAGATCCTCGGCTTCGCCGACCCGGCCGGGGCCCTGCGTCATCTGCAGGCACTCACCGGCGGGGTCAGCCGCACGGCGGCCATCCAGCGCACGCTGTTGCCGATGCTGCTGCAGGAGTTCGCGGACGCGCCCGAGCCGGACCGCGGCCTGCTCAACTACCGGCACGTCTCGGACAAGCTGGGCAGCACCCCCTGGTATCTGCGGCTGCTGCGCGACGGCGGCCCGGTCGCCCGCCGGCTCGCCCGCGTGCTCAGCCTCTCCCGGTACGCGACGGACCTGCTCACCCGCGACCCGGAGGCGCTGCGGCTGCTCGCCGACGACGCCGAGCTGCAGCCGCGGCCGCGCGAGGTGCTGCGCGACGGCTTCATCGCGGCCGCCGACCGCTATCTGCGCGACGGCGTTACCGATCCGGCCCAGGCCATCGCCGCGGTCCGCGCGGTGCGCCGCCGCGAGCTGTTCCGGCTCGCCTGCGCCGACATCCTCAGCCGGGCCGGTGACCTCGCCCCGGCGCAGCCGCTCGACGTGCACGCCGCCGGCGTCGCGCTCTCCGACGTCACCGACGCGACGCTGGGCGCGGCGCTGCACACCGCCCGGCGGGTGCGCCCCGGCCCCGAGGGTCTGCGCTTCGCGGTGATCGGCATGGGCCGCCTCGGCGGATACGAGATGAGCTACCCGTCCGACGCCGACGTGCTGTTCGTCTACTCACCCCCGGAGGGCATGTCCGACGGCGAGGCCAGCTCCTCGGCGCACGCGATCGCCGAGGAGCTGCGCCGCACGCTCAGCGCGCCGGCCCCCGACCCGCCGCTCGGCGTCGACGCCGATCTGCGCCCCGAGGGCCGGCAGGGCCCGCTGGTCCGCAGCCTCAACGCGTACGCGCAGTATTACGCGCGCTGGTCGAAGGTCTGGGAGTCGCAGGCGTTGCTGCGGGCCCGCTTCGTCTGCGGCGACGAGGAGCTGGGCCGCGAGTTCGAGGCCCTCGCCGACGGGATGCGCTACCCGAGCGGTGGCCTCACCCGCGAGCAGGTCGTCGAGATCCGTCGGATCAAGGCCCGGGTGGAGACCGAGCGGCTGCCGCGCGGCGCCGACCCGAACACGCACACCAAGCTGGGCCGCGGCGGCCTGGCCGACGTCGAGTGGGCGGTGCAGCTGCTGCAGCTGCGCCACGGATACGCCCTGCCCGCCCTGCGGATGACCTGCACCCTCGAGGCGCTGACCGCGGAGCTGCAGGCCAAGCTGGTCGACAAGGTCGACGCGGCGGCGATGACGGCGGGCTGGACCCTGGCGGCCCAGGTGCGCAACGCGCTGACCCTGGTGCGCGGCCGCCCGACCGACCAGCTGCCGCGGCACGGCGTCGAGCTGGCCGGTGTCGTGCAACTGCTCGGCGGCGGCGACCCGGGCGAGTTCGTCGACCGGTACCTGCGGATCACCCGGCGGTCGCGCGCCGCGATGGAGCGGGTGCTGGATGCTTGATGCCGCTCGCCGGCCGATCCTGGCTGCGGCGGTGTTCGCCGTGCTGCTGCGCGTGCCGTTCATGTTCACCGGGCTGTCGACCGACGAGGGCGGCTATGCGTACGTGGCGCAGCAGTGGTCGCGGGGCGCCCGGCTCTACGACACCGCCTGGCTGGACCGGCCGCAGGGCCTGCTGCTGACGTACCGGGCGCTGCTGGCGATCGACGACTCGGGCTGGACGGTCCGGCTCGGCATGGTCCTGGCCGGGGCGATCATCACGGTGGCGCTCGGCGCGATCGGCTGGCTGCTGGCGGGCCGGGCGGTGGGCAACGCGGCGGCGTGGATCTATGCGGTGGTGGGCATCGCCCCGCACCTCGAGGGCATCACGTTCAACGGCGAGCTGCTGGCGGCGGTGCCGTCGACGGTGGCGATCGCGCTCGCCGTCCGCTGGTGGCGCCGGGACGCCTCGCTGTGGTGGCTGGCCGGGGCGGGGCTGCTGGCCGGGGTCGCGCTGACGATGAAGCAGTCGGGCATCGACGGCATCGTCGTCGGCGTGGTCGTCGTGCTGCTCGCCCGGCGCGGTGCAGGCCTGCGCGCCGCGGGCGGGGTGTTCGCCGCCGGTGTCGCGGTGCCGTTGGCGGCCTCCGCGCTGCACGGGATCTCCGTCGGCTGGTCGTACTACTGGACCGCGCTTGTCGGCTATCAGCTGTCCGCGCTGGGCGGCTCGGGGTCGAACACCGGGACCCGCCTGGCCGACCTCGGCCGGCACGCCGGCGACATCGCGCTCGACCTGACGGTGATCGTCATCGTCTCGTTCTTCGGCTGGCGGACGTTCGACCGGGGCGGCCGGTGGCTGCTCGGCGCCTGGCTGCTCGCCGGCTTCGCCGGCATCAATCTCGGCGGCTCCTACTGGCCGCACTACTTCGTCCAGCCGCTGCCCGCCCTGGTGCTGCTGGCGGCGGCCGCGGTCGTCGCGGTCCCCTCGGTCCGGTGGCGGCGGGTGCTGGCCGCGGTGGTCGTGCTGCCGACGCTGCTGTGGCTGGCCGCACTGGCGCTCATGTCGCCGGCCCGGCGGGCTGACACCGTCCCGTACGATGCGCTGGCCGCCCGCGACGACCGGATAGCGGCCGTGATCAGGGCCTCCACGACGCCGGACGACCGGATCTACGTGCTGGAGTCCGAGGCGTACCTGTACTTCGCGGCACAACGCCAGTCACCGTATCCATATCTTTGGGGCAAACCGATCGACAAGATCCCGGACGCGCTGCCGCGCCTGCGCGCGATGCTCAACTCGCCGCAGCGCCCGGCCCTCGTCGTCCTCGACACGCCGCCCGCCGCGGTCGACCCCAGCGGCGGGATCGCGACCGACCTGGCCGCGCACTACCACCTCGACACGGTCGTCGAGGGCGTGACGATCCTGAGGGCCAACTGATGGCCGCGCTGGTGCACGCCGGGCGCCAGACGGTCGAGGGGTGGCTGTCCCGGCCGGCGGTGCTGCGCTGGCTGGGCCTGTTCGGCGCGGCCTGCTGCGCCCTGGACGGCGTGCTGTTCGGCGCACCCACCTGGATCCGCCGCGGCGTGTCCGTGATGAGCATCCTGCGCGGCCCGAACGGCCCGCTGATCATGCTGCTCTGGATCGTGGGGCTGACGGCGCTGTGCACCGCGTGGTGGTGGGGCCGCAAGCTCGTCGCCGATGGCCTGCTGAGCCGCCGGTGGATCGTCGTCACCGGCCTGCTCTGGGTGCTGCCGATGCTCCTGATCCCGCCGCTGGCCAGCCGCGACATGTACGCGTACGCCTGCCAGGGCGCCCTCTTCGACGCCGGCTTCAACCCGTCCGTCGTCGGGATCTCCGCGCAGCCCTGCCCCTGGCTCGACTCGGTCTCCCTGGTGTGGCGGGACACGCCGACGCCGTACGGGCCGCTCTGGATCATGCTCACCGGCCTGGCCGCCGCCCTCGGGTCGCAGGCCGTCGCGCTCGCGGTCTTCCGGGTCTACGCGGTGCTCGCGGTGCTCGCGCTGGCCGCCGTCGTGCCGGTGCTGGCCGGCCGGCGGGGTGCGCCCGCGGACCGGGCGCTGTGGCTCGTGCTGTGCTGCCCGATCGTCGCCGTGCACGTCGTCGGCGGCGGGCACAACGACGCGCTGACAATGGCGCTGCTGCTCGCCGGGCTCGCGCTGATCGCCGGCCGGGCCCGCCCGATCGCCCTGCTGGTCGCGGGCGGTGCCGTCGTCGGTGCCGCGATCGCGGTCAAGACGACCGTCGGGGTGGTGCTGCCGTTCGCGGCGCTGCTCGCCGCCGGTGGGCTGCATCCCGGTCGCGAGGGGTGGCTGCGCTTGCTGCGGCGCGGCGGCGCGGTGGTCGGCGGGGCGCTCGCCGCGCTGCTGGTGCTCTCGGCCGTCTCCGGGCTCGGCCTGGGCTGGGCCACCGCGCTCTCCGGTGCCGGTGAGTCCCGCAGCTGGACCTCGCCGTCGACGGCCGTCGGCATCGCGATCAACGCGGTCGCGAAGTGGTTCGGCCTGCAGCTCGACGCGGTGCCCGCGACCCGGTCGATCGCGCTGATCCTGATGCTGATCGCGCTCGTCGTCGTCTGGTGGCGCTTCCGGCGCGGCGATCCGCTGCACGGCGCCGCCCTGGCCTGCCTCGTCGTCATCTTCTGCGCGCCGATCACCCAGCCCTGGTACCTGTTCTGGGCGCTGGCGCTGTTCGCCGTCACCACGGTCCGCTTCCGGTGGCTGGAGATCGCCGTCGTCGCCGGGATGTTCCTGATCCTGCCCAACGGCGACGGCGCCTGGAAGCCGCTGCAGGTGCCGTTCGCGTTCCTGATGACCGGGCTCGTCGTGTGGGTCGGCCGGCGTGCGGTCAAGTGGCTGCGCGAGCCCGCTCCGGTCGAGGCGACCGTCACTTGACGCCCGCCGTCATCCGGTGGGGCGGCTTCGCGGGCAGCGTCGCGACCGCGGCCGGCGCGTACCTCGGCGGCTCCGGGTTCGTGCGGGTGCCCAGCGTCAACCCGCTCACGCTGCTCAGCGGGCAGCGTGGCGTCCTGCTGCCGATCTGCTGGGTGCTCGGCACGGTGTTGCTGACCGGTGCCTGGTGGTGGGGCCGGCACGTGGTGCCCTCGACCCGGTGGGCGCTGGTCACCGCCGCGCTGTGGCTGCTGCCGGTGCTGCCGTTCCTGCCGCTGGGCAGCGCGGACGCCTACTCGTACGCCTGCCAGGGTTACGTGCAGCACGCCGGCGGAGACCCGTACGCGATGGGGGTGCAGGAGTTCGGCTGCCCCTGGCTGGATTCCGTGGCGACCTCGTGGCGGGACTCGCCGGCGCCGTACGGCCCGCTGTTCCTGATCCTGGCGGGCTGGGCCGTCGGGCTCGCCGGCGAATCCCTCGCCGGTGTCATCGCCGGGCTGCGCGTCATCGCGCTGGCCGGGCTGGTGCTGACCGCGGTGGCGCTGCCGGTGCTGGCGAGGCGGGCGGGCAGGGACCCGGCGAGGGCGCTCTGGCTGGTGCTGGCCTGCCCGCTGGTGCTGGTACACCTGGTGTCCGGCGCGCACAACGACGCGCTGATGATCGGGCTCATCGTCTCCGGCCTCGCCCTGGCGGCGAGCGCGGGGCGGCCCGCCTCCGCGCGGTCGTCCCCGGCGGCCGTGCTGCTGGTCGCCGGCGGTCTGGTGCTCGGCCTCGCGGTCGCCGTCAAGGCGACGGCCGTCGTGGTGCTGCCCTTCGCGGTCCTCGCCGCCGCGGCACCCGGTCGCCCCTCGCCGGTGCCGCTGCGGGCCCTGTGGCGCCCGGCGGTCGCCATCGCCGGCGGCGCGCTCCTCGCCACGGCGGCGCTGTCGCTCGTCTCGGGTCGCGGCTTCGGTTGGGTGGCCGGCCTCGCGCGCAGCGGCGACAGCGTGACCTGGGGCTCGCCGTCCACCGCGGTCGGGCTGTCCGTCGACTTCGTCGCGCGGCTCCTCGGCGGCGAGGCCGACGCCGTGCCGGTGACCCGCGCCCTCGGGATCGTGCTGCTCGCGGTGTTCCTGGTGATGCTCTGGTGGCGGGCCCGATCGGGCGGCGCGCTGCCCGGGGCCGGCCTCGCGCTGGCAGCGACGGTGCTCTGCGCCCCCGTCTTCCACCCCTGGTACGCCACCTGGCCGCTCGCGGTCCTGGCCGCCACCGGCACCCGGCTGGACGGTGCGCCAAGCGACGACCGATGGCTGCTCGGCCTCTGCGCGTTCGCCGCCACCCTCACCCTGCCGGCGGGCTACAACTGGGCGCTGTACACCCGCATCCCCGGCGCGCTCGTCGTCACCGCCGCGCTGATCGCGCTCGCCGTCGTGCGGGTGCGCCGGCGCCGGGATCGTAAGGTGTTCGCGTGACCCGCCGGGCCTCGATCCTCGCCGCCCTCGCGGCGCTCACCGCCGCGGTCCTCACGTGGGCCTGCCTCCACCACGGCTTCTTCGACTCGAAGGTGTACTCCGGGGCCGTCCGGTACTGGTTCCGCGAGCACGGCATGGTCTACGACTGGCTACAGCCCGGCACCCCGTACGGATTCACCTATCCGCCCTTCGCCGGGATCGTCATGTCCCCGATGGCGTACCTGCCGTACCCGCTCATCCTCGTGATCGCCAGCCTCGCCACGGTCGCCACCACCGCGCTGGTGACCTGGTGGCTCGTCGAGGGAATGGTGCGCCGGGCGGGCTGGACGCCGTGGTTCGCCGGTGGCGTCGCCGTGGCCCTCGCGCTCTGCTTCGAGCCGATCCGCGAGACGTTCAGCTTCGGGCAGGTCAACACCCTGCTGCTCGCCCTGGTCGTCGGCGACGTGCTCTTCGGAGTGGCGCGCGGGCGCAGGTGGGCCGGCATCGGCATCGGCCTGGCCACCGCGATCAAGCTGACCCCGGCCGTGTTCATCCTCTACCTGCTCGTCACCCGGCAGTGGCGGGCGGCGGCCACGGCCATCGGTACGGCCGCGACCGCGACGCTGGTGGCGGCCGGCCTGTTCCCGGAGGCGTCCCGCGAGTTCTGGACCGCCGCGCTGTGGGACACCAACCGGGTCGGCAACCTCGAGTACCTCTCCAACCAGTCGCTGCGCGGGATGCTCGCGCGGCTACCGGTGGACACCGTCGAGTCGCGGCTCTGGATCGTCTGCGTGCTGGTCGCGCTCGGCTTCTGGGTCGCCCGGGCGCGTGCCGCCGCCCGGCTCGGCGACCACCTGGGCGGGCTCGCCCTCACCGGCGTCATGGGCTGCCTGATCAGCCCGGTCTCCTGGGTACACCACTGGGTCTGGCTGCTTCCGGCGATCGTCCGCTGCGTCGACGCCGGCCTGTCGTCCGATACCGACCGCAGGCCGCTGTGGCTGGGCGGTGCGGCGTATGTGGTGCTGTCCTCGCGGCTCACCTGGCTGTGGGAGAACGGGCCCCGGCCGCCGCTCGGCGTCGTCGGGAGCAATCTGTACGTCCTGTTCGGCATCGCGCTGCTGATCTGGATGCCGCTCGGCGTGCCGACGGGTACACCCAGGATCAGGCGCGCGGTCGTAGCCCGGTCGCCGCGAGCGCCGTGGCCGGGGTGACCGCGCCACCCGAGCGGTACGCCTCCTCGTAGCCGGCCTCGCCGAGTGCGGCACGGGCCGCGCTCTGTATCCGGTCGGTGTCCGGCACCGACCGGTCCACCGAGCCGCGCACCGCGTCGGCGGCACCCAGCAGCATCGCCGCCCGCACCGGTTCACCGTCGCGCAGCGCGTAGTCGGCGATCCCGACCAGGACATGCCCGATCACCGGCGAGTCCATCGACTCGACGGCGAGCTCGACCGCGCTCAGGTGCAGGGCGTGCGCCGCGGCCAGATCGCCGGCCGCCCCCTCGACCAGTGCCTGCGCCGAACGGGTCAGCGCCCGGAACTGCGGCGCGTGCCCGGACGTGTCGATCAACTCGGCGGCCCGGGCGAGCCGCGCCCGCGCCTCGTCGAGCGAACCCTCCTCGCGGGCGATCGTCGCGTAGCCGTACTCGACCCAGGCCAGGACCTCCGCCAGGCCGATGTCCGTCGCCGTTTCGCGGGCCTGCTTGAGCATCCGGTGCGCCTCGGAGCGGTCGCCGGCCAGCCACAGCTGGTGTGCCAGCTTCATCTCGAGCTGCGGCAGGTCCTCGCGGATGCCGACCTCGCGGACCAGCGTGATCGCCTCCCGTTGCCAGTTCACCGCGTCCCGGAAGTCGCCGCGGGACGCCGCCATGTCGCCGAGCGCGCTGAGCGAGAAGCCGATGCCCCAGCGCTCCCCGGTGGCCCGGAACCCGTCGAGCGCCTCGCGCAACTCGGCCCGGGCGAGGTCCGGGCTCTGCCCGAAGTTGAGCCGCACGTGCGCCACGATCAGTTTGGCGATCGCCCGCAGCCACGGGTCCGGGTCGTCGAAGAGCGGCTCGATCTCGGCGAGGCCCGGCGGATGCCCGGCCGACTGGAACAGGGTCGCCAGCGGGCGCAGCAGCCGCAGCACCGGATGCGCGGAGTCCGGGCCCGCGCCCTCGCGTTCGGCCGCCTGGAACCACTCCTGGACCTCGTCGATCTGCGCCGCGCCCTCGAGCCCGTTCAGCGCCGCGGAGGCGTACGTCAGCGCGCGATCCTCGGCGTCCGCGTCGCCGGTCATGGCCACCACGTCGCGGGCCAGCGCGCAGCCCTCGGCGCGATGCCCGCGCAGCCACCAGTACCAGCCCAGCCGGGCGGTCAGCGCCGTCGCGGTGCGCGCGTCGCCGGCGTCGATCGCCGCGCGTACGGCCGCGTGCAGGTTGTCGTGCTCGGCGCCGACGCGGCGCAGCCAGGTGAGCTGGTCGGCCCGGCGCAGCTCGGGCTCGGCGGTGCCGGCCAGCTCCAGCAGGTAGCGGGCGTGCGCGACGCGCATCCGCTCGGTCTCGTCCGCCTCGGCGAGCCGCTCCAGGCCGTACTCCCGGATGGTCTCCAGCATCCGGTAGCGGTCGCCCGCGAGGACCAGCAGGGACTTGTCGACCAGCGCGCCGAGCAGGTCGAGGTCTGCGCCGCAGACCTGCTCGACCGCGGTCACGTCGGCGCCGCCGTGGAACACGGAGAACCGCCGCCACAGCGCCCGCTCGTCGTCGCCGAGCAGATCCCAGCTCCAGTCGACGACCGCCCGCAGCGTCTGATGCCGGGGGAGCGCGGTGCGGCTGCCGTTGGTGAGCAGCTGGAACCGGTCGGCGAGCCGGTCGGCCAGCACCTCGACGGGCAGCGTCCGCAGTCGGGCCGCGGCGAGCTCGATGGCGAGCGGCATCCCGTCCAGGGCGCGGCAGATCCGGACCACCGGGCCGGTGGTGTGCGGATCCAGCCGGAACCCCGGCCGCGCGGCCACCGCCCGGTCCAGCAGCAGCCGTACGGCGGGGTAGCCGGCGGCGTGCGACTCCGACGGCGCGACGGCGAGCGGTTCGACGGGCCAGAGCTGCTCGCCGGGAATGCCGAGCGGCTCCCGGCTGGTCGCCAGCAGCCGCAGGCCGGGCGCGGCCCTCAGCAGCGCGTCGGCTACAGACGCCGCGGCGTCGATGAGATGCTCGCAGTTGTCGAGGATGAGCAGGAGGTCCTTGCCGGCGAGCGCCTCGGTCAGCCGGGTCAGCGGCTCCACCGACTCGCTGACCACCGTGCCGAGCCCCGGCCGGGCGACAAGCACCTGGCTGCGGAGGTTCAGCGCGGTCAGTACCGTCTGCGGCACCTCGGCGGGGTCGGTGAGCGGCGCGAGCTCGACCTGCCAGACGCCGTCCGGGTGGCTGTCGGCCAGCGCCTGCCCCGCCTCCACCGACAGCCGGGTCTTGCCGCTGCCGCCCGGCCCGGTCAGGGTCACGAGCCGGTGCGCGGCGATCAGCCCACGGACCGCCCGCAGGTCGTCCTCGCGGCCGATGAAGCTGCTCACCTCCGCGGGCAGGTTGCCCCGGTACCGGCGGTGGCGCCCGCGCAGCGTCTCCACGTGCAGCGCCGACAGCTCGGGCGACGGGTCGGCGCCCAGGGTGTCGGCCAGCTCGGCGCGAATCCCCTCGAAGACGGTCAGCGCGCGCCCGGGATGCCCGGCCGCGACCAGGGCCCGCATGAGCAGGCCGGCCAGCGGCTCGTGCAGCGGATGCGCCGCGACGAGGGCCTCCAGCTCCGGTACCAGGTCGGCGCCGCCGCCGGCCCGCAGCCGCGCCTCGATCCGGTCCTGCCGGGCGGCCAGCCGCAGCTCGTCGAGGCGTACCGCGTCGGCCCGTGCCACGTCGGGGAACTCCGTCGGCCCGCGCCACAGCGCCAGCGCCTCCTCGCACCGGCCCTCCGCGACCAGCCGGGCGAAGCGGTGCGCGTCCACCCGGTCGCGGTCCAGGTCGAGCCGGTATCCGGAGGGCGTCGCCGCTACCGCGAGGCCCGGCGCGGCGCGGCGCAGCCGGGACACCAGCGCCTGCAGCGCGTTTCCCGCGGCGGCCGGCTGATCATCACCCCAGACCCCGTCGGCCAGCCGGCCGGTGGAGACGGCGCTGCCCGCGTCGAGGGCGAGCAGGACCAGGAGGGTACGCAGACGCGCGCCCGCGACCGGCACCGCCTCACCGGTGTCGGCCCGCAGCTCGACTGGGCCGAGTACCGCGATGTCCACAGGTCGATTCTGCTCCCTCCGCGCCGCGGCAGGCCGCACTACCTGCCGCGGGGCGGCAGGCTGACGACTATCGATCCGGCGGCGCGGTCGTGCAGGCCACGGCGGTTGTCGTCCATGATGACTGCCGGCACCAGCAGGGCCAGCAGCACGCCGCGCACCAGCCCCATGAGCACGCCGATGGCGCCGCCGTCGGCCGCCGACACGCAGCGGAGCCGGGCCAGCGCCATGCCCGGCGTCTGTCCGAACGGGCCGATGAACAGGGCGTTGAAGAGGATCAGCAGGACCACGGGCGGCCAGGCGATGACCCGCGGGTCGGCGTAGAAACTGGCGATCACCAGGCACAGGGCCCAGTCGATCAGCAGCGCGGCGAACCGGCGGCCTAAGTGGGCCGGTCCCAGCTTGGTCAGGTCGAGGGCCGCCGCCCGCTCGGGCGGGGTCGGTGTGCCGTTCGCGGGTGTCGCCACGGGAAGCGAGAGTAACGGCGTCCCGCTGAGACGACGCTGTGGGGGCGTTTCGGCGCGAAAAGTTCGACATGTGGCGGTAGGGTCCGGATGTCGCGGGGCTCCGTAACACGCCGGTAACAATAGGGATACGCCAGGGCAACCGCGGACCCATAGCGTCGCGACCAGCCTAGCCACGAGGCGGCTCACGCCGCCCCGGTTCGAAAAATCTGTGCCAGGAGGACGTGTGTTCGCCAATCCCGAGGAACTCCTGCGATACCTCAAGGACGAGGACGTCAAGTTCGTCGACGTACGGTTCTGCGACCTGCCCGGTGTGATGCAGCACTTCAACATGCCGGTGGAGTCGTTCGACGACAGCGTGGTAACCGACGGTCTCGCCTTCGACGGATCCTCGATCCGCGGGTTCCAGGCCATCCACGAGTCCGACATGATGCTGCTGCCGGACGTCACGACCGCCTTCGTCGATCCCTTCCGGATCCAGAAGACGCTCGCCCTGAACTTCTTCATCCACGACCCGTTCACGCGCGAGGCCTACTCCCGTGACCCGCGCAACGTGGCCAAGAAGGCCGAGACCTACCTCGCGTCCAGCGGCATCGCCGACACTGCGTACTTCGGCGCCGAGGCCGAGTTCTACATCTTCGACTCGATCCGCCACGAGACCTCCGCACACCAGGCGTTCTACTACATCGACTCGATCGAGGGCGCCTGGAACACCGGCAAGGAGGAGGAGGGCGGCAACCGCGGCTACAAGACCGCGTACAAGGGCGGCTACTTCCCCGTCTCCCCGGTCGACCACTACTCCGACCTGCGCGACTCGATGGTGCGCCGCCTGATCGACGTCGGCTTCACCGTGGAGCGTTCGCACCACGAGGTCGGCACCGCGGGCCAGGCCGAGATCAACTACAAGTTCTCGACGCTGCTGCACGCCGGCGACCAGATGCAGATGTTCAAGTACATCATCAAGAACACCGCCTGGGAGCACGGCAAGACCGCGACGTTCATGCCGAAGCCGCTCTTCGGTGACAACGGCTCCGGCATGCACACCCACCAGAGCCTCTGGCTCGGCGGCGAGCCGCTGTTCTACGACGAGACCGGCTACGCCGGCCTGTCGGACACGGCCCGCTGGTACATCGGCGGCCTGCTGCACCACGCGCCGTCGCTGCTCGCGTTCACCAACCCGACCGTCAACTCGTACCGGCGCCTGGTGCCCGGCTACGAGGCGCCGGTCAACCTGGTCTACTCGCAGCGCAACCGCTCCGCCTGCACCCGCATCCCGGTGACGGGCAGCAACCCGAAGGCGAAGCGCGTCGAGTTCCGCGTGCCGGACCCGTCGAGCAACCCGTACCTGTCCTTCTCGGCCCAGATGATGGCCGGCCTGGACGGAATCAAGAACAAGATCGAGCCCCCGGCCCCGATCGACAAGGACCTCTACGACCTGCCCCCGGAGGAGTGGGGCAACGTCAAGCAGGTCCCGGGCTCCCTGGACGCGGTCCTCGAGTCGCTCGAGAACGACCACGAGTTCCTGACCGCCGGCGGCGTCTTCACCGACGACCTGATCTCGACGTGGATCGACTACAAGCGCACCCACGAAATCGACCCGGTCCGGCTCCGCCCGACCCCGCACGAGTTCGAGATGTACTACAACGTCTGACCCGTTTCAGCTCGCTGACCTGCGGTTCCGGCCCTAGCCGGGGGCGCGGCGACAACTCGCGAAGCGGCGGTCATGCCCGGCTCGCAGCCGACGTGGCCGCCGCTTCCGGCTTTCCAAGAGCGCCGTCAACCAGTGCAACGGGTCGCTTCGGTGTGATCCGTCAACGGAGGTGCGACACCTCTCCGCCAGCTGATGCGAGACAGGCCTAGAAGCCTGCCGACCCATGAGGCGGCCAACGCACGGATCCGGCCGATGTGAATACCTGCTCGCCGCTGGGCTGATCGACTGCCACAATCACAACCTGTGACGAACGCTGAGTCGAGAACACCGCCGACCCTCGCGACGTGGGCAGAGGTCGACCCCGCGCGATACCCGTTCGACCCGGCCGAGGTACCCGCGTTGGCGCGGAGGTTAACGCCCGTGCCGCCGCCCCCGCCGGGCCGCGACGATATCTCAGGGATCGAAGGCTCGGCGGCATGGGCTTGGGTCGAGGCCGTCAGCACGGTGCTGGCCGACCGCTACGGACCGTGGGCATACGACTGGTACTCGGCGCCTGGTACGTGCTGGATCATCGAGCGTATTCCTGCACCCTCCGAGGCGCCTGCCTTGGTCGCCGAATCGCTGCTGACCCGGCGGCGGTGGCTGGAAACCGTGGCCGAGCGATTCGACCGGTTCCTACCCCTTCTCGATCCGGCACAAGCCGCAGAGCCGGGCGATATCGTCGCCGCCTGGGAGGCCGCATTCGCAGAACTGATACGCGCCGCCGCCGCCCCTCTTGACGACTACGACGGCTGGCAAGGCTGGTGCACCGAGACCATTCAATGGTTTCTCACCGCCTACGGCATGCCCGTGAAGCACGCGGAGGCACTGGCCAACAGCGCTTTTCCCAGACGTTTCTGCGACGACGACCGGCTGACCGTAGCCCAGGTGAACGACGTTGCTGAACGGCTCACCCGCGACGTGCTCGACCCTGGCAGGGTCTCACCGGCTGCCCCGACTGACGTCTGGCCAGACACCTGGCCGCAACATTGGCCGGCATGGCGGGCGACGAACACGACGGGCCACGGCTGGAGGTGACCGATTTGACCTCGAACGAGGTTCGAATCTGCCGCGATCCTGTCGGCGACCGCTCGGTTCGGCTCACGCTACTGCCCGCGATCACATCTCGTGTGCCTGCGATCACATAGGTAGCATCCCGGTGAGCGCTGGGAACCTCGAGGATGGAGGGGCGGGCCGTGACGGGCGTGGAGTGGGCACTTGCGGCGTCCAGCTTTCTCGCGGGGCTCGCGGCGGGCTTCCTGGGTGGGCTTTGCATGATCCTGCGTCCCATGCAGGCGGCCATGGACGGTCCGGGCTTCCGGAACTTCATGGAGACGTTTCTTCGATACGCGGGCCACGGCTTGGGCAAGGCGTTCAACTATGCCTGGTCGGGCGGGACGACCATCGCCGCGGTCGTCGCGCTGGTGCTGCTCCGGGACGATCCCGGCTCCGCCTCGTTCGTCTTCACCGCGATCGCCCTGGCTGTCGTCATCGTCGGGATCCTCGTCGTCTCCAATGCGTGGAAGACGCCGACCTACAACATGATTCTGGCCTGGGACGCCGAGGCGATGCCGGCGGACTGGGAGGCGGGGCGGCAGCGCTACTTCACCATCAACTGGATCCAGCTGGCGACGACCTGGGCGGCCTTCGCCCTGTTCCTGGTCGCTCTGATCTCCCTTTAGGTGAGTCCCGCCCTGGGTGTTCGTCAGGCACGTGGTCAGCGGCGGTTAATCCCGGTGACGCCGGTGGTTGTCCCCGCAAGAATGGCCGACGTGGAAGAGGTTGAAGTCGTCGTCGCTCATAGCGAGCGCACCACCCTGCGCGTCGGTGACGTGTTCCTGAAGATCGACGCCGATTCGACGCGAACCGCGGTCGAGGTTGAGGCGATGGCCATGGCGCCGATCCCGACTCCGGAAGTCCTGTGGCGCAAGCCGCCCGTGCTCGCGATCGCCGCCGTGCCCGGCAAGGCGCTCGGTCGTCTCGGCGAGCCGTCGACCGCGTCGCCGGCGGCGTGGGCCGCGGCGGGTGCCGTCATACGGAGGTTGCACGACGCGCCGTTGCCGCCGTGGCCCGGTCGGAGCCTCGATGAGCTGGCATCGGATCTCGACCGCGAATGCGAGTGGCTCCTCGCGAACGCTGTCCTTCCCGCGGACGTCGTCACGCGCAACCGCGGCATCGCCGAGGCCGCGCTGCGGCCGTGGAAGCCGGTGTTCATACACGGCGACCTTCAGATCACCCACGTGTTCGTCGACGGAGACGAGATCAGCGGCATCATCGACTGGTCCGAGGCCGCCCGGGGCGATGCCTTGTTCGACCTCGCCACCTTGACCCTCGGACACGAGGAACACCTGGGCGACGTGGTCGCCGGCTACGGCACCGAGGCCGACGTGGACGTGATCCGCGCGTGGTGGTCATGGCGAAGCCTGGTGGCGTCCCGCTGGCTGGTCGAACACGGCTTCGACCCGTCCTCACCAGGCTGCGAGTTCGATGTGCTGAGATCCCGGATGCGGGACACAACGTAGGAACGCCCGGGTGGCCGTCGTTCGCTATTTGACCGGTCTTGGTGGCCCGACTTCTACACATGGCAGGGGAGGAAGGTTCGGAGGAACCTCCGGGCACCAGATGGTCGGAGTTACGAACTTGGATCCTTCGGGGGCCAGCGGCCCGGGGCATCCCTCGTTGGCGACAGTAGGGTCGCAGCCCGCCGGGTACTTCACGATGAGCGTCCCATCCGGCTGCATCACCCTGCAGAAGTTGCCGCCTTCGGTGGGGCGGGCGATATCCGAGCGGCATGCCTTGATGATCGCCGCCTTGGCCGCGGCTGCGTCGATCAGCGGCTTGGAGCAGACGACGCCCTGATCCGGACCCGGGTTGATCAGGCTCATGTCGACGCATCCGCGGGACTTGTTCAGCCATTCCTGGCACGGCCCGGTCCGCCAGCCTGACTGCTCGCATTCCCACATGAACCGGCGGACCTGCTCGCAGGTGTTCTCGATCTCGGCTCCAGGCGCGGGCTGCTTTTCGGGAGCGTCGGGCTCCGGTGCCGGTTGCTCCTTCTTCTCGGCCGCCTCGGTGGCCTTCTCCGCAGCCTCCACCGCCTTTTCGGCGGCTTCCTCCGCCTTCTTGGCCTCCTCGTCCGCCTTTGCGGCGTAGACGGCCTTGTCGTTGATGTTGGTGGCCTTCTTCGCGAGATCCGAGTATCGGGACGACTCCGACGCGTGGGCAGCCGCCTCTTTCGCCCAATAGGTGCTCTCCTTGGCATGTTCCGCGACGACCGGGTCTCTGCCTGACGCGCGTGATTGCCCTGCCGCGTGATCGGCCGCGATCTCGGCACGAGTTGCGGCGTCCGCTGCCTCGAGCATGGAGATCTCGGCGTCTTCATCGAACGAAATCGCTTCCGCCGCCGCCAGGTCTTCTTCTAGTTGCGGGTAGACCTTCTCCGGAATGCTCGCGAGGTTCCAGTCGTCCTCCTTGAGCGCGATAGCCGACCGGCGGACGAATTCCCAGTATGCCTTTGCGTACTTGTATTCAGACCAGGTGGTGAAGGCCGGAGGACCCGCCGCTGCCGGATCGGCCGGTCTGCTGCCGCACCTGACCGAGCTTGCTGACGGCAGGCTGCCGGCGAACGTCCCCAGGCCCGTGTATTGAGCCCCGGCCCGGTCCACCGTGTTGAGTTTGGGCGTTTCTGAGCATGCTTCCAGAACGTCTTCCGCATTCTTGCCTCGCGTATCGGCTATCGCTTCGGGAGGCGTCTCGGGCTCGACTTCCTGTTTGGCGCTGGTGAAGCCGCGACGCCCGCAGCCGACCACGGCGAACTGCTGCACCGAGTCAATGAAGCCGGCTTCCCGCCCGGGGAAGAAGTCTGCCAGACGGGAGCGGGGCACCTGTTCCTTCAACTGCGCACATATCAGCGGGTTGACCTTTGTGCCGTCGTCTTGAGCCTGACGTTCACCGTCGAGGAGGCGACAGTACCGGGTAATCGTGGCCTGCGTGGAATCTCCTCCGCCGCAAGCGGAAACCACGCAGGTAAGCAGCAGGACGGCGACCGCCATTCGAGCAATGGTCGAAAACGAGCGGCCGATATCGACTGGATTCGCCATGTCCTTGATGTTGGACAGCCTTGCATCCAGCCAGTGACCGCGGCATCTTGGAGTCCAAGATCCGACGCCCGGCCGGCGGGCGGCGACGGTCGGATTCCTCGTCGGACGAGTCGGACGATCGGTGCGGTGCGGGACCCGATCGCTGTCGGTACGGTGTGACGATGGCTGGCGGTCGGCGCGGTGGTGCAAGTCGGCGCCTCGCCTGGGGTCTGCTGCTACTGGCGGCATCCGTTGTCCTGTTCGGCCTGGCCTGGCTCCTACAGGACAGTGGGATGCTGGGCGGGCTCGACCAACTGTTCAGCGTCATCGGCGGAAGTGCGGGAGCAGCCGCCCTCTACCTGACGGTACGACCGCATCGACCGGCCGCCGCTCCGGCCGCCGGCGGCGATCCGGCCACGTTGGATGCCCTCGCGTCGACCGTGGCGGCGGTGTGGCGACCCGAGCAGCGTCACCGCCGACTGCTCAACCCGCACCCCTTGCCGACCGCCTGGACCACCATCGGCCCGCCGATCGCCGACCACTGGAGCAACATCCGCAGCGACGGCGACCCGACGCCGCTGGATCTCGACGGCTGCTTGGACCTGCATCACCCCGACGCGCTGCACCGGGTCCTGACCGACGAGCGGCTGCGTGGCCGGGTGGTCGTCCTCGGCGAGCCCGGCGCCGGCAAGACCGCGTTGCTGCTGCGCGAGGCCCTGCGGCTGCTGCAGGCACGCGAGCCGGGTGGCCGGGTTCCGGTGCTGCTGCGGCTGTCCACGTGGAACCCTGACGAACAGAACCTCGAACAGTGGATCGCCAGTCAGCTCGTCGGCGAGTACGCCTGCCATGCCCCCGTCTCGACCGACCGGCTGCTGCCGCTGCTCGACGGCCTCGACGAGATTCCCGCTCCGCGCCGGGCACGCGCGCTACAGGCGATCAGCAACACGTTCGATTCCGATCACCCGCTCGTGCTGACCAGCCGCAGCAACGAATACCTCGACTCCCTGGCCGCGCTGCCGGGCATCGCCATGGCCGCGGCCGTGGTCCTGGAACTCACCGACGTGCCCGCCGACGTCGCCCGTGAGTACCTTCAGCGGGCCACCGGCCGCGCCGACTGGGCGCAGGTCTTCGACCGCGATGCCGCCGCCCATGGGGGCCGGCTCGCCGCCGCGCTCACCGAGCCTTTGTGGATCGACCTCGCCCGCACCACCTACGCCGACCCGGACCAACCCGATAATCAGCCTGCGGAGCTTCTCGGGCTGCCCGATACCGACACCGTCCACACCTACCTGCTCGACCGGCTCATCGTCACCGCCTACCCGGACCCGCCCGAACCGAGCCCGGCGGGACAAGTCTGGCGCCGAGCCGACGCCGCCCGGTACCTCCGGCACCTCGCCGACCACATGCAACGCCAGAACACCCAGGACTTCGCCTGGTGGGAGCTGGCTCGCACCGTGCCCCTCCGCGCCAGGCTCGCCCAGACGGTCGCCGCCGCGCTCGCGTTCGGGCTTGCGGCCGGGCTCGCGTTCGGGCTGACGATCGGGCCCTTGTTCGGGCTTGTGGTCGGGCTCGCGTTCGGGCTCGCGTTCGGGTTCCAGTTCTGGCGCTCCACCTGGCGCCTGGCGCCGTCTCGAAGTCAGGTCCGGTGGCGCAGGTCGGATCAGTCGGTGGTTTACCGCCTCGGATTCGTGTTCGTGTGGGGCCTCGTCTGCGGGCTCGCGGGCATGGTCGCGGTCGTGCTCGGTGGCGTGCTCGCGGTCGGGCTCACGGGCGTGCTCGAGGTCGGGCTCACGTTCGGGCTCACGGTCGGTCTTGCGGTCGGGCTCACGAGCGGGCTCGCCTTCGGGCTCGGCAACGAATTCACCACCGTCCTCGACAGGAGCGACGCCGACCTTCTGTCGACCGACCCGCTCGGGCTTCTGCGCAACGACCGGCGCAGGACGCTGGTGACCGCGCTCGCGGTCGGGATCGCGTTCGTGCTCGCGGTCGGGGTGACGGTCGTGCTCGCGGTCGGGCTCATGTTCGAGCTCGTGGGCCTGCTCGTGAGCGGGCCCGCGGTCGGGCTGGCGTTCGCGTTGGCGACGAACTCGTGGGGGGTGTTCCAATGCGCGCGGCTGTGGTGGTGCGGCCGGCACGCCCTGCCCTGGCCACTCATGACATTCCTTGCCGACGCCCACCGGCGGGGGCTGCTCCGGCAGGCCGGAGGCGTCTACCAGCTCCGGCACGCCCTACTCCGTGACCGGCTGACCTCACAAGCTCACAGCGGTCCGGCGATTCCGGCCACGAGGACCGCGGATGCGAGTAGCCACGCCTATGGCGGCGAACCCCTCGACATCGACTCATCCAACACAGCGTGAGTCCGCCACCCGGAGTAAGTCGCGAAGGGCGGGACATCGTCGATGTCCCGCCCTTGTCCGGGTCCTGCAGGCGAGCGGTCAGCGGGGCCGCTGCTGGCGCATGCCCTTGCCGCCCGGCCGCATGTTCTTGGGGATCGCGCCCTTGGGCATCTGCGGGCGGGCCATCAGCGCGCCGAGGCGCTTGTCCAGCGCGTTGACGTCCTTGCCCGTCAGGTTCCGGGGCAGCTTCATCACGGTCGTGCGTAGCTTGCGGATCGACAGCTCGCCCTCGCCCCTGCCGATCACGTAGTCGTACATCGGGGCGTTGCCGATCACCTTCGACAGGCGGCGCTTCTCCTGGCCCATCAGGTTGCGGACGCGCTGGGGCTGTCCCTCGCCCAGCAGGATCACGCCCGGGCGGCCGATGACCACGTGGACCATGTCGAACTGGGTCGTCGAGCTCGCCGCGGGGCGGACCCGCCAGTCACCGCGCATGTTCTCGACGATCGAGGCCGCCGCGCCGGGCTGGCCCTCCGCGGCGTTCATCATCGCGGTGTTCGAGCGCAGGTTGAGCACGATCAGGGCCGCCAGCAGCGCGACCATGACGCCGATCGGGATCCAGATCCAGCCGAGGAGGAGGGCGGCCACCACGGTCAGCGCCACCGGGATCAGGACCGCCGCGATGATCAGCGGGACGAACCACTTGTCCTGCCGCGCGGTGAACGTGAACACCTGGCCGATCTGCTTCAGGCGCTCGACGAACGAGACCTTCTCCTGGGGTTTTGCCATACCCGAAAGTGTAATGGTCACCGAGGGGCCTTACTCGCCCAGGACCCGCACGTAAGGCACCCCCGGCCCGGATATCAGGCACCTTCCCCATGCGTGGCCGCCACCTTCGCGCGAAGAGTCGAGGACAGCAAGGACGACCGATCGCGAGGAGTTGCCATGTTCGAGCCCAACGACCCCCAGTACCTGCTCGACCTGTACCACCAGCGCGCCGGCGAGCGGCAGCGTGAGGCGCACGCCGACCACCTCGCGCGGGTGGCGTCCGGCGGCGGCCGGCACCGCCACGCGTGGTGGCACCGGCCCGCTCGCCGCCCCCGCCCGGTGCGGGCGCCCGCGGCGTCGTGACCGTGCTGATCGGGGCAGGCGCGCCGTGGCTCTGGCGTGACATGCTCGACGGCGTGACGGCGCGGGCAGGCAGCGAGGTTCTCGTCGGCCGGGAGGCCGACCTGTCCGCGCTGCGCGACGCGCTGAAACGCACCCGCGGCGCCGAGCCGTCGACCGTTCTGGTCGGCGGCGAGGCCGGCGTGGGCAAGACCCGCCTGGTGGAGGAGTTCTGCCGTGCGGCGCTCGAGGACGGTGCCCGGGTCCTCACCGGGCAGTGCCTCGAGCTCGGCGAGGAGGGCCTGCCGTTCGCGCCGTTCGGGGCCGCGCTGCGCCGGCTCGTGCACGCCGACGGGCCGGCGGTCCTGGACGGGCGCGAGGACGAGTTCGCCCGCCTGCTGCCCGAGCTCGGCCCGCCGCCGCTCGACGTCGTCGGGGATGCCCGCCGCGGCGTCCTGTTCGAGCTGGTCGCCGCCCTGTTCGACCGGCTCTCCCGGCAGCAGCCGCTGGTGCTGGTGATCGAGGATCTGCACTGGGCCGACCGGTCGACGCGCGACCTGATCGGCTTCCTGGTCCGCGCGGCGCGCCTGCCGCACGTGCTCCTGCTGGCCACCTACCGGACCGACGAACTGCATCGCGGCCATCCGCTGCGGCCGTTTCTGGCCGAGCTCGATCGCGTACGCGGGGTGCAGCGGGTCGAGCTCGAGCGCCTCGACCGGGACGGCACCGCCGAGATGCTGGCCCACCTGCTCGGCGGCGAGCCGGAGCCGCGGACCGTCGACACGATCCACGAGCGCGCGCAGGGCAATCCGTTCTTCATCGAGCAGTTCGCCGCCTCCGGGGAGCAGGGCTGCGGCGACATCCCGCACAGCCTGCGTGACCTGCTGCTGGCCCGGGTCGACCAGCTGCCGGAGGCCTCTCAGAAGCTGCTGCGGGTGGCCGCGGTCGGCGGCACCAGGTTCGGCCACGAGCTGCTGAGCCGGGTGGCGGGCGTCGACGAGGCCGAGCTGGAGTCGGCGCTGCGCGCGGTCGTGGCGGCGCAGCTGATCGTCGTGGACGCCGACGACGGGTTCGAGTTCCGGCACGCGCTGGTCCGTGAGGCCGTACACGATGATCTGCTGCCGGGGGAGCACGCCCGCCTGCATGCCCGGTACGCCGAGGCCGTCGAGGCCGAGCCGCAGCTCGTCGCGATGGGCCGCGCCCCCGCGGAGGTCGCCCATCACTGGTACGCGGCGCACGACCACCCCCGCGCGCTGACCTCGGCCCGCCTCGCGGCCGACGCGGCCGGCCGGCGGTACGCGTACGCGGAGCAGGCCCGCCTCCTGGAGCGGGTCCTCGAGCTGTGGGAGCTGGTGCCGGACGCGGCGCGGCTGCTCGGCACCAGCCACCTGGACCTGCTGGAGGAGACCGGGCTGGTGGCGATCGACGCCGGCGACCACCAGCGGGCGCTGAAGCTGACCAAGGCGGCGCTGGCCGATCTGGACGCCGGTGCCGAACCGGTCCGGGCCGCGCGGCTGCTGGTGCGGCGCAGCAAGCTGCTCTTCAACGCCGGCAAGAGCGACGGCGCGGCCGAGGTGCGCGCGGCGCACGAGCTGCTGCGGTCGGCGCCGCCCTCGGCGGAGCGGGTCAAGCTGCTCTCGGACGTGGCGTTCGCGCTCAGCGTCGACGACGACGATGAGGCCGGCCGGGTCGCGGCCGAGGCCATGGCGGCCGCCGCCGAGATCGGCGACGTGAGCATCACGGTCTCGGCCAACATCACGTTCGGCCAGGTGTGCGCCGGCCGGCTGCCGCCCGACGAGGGGCTGCCCGCGATGACGGCCGCGGCGGCGCTGGCACGCGAGAACGGCGACCTGCCGAACCTGGCCCGTGCGCTGGTCAACGTGTCCGACGTGCACTTCGAGCTCGGTCGCTACGAGGAGTCGGCGGCCGCGGCGGCCGAGGGCGTTCCGTACGCGGACCGGGTAGGGGTGAACCGGACCACCGGGGTGTTCCTGCTGGCCAACCACGCCGAGGCGCTGGTCGCGCTCGGCCGCTGGGACGAGGCCGACGCGCGGTGCGCGGAGGCGGCCCGGCTGGACCCGCCCGGCACGCTGGCGCTGCCCTGGATGCGCATGCGGGCCCGCATCCGCCTGGCCCGTGGGCACGAGGGCGCGGAGCCGCTCGCGCACCGGGCGATCGAGTTCCTCGGCCGCAAGTTCCTGCACCGGGAGAACCGGCTGTCGCTGCTGGAGCTGCGCATGCTGGTCGCGCGGCACGCCGACGACGCCGCCGCGGCGCTCTCGGCCGCCCGGCAGGCGGTGGCCGAGCCGGCCATCACGGACCGGCCCCGGTACGGGTGGCCGGTGCTCGCCGCGGCGGCGACGGTCGCCGCGGAGTCGTCGGACGATGCGCTGTGCGCCCGGATCCCGCAGGTCGCGGCCGCGCTGCCGCGGCGTTATCCGGCCGACCGGGCGTACTCGGCGCAGGTGGACGCGACGCTGGAGCGGCGGCCGGAGCTGTGGCGCAAAGCCGTGGCGGCGTGGCGGGCGGACGGCCAGCGTTATCCGCTGGCGGTGGCGCTGCTCGAGCTGGCCAACGCCGCGGCCGGTGCCGGGGACCGCGTCGCCGCGGGGGAGGCGGTCGAGGAGGTGGCGGCCATCGCGGGCGAGCTCGGTGCGGTTCCGCTCGCCGCGGCCGCCGACACCCTGGCGCGGCGGATCGGGCTGCGTTCGGCGGCGCAGCCGGCGCCGGCCGGGACGCAGACGCTCACCGACCGCGAGCGTGAGGTGCTGCGGCTGGTGGCCGAGGGGCAGAGCAACAGCCGGATCGCGCAGCAGCTCTACATCTCGCCGAAGACGGCGAGCGTGCACGTCTCCCGCATCATCGCGAAGCTGGAGGTCTCCAGCCGCGGCGAGGCGGCGGCTGTCGCCCATCGCCTGGGCCTACTCGGCGAATAGCTCAAGACCCCGGATACGTCTTGGAGGCGCCGAAGGCCTCGGTGGAGAGCCTTATCCCTTACGCAGGGCGGGGTGATCAACCGCAGCGGCGACGTCTTCGACCTGCTCCCGGTCCGAACTCCGCCTGCGCTCAGCGAGGGTCCGGGCCGGGTAACGGGTGGCGGCCTCGGCGGTCGGCGCGCTCCCTGCCGCAGTCACGCCGGCCGACGGCGGCGGCCGCCCGCAGGTCCGCGCCGACCCGGCGGGGCTGTCAGTTGTTCATCGCCGACCGGCGGGGCTGTCAGTTGTTCATCGCGAGGCGGCCGGCGACCGCGGAGATCCAGAGCGATGCCGTGATCGCGCCGACGGCCAGCGTCAGCGAGCCCGCGGCCCCGCCGCCCATCGCCCACAGGTCCCCGGTCAGCAGCGCCGTCCCGGCGACGATCGAGACCATCGCTGCCCGGTGGTTCCCCGAGCGGGCGAACCGCCGGGCCAGGGCGTAACAGGCCGCGATCGAGGCGGTGAAGGCGAGCATGCCCGCGGCCATGTGGCCGTAGCCGTGCCAGCTCAGCGCGGGCATCCCGTACGGCGTGCCCGCCGGGAAGCCGTCGGCGGGGTCCATCACGAGGACTCCGGCGGCGAGCAGCCCCAGCCCGTACGCGGCGACCAGCCTCGGCACCCAGCCGCCGCCCAGTGCGCGGCGCAGGCCGACGGCGCCGGCCAGGGTCAGTATCCCGGCGATCGTGAAGTTGGCGATCTGGAGCCAGCCGAGCGAGCCGTTGCTCAGCGCGCTGAGCGGGTGCCGGGTGAGGTCGAAGCCCGCGCGGGTGGCCGCCTGGGCGAGGGAGAAGGACGCCCACAGCGGGCCGGCGACGGCGACGCAGGTGAGCAGCGTGCGGGTGCTGGTAGTGGCGGACGGGGTACGGGCGGCGAGCGCGGTCATGGCGGGCCCTCTCGAGTTCGTATCCTGCGGTTCTGCCGCTGCGTCGGTTCCGGGATGTGACAGGGAATGATTTGATTACCTGTCACATGAGTCGTTCGACGCTGGGGCATGGCAACCACCGAGAACGGAGCAGTCCCCATGCGCTTCCTGATGACGACCAAGCCCACCGACGAGCCCGCCGACGAGAACCTGTACGCCGAGATGGGCAGGTTCGTCGAGGAGCTGACCGCGGCCGGCATCCTGCTCGCCACCGGCGGCCTCGAGCCCGGCGGTGTCCGGATCACCTCGACCGGCGACGAGATCACGGTCATCGACGGACCGTTCACCGAGGCGAAGGAGGCCGTGGCGGGCTTCGCGCTTGTCGAGGTCCGCTCCCGGGAGGAGGCGATCGAGTTGACCCGCCGCTTCCGCAAGATCGTCGGTGACGGCGAGAGCGTGATCCAGCAGGTCTTCGGCCCGTGACCCGGACGATCCGCATCCCCGGCCCGGAGGCGGGCCGGGGATGACGGACGCGCACCGCACGATCGACGCGGTCTGGAAGCTCGAATCGGCCCGGATCATCGCCGGGCTGATGCGGATCGTGCACGACGTCGGCCTGGCCGAGGAGCTCGCACAGGACGCGCTGATCACGGCCCTGGAGCAGTGGCCGGCCGAGGGCGTGCCCGACAACCCCGGCGCCTGGCTGACGGCGATCGCCAAGCGCCGGGCCGTCGACCACATCCGCCGCGCCCGCCTGCACGAGCGCAAGGCCGAGGCGTACGCGCGGGAGCTGGACCGGCCGCCGGAGCCCGAGCGGGACGACGTCCTGCGCCTGATGTTCATCTCCTGTCACCCGGTGCTGCCGACGGAGTCCCGGGTCGCGCTGACCCTGCGGGTGGTCGGCGGGCTCACCACCCGGGAGATCGCGCGCGCCTTCCTGGTGACGGAGCCGGTCGTGGCCCGGCGCGTCGCGGAGGCGAAACGCGCACTGGCCGAGGCGGGGGTGCCGTTCGCCCTGCCGGACGCGCGGGAGCTGACCGGCCGGCTGTCCTCGGTGCTCGAGGTCATCTACCTGATCTTCAATGAGGGCTACTCGGCGACCTCCGGCGACGACCTGATCCGCCCGGCGCTCTGCCTCGAGGCGCTCCGCCTCGGCCGGATGCTCGGCGAGCTTGCGCCGCGCCAGGCCGAGGTGCACGGCCTCGTCGCGCTCATGGAGATCCAGTCGTCGCGCTCGGCCGCGCGGACCGGACCGGCGGGCGAACCGATCCAGCTGCACGACCAGAACCGCGGCCGCTGGGACCAGTTGCTCATCCGGCGCGGCTTCACGGCGCTGCTCCGGGCCCGCGAGATCGGCGGTACGCCCGGACCGTACGTGTTGCAGGCGGCGATCGCGGTGTGTCATGCACAGGCCCGGACGGCCGGGGAGACGGACTGGATCCAGATCGCGGCCCTCTACGACGCGCTGGCCCGGCTGATGCCGACGCCCGTGGTGCGGCTCAACCGGGCGGTGGCGGTGGGCATGGCCCACGGCCCGCAGGCCGGCCTCGACCTGGTCGACTCCCTGCTCGGCGACCCGGCACTGCGGGACTACCACCTGCTGCCGGGCGTGCGGGGAGACCTGCTGCTCCGGCTGGGCCGCCCGCAGCAGGCGCGGGAGGAGTTCGAGCGGGCCGCGGCGCTGGCCCGCAACGCCGCGGAGGCCGCCTTCCTGCGCCGCCGTGCGGAACAGATCTCCGCACCCGAGGCGGACGCCGTCACGCTGGGTGAGTCGGTCCGCGCCTTCCTGGCCCGCGACGACCTGGGCGCCGAGACGTTGCGCTCATACGGGCAGACGCTCGGGCGGCTGTGCATCGCCCTGGGCGAGCGGGTGCCGCTGGCGGCGGTGACCGCGGAGCAGGTGGCCCGGGCCTGCACGACGCGGTGGGGCGGCACGGCCGCCGGGACCTGGAACCGTCATCTGTCCGCTATCCGTTCGTTCGGCGCCTGGGCGGCGGCGGACGACCTCACGGCCGGCCTGGCCCGGCGTGCCGAAGCCCGTACCCGCGCCGAGCCGATCGGCGCGCCGGACCTGGACCGGCTCTGGTCGCGCGCGGATCTGCCGCTGCGCGAACGAACCCTGTGGCGCCTGCTGCACGAGTCGGCGGCCGGGGTCCGGGTCGTGCTGTCGCTGAACGTGGAGGACCTGGACCTCGACGACCGCCGGGCCCGGTCGGGGTCCGCCTGGGTGACCTGGCGGGCCGCAACGGCCCGGCTGCTGGAGGCCCTGGTAGCCGGCCGGTCTCGCGGCCCGGTCTTCCTCGCCGATCGTCGCCCGGGGCCGGGCCGGATGCCCGCCGAGGCCGACCGCTGCCCGCACACCGGCCGCGGCCGCCTCTCGTACGAGCGCGCCGAGTACCTCTTCAAGCAGGCCACCAGCGACCTGGACCCCGCGGGCGGCGGCTACACGCTGCGCCGCCTGAAGCCCCGCTGAACCCGCCCCTGCCAAACCGCCCCGCCCACGCCTCGCCCCGCGCTGCCCGTCCCGGCCTGCGCTGCCGCAGGTGCGGGGTGGGCTGATCGCCGCCGGAGTTCCTGCCCTGCACTGCCGTGACTGCGGCACGGAGCGTGTGGACCGCCGGAGTTCCTGCCCTGCACTGCCGTGACTGCGGCACGAAGCGTGTGGACCGCCGGGGCCGCCACCCCTGCCCCGCCCCGGGCCCCGCGCAGCGCGGGGAGAGTTCGGACCGTGAGCAGGTCGAGGACACCGCTGCTGCGGTCGATGACCCCGCCCTGCGTAAGGGAAACAGGGTCCGTGAATTTGACCCCGCATTGCGTGAGGAAAGCGGTCCGGGAAGCGACGACGCCGTTCGGCTGCGGAAAGTTGTCAGCCGCGGGCGGCGAGGGCCTGCTGGTAGAGGCGGCCGGCGCGGTAGGACGAGCGAACCAGCGGCCCGCTCATCACGCCCGCGAAGCCGATCTCCTCGGCCTCCTCGCGGAGCTCGACGAACTCCTCCGGCTTGACCCAGCGCTCCACCGGGTGGTGGCGCGGGGTCGGCCGCAGGTACTGCGTGATGGTGATGAGCTCGCAGCCGGCCTCGTGCAGGTCGCGTAGGGCCTGGGAGACCTCCGTGCGCTCCTCGCCCATGCCGAGGATCAGGTTGCTCTTGGTCACCAGGCCGGCCGCCCGGGCCTGCGTGATCACGTTGAGGGAGCGCTCGTAGCGGAAGGCCGGGCGGATGCGCTTGAAGATGCGGGGCACGGTCTCCACGTTGTGCGCCAGCACCTCGGGCGCCGAGCCGAAGACCTCGGCGAGCTGCTCCGGCTCGGCGTTGAAGTCCGGGATGAGCAGCTCGACGCCGCAGCCGGCCTGCAGCTTGTGGATCTGGCGGACCGTCTCCGCGTAGAGCCAGGCGCCGCCGTCGGGGAGGTCGTCGCGGGCCACGCCGGTGACCGTCGCGTATTTCAGGCCCATGGTCGCGACCGACTCGCCGACGCGGCGGGGCTCGTCGGCGTCGAACTCCGCCGGCTTGCCCGTGTCGATCTGGCAGAAGTCGCAGCGGCGGGTGCACTGATCGCCGCCGATCAGGAACGTCGCCTCGCGGTCTTCCCAGCATTCGTAGATGTTGGGACAGCCGGCCTCCTGGCAGACCGTGTGGAGGCCTTCCTTCTGGACCAAACCACGCATATGCGTGTATTCCGGGCCCATTTTGGCTTTGACTTTGATCCACGGCGGCTTGCGCTCGATAGGAGTCTCGGCGTTGCGCGCCTCGATGCGCAGCAGGCGGCGGCCCTCGGGAGCAATAGTCACAAGGCTGAGGTTACGCCGATCGCAAGATCAACCGTTGCAGGGGCGACGAGGCTCACGCGGCGGATCCTGTGAGCGCCCTCACGCCCCCGCGCGAATTCCGTTTGCGGGCCGATCCGGCGCTGTTATGGTCGCGGCCACGGCGACGACGGAACCGAGTAACGCCCCGATCCACCGGCCGAGAGAGCCATCGGCAGCTGTGAAGATGGCCCGGAGCCGGGGCGCGAAGACACTCCCGAGCCGAGCACGACAAGAGGCGCGCAGGGGACACCCCGCGCGCGAAGGTGTGGTGGTACCGCGAGGATCCCGCTCGCCCACGCCTCCCTGGGGCCGCGTTGCAGTCACCGAGGAGGTAAAAGCCATGCAACGCATCCTCTCCGCCGAACTGGCCCGGCACACCGGCGAGACCGTCACGGTCGCCGGCTGGGTACACCGCCGCCGGCTGCTCAAGTCGGTGGCCTTCCTGATCGTCCGGGACGCCGCCGGTCTCACCCAGGTCGTCGTGACCGAACCCGAGGTGCGCGCCCGGATCGAGGAGCTGCCGGAGGAGTCCGTCGTCGAGCTGACCGGCACGGTCACCGCGAACCCGGCGGCGCCCGCCGGCGTCGAGCTGACCGGCCCGGCCGTCCGGGTGCTCAGCGCCGTCGGCGCACCGCTGCCCTTCGAGCTGCACCGGCCGGCGCTGACCGCGAGCATGCCCACCCAGCTGGACCACGCCGCCCTAGCACTGCGGCACCCGGCGCGCGCCCGGGCGCTGCGGGTCGCCGCGGCCGCGGCCGCGGGGTTCCGGGCCACGCTCGAGGAGCGCCGGTTCGTCGAGATCCACACGCCGAAGATCGTCGCGTCGGCCACCGAGTCCGGCGCGAACGTGTTCGCGCTCGACTACTTCGGCCGGCCCGCCTACCTGGCCCAGTCGCCGCAGTTCTACAAGCAGCTCATGGTCGGGGTCTTCGAGCGGGTCTACGAGGTCGGCCCGGTGTTCCGGGCCGAGCCGCACGACACGGCCCGGCACCTGGCGCAGTACACGTCGCTCGACGCCGAACTGGGGTTCATCGCCGACCACCGGGACGTGATGGCCGTGCTCACCGACGTCGTCGCGGGCATGACGGCCACGGTCGCCGAGCGGACCGGCGTCGCGGTGCCCGAGGTGCCGGAGGAGATCCCGGCCCTGCACTTCGCGGAGGCGCTGCGGATCGCGGGAGCGCCGGCCGACGAGCCGGACCTGGCGCCGGCGCACGAGCGGGCGCTGGGGGAGTGGGCGCTGCGCGAGCACGGCTCGGAGTTCGTCTTCGTGACCGGGTACCCGATGCGCAAGCGGCCGTTCTACACCCACCCGCAGCCGTCCGACCCGGCCTGGTCGAACAGCTTCGACCTGCTCTTCCGCGGGCTCGAACTGGTCACCGGCGGGCAGCGGCTGCACCGCCTCGGCGACTACCGGGCCGCGCTCGCCGCGCGGGGCGAGCCGACCGCGGCCTACGAGGGCTATCTCGACGCCTTCCGGTACGGCATGCCGCCGCACGGCGGCTTCGCCATCGGCCTGGAGCGTTTCGTGGCCCGGCTGACCGGCGCGGGCAACGTCCGCGAGGTCACTGCGTTCCCGCGCGACCTGCACCGGGTGACACCGTGACGGCCCGGCGCCGGGTCAGGCGATGACCGCGATCGTCACGCCGACCACGATGATCAGCGGGATGATCGTCGTGCTGATCAGGATCCACCACGCGACGGGGTGGCCGAAGTTCAGCACCAGCCCGCCGCCCTTCTTCGGCACGAAGACCCGTTTGTCGCGCGGGTCGCGGTAGAGGCTCACAGCAGCGTCGGCAGGTGGCGTTCGACGACCGGCATCAGGTCGGCGACCGTCACCTGCCGGCCGAGCTCCGTCGTCAGCGACGTCACCCCCGCGTCGCGGATGCCGCAGGGCACGAAGCGGTCGAAGTTCGTGAGGTCGCAGTCGGCGTTGATGGCGAAGCCGTGCTGGGTGACGCCGCGGGCCACCCGGATGCCGACCGCCGCGATCTTGCGGTCCGGGCCGCGGTCGTCGGCGAGGACCCAGGCACCGCTGCGGCCCTCGATCTGCGACCGCCCGGCGACGACGCCGAACTCGGCGCAGACGTCGATCAGCAGCTGCTCGACGCGGCGCACATAGGCCACCACGTCGATCGGGTCGCTCAGCCTGACGATCGGGTAGCCCACGAGCTGGCCCGGGCCGTGCCAGGTGATCTTGCCGCCGCGGTCGACGTCGACGACCGGGGTGCCGTCGAGCGGCCGGTCCAGCGGCTCGGTGCGCTTGCCGGCGGTGAAGACGCTGGGGTGCTCGAGCAGCAGGATCGTGTCGGGCCGGGAGCCCGCGACCACGGCGTCGTGCAGCCGGCGCTGCTCGTCCCAGGCCTCGCGGTAGTCGACCAGGCCCGGGCGCAGGACCTGCAACGTGGAAGTCGTCACCGCCTCAGCCTAGCCCTTGGCGACCGGGTCGACTCCAGGGCGGATGCGCCACAGCAGCACGCCGCCGACGTGCTCCGGCTCGCCGAGCAGGTCGGTCGCGGTCATCTCCACCGCCGCCCGGAACAGCGGGCCGTGCGAGCCGGTGATCTGCTCCGGCAGGATCACCGCCTGGATGTTCCAGTCCGCGAGGTCGACGCGGGCCTGTGCACGGTCGTAGTCGTCGAGCGGGGCGACGTAGCCGTACAGGGCCGCGCGGAAGAACAGCCAGTCGGTGTGCCGCTGGGTGGCGCCGATCTGGCCCGTGCCGTCCGGCCCGCCGGGCCCGAGGAAGTAGCCGTCGGGGATGCGGAACTGCTCACCGCGCCGGGCCATCGTGTACGCCTGCCAGCGCTGCCCGTCAGCGGTGTCGGTGGTCGCGAAGGGCAGCGTGGTCAGCGCGCCGCCGTCGGTGACGTAGTCCTTCCAGATCCCGTCGGCGATGAACGGGGGCTCCGGCGCCCGCTCGGTGGTGAGCAGCGGCAACGGGAGGAGGGGCACCAGCGCCACCGCGAAGCCCGCCGCCCAGAGCGTGTGCGAGCGCACCGACGGCGTCGGCTCGCTGAGCAGCCGGTCCGCGCTGAGCGCGAGGACGATGCCGATCACCCCGACCACCACGAGGGCGAAGCGGCCGGGCAGTGCCGAGTCGAAGAGCGGCAGGTGCTGCAGGGCCGCGTACGGGAGCTTGATGCTCGTCGTGTCCTTGAAGAACTTGAGCTGCGGCCCGAGGGACAGCACCAGGAAGACCGCGCCGACGGTGGAGAGCGCCGCCAGGGTCTCCAACCGCCCCGGCGCCGCGTGCCGCCGCAGCGTCACCAGCGACACGACGACCAGGATCAGCAGCGGCAGGCCGAAGTAGGACGTCTCCTCGGTCGGGTTCGGCGCCAGGTTGCTGCCCAGGCCCAGCCAGCCGGCGACCGAGCGGGTCGGATATTCGAGGTAGGCGCCGATGTCCTCGGCGTAGTGCGCCTGGTTGAAGCCGGTACCGCCGAACGACTGCGGACCGGCGAAGTGCATGAAGAGCGGGTACGCCAGCAGCCCACCGGCGACCACCGCGGTCACACCGAGCCCGGCGAGCACCGTCGGCAGCGCCCGGCGTGCCTCGGCACGGCACCCCGGCTGCAGCGAACGGGTGATCAGGAAGAGGCCGCTGGCCAGGGCCGTGAAGAAGAGGCCCTCGGCGGCGATGGAGAAGCCGACGGCCACCAGCAGGCCGAGGATCACGCCGTGCCGCAGCCAGCGCCCGGGCTCGGGCAGTTTGAGGACCCACCAGAGCACCAGCGGCGCGACCCAGCCGGCGGTCCAGTTCAGGTGGCCGTTGGCGTGCGAGACGAAGCCGGGCGCAAACCCGCAGAAGAACCCGCCGACCGCCGCCGCGGCCGGGTGCCGGACCAGGTGGCGGCGCAGGAAGAGGTACCAGGCGAACGCCGAGGCGGCCAGATTGGCCGTGAGGATCGTCGCGAAGCTGACCGGCGGGCCGGCCAGCACGGTCAGCGGCGAGAACAGCACGATGAAGACGGTGATGGACGTGTTGGCGGCCAGGTTGACGCCGAGCGGCGCGTTCAGCAGGTCGGTGAAGAACGGGTCGGCGCCGTGCCCGAGCAGGTAGACGCCGTAGCCCAGCAGCCACTCGAAGAAGGCCTGGTCGCCGACGTTCTTGGCGAGGACGTGCCCGGCCGGGTCGCGCCACAGGCCGTTGGTCACCCAGGCCGCGAGGCCCAGCGCGAGGGCGGCGACCACCAGGTGCTGGCGCCACGAACGGCGGCCGCCGGCGCGGGCCGTGGAAACGACCGGCGGATCGGCGGACTCGGAGGGGGCTGCGGCGACGACGGACACCAGCCGCAGGTTAGCAAAGCCCGGGTCCGGGCTCAGGCCACGGCGTTCGATTCCTGGTCGACCGCGGCGCGCAGCGCCGCCTCGAGGGTCGGCTGGGCGAACGTGAAACCGGCCCGCTGAAGCACGCCGGGAAGTACCCGTTGACTGCGCAGCGCCTCGTGGGCGAACTCGCCGAGCGCCACCTGCAGCGCGATGCCCGGCACCTGGAGCACGGCCGGGCGATTCAGCACCCGGCCGAGGACCCGGGTGAACGTGGCGTTGGTCACCGGCTCCGGGCCGACCATGTTGACCGGGCCGGCCAGGTCGTCGCGCTCGAGCAGGAACTCGGTGGCGCCGAGCCAGTCGGACAGGCCGATCCAGGGCACCCACTGCCCGCCGCCGCCCAGCCTGGCGCCGACGCCCAGCCGGAAGGGCAGCATCTGCGGCTTGAGCAGGCCGCCCCGGGAGTCGAGCGGCAGCCCGGTGCGCAGCAGCGCGACCCGGATGCCCGCGTCCTCGGCGGGACGCACGGCCGCCTCCCAGACCCGACACACGTCGGCGAGGAAGCCGGTGCCGGCCGGGGACTCCTCGGTGACCGGGCGGTCGCCGGTGTCGCCGTACCAGCCGACGGCCGAGGACTGCAGCAGGACCCGCGGGCGGTCGGCGGCGGCGAGGCCCCGGACCGTCTGGGCGATCGTCCCGGCCGTGTCCACCCGGCTGCTGCGGATCAGGCCCTTGTAGCGGGCGTTCCAGCGCTTGTCGCCGACGCCCGCGCCGGCCAGGTTGATCACCGCGTCCGCGCCGGCCACCAGCGCCGGGTCGAGTTGCCCCGCGGACGGCTCCCAGGTGGCCTCGCCGGCCTCCCGGGCGGGCCGGCGGACGAGCAGGGTGAGGTCGTGGCCGGCGGCGCGCAGTCGGCCGACGAGCCGGGTGCCGAGGAAACCGGACGCGCCGGCCAGGAGGATCCGCATGATTCCATCATTGCCCGAAGTTGATCCGGCTCAAAACGAAAACAGGGGGCGCCGGGCGCCCCCTGTCTCACGTTCTGCCCCGGATCAGGAGGACAGGCCGAGGTCTCCCTCGAACTGGCCGGCCTCGAGCCGGTCCTTCATCGTCACCAGGAAGCGGGCGGCGTCCGCGCCGTCCACGATCCGGTGGTCGTAGCTGAGCGCCAGGTAGATCATCGAGCGCGGCACGATCAGCTCGCCCAGGTTCGGGTCGTCGACGACCACCGCGCGCTTGACCACCGCGCCGGTGCCGAGGATGCCGACCTGCGGCTGGTTGATGATCGGGGTGTCGAAGAGCGCGCCCCGGCTGCCCGTGTTGGTCAGCGTGAAGGTGCCGCCGGACAGCTCGTCCGGGCTGATCTTGTTGTTCCGGGTGCGCTCCGCAACGTCGGCGATCCGCTTGGCGAGGCCCGCCAGGTTGAGGTCTCCGGCGTCCCGGATGACCGGGACGACCAGGCCCTTCGGCGTGTCCACCGCGATGGCCAGGTGCTCGCCGTCGTGGTAGGTGACCGTGCCGGCCTCCTGGTCGATCGACGAGTTCACCACCGGGTGCTCCCGCAGCGCCTCGACCGCGGCCAGCGCCAGGAACGGCATGAACGTCAGCTTCGCGCCGTGCTTGGCCTGGAAGGCGACCTTGGCCTTGCTCCGCAGGTTGGCGACCTTGGTGATGTCGACCTCGACCACCGTGGTGAGCTGCGCCGAGACGTGCAGCGACTCCACCATGCGGCGGGCGATCGTCGCCCGGATCCGGGTCAGCTTCTCGGTGCGTCCCCGCAGCGGGCTGGCGGCCGGCTTGGCGGCGGGAGCCGCGGCCTCCTGCTTGGCCGGGGCCGGGGCGGCCTTCGCGGCGGCGGCACGGTCCGCGGCCTCGATGACGTCCTGCTTGCGGATCCGGCCGCCGACGCCGGTGCCGGTGACCGACGAGAGGTCGACGCCCTTCTCGGCGGCGAGCTTGCGGACCAGCGGCGTCACGTAACCGGCGTCGCCGGCGCCGTTGGCGCTGACCTTCTCGGCGGCCGGGGCGGCGGCCTGCGCCGGCGCCGGGGCCTCGGCGGCGGGAGCGGGAGCCGGAGCGGGCTTCGACTCGACGAGCGGCGCGGACTGCTGCTGCGGCGCGGGCGCCGCCTGCTTCGGCGCGGGCTCGGCGGCCTGCTGCGGCGCCGGGTCGGGCTTCGGTGCCTCGGTGGCCGCGCCGCCCGGGGCGCCGATGATGGCCAGGTCGGCGCCGACCTCGACCGTCTCGTCCTCGGGGACCTTGATCTCCAGGACGGTGCCGGCGACCGGCGACGGGATCTCGGTGTCGACCTTGTCCGTGGAGACCTCGAGCAGCGGCTCGTCGGCCTCGACGGTGTCGCCGACCTGCTTGAGCCAGCGGGTGACCGTGCCCTCGGTGACGCTCTCGCCCAGCGCGGGCATCTTCACGGCGATGCCCTCGCCGCCACCGGTCTGCGCGGCGGGCGCCGGCGCCTCCTGCTCGACCGGCTTCTCGGTCGAGGGGGTCTCGGGCGCGGCCGGCTCGGGCGCGGCCTCCTCCGCGGCGGCCTCCTCCTTGGCGGGCGCGGCCGGCGCGGGCGCGGCGGATCCCGCGTCCTCGCCGTCGCCCGCGATGATCGCGAGCTCGCTGCCGACGTCCGCCGTCTCATCCTCGCCGACGACGATGCGCGAGAGCACACCGGCGGCCGGGGACGGGATCTCGGTGTCGACCTTGTCGGTGGAGACCTCGAGCAGCGGCTCGTCGGCCTCGACCCGCTCGCCCTCCTGCTTGAGCCAGCGCGTGACGGTGCCCTCGGTGACGCTCTCACCCAGCCGCGGCATGGTGACCGATACCGGCATCTCTCAGAACTCCTTAACGGCTTTGGAACGGGCCTTTAGTCCGGTCAGGGTGGTGATGGGGATCGAAATCAGGCGTGTGCGTGCAGCGGCTTGCCGGCCAGCGCGAGGAACGCCTCACCGAGCGCCTCGTTCTGCGTCGGGTGGGCGTGCACCAGCTGGGCGACCTCTTCCGGGAACGCCTCCCAGTTGTAGATCAGCTGGGCCTCGCCGACGAGCTCGCCCATCCGGGCGCCGACCATGTGCACGCCGACGACCGGGCCGTCGTTGACCCGGACCAGCTTCACGAAGCCCTGGGTCTTGAGGATCTGGCTCTTGCCGTTGCCGCCGAGGTTGTAGCTGTAGGTCGAGACCTTGTCGGCGCCGTACTGCTCCTTGGCCTTGGCCTCGGTCAGGCCGACCGAGGCGACCTCGGGGTCCGAGTACGTGACGCGGGGGATGCCGTTCTCGTCGATGACGGCCGGGTTCTTGCCCGCGATCTCCTCGGCCACGAAGATGCCCTGCTGGAAGCCGCGGTGTGCCAGCTGCAGGCCGGGCACGATGTCGCCGACCGCGTAGATGTTGCCGACGCCGGTGTGCATGCGCTCGTTGGTGATGACGAAGCCCCGGTCGAGGGTGATGCCCTGCTGCTCGTAGCCCAGGTCGCTGGTTGTCGGGCCGCGGCCCACCGCGACCAGCAGGATCTCGGCCTCGACGCTCTCGCCGCCGGCCAGATAGGCCTTCACGCCGTTCTCGGTGTGCTCGACCTTCTCGAACGGCTTGCCGACCTTGAAGTTGATCTTCCGCTTGCGGAAGGCGCGCTCGACCGCCTTCGAGATCTCCTCGTCCTCGGCGGCGACCAGCCGGGGCAGCGCCTCCAGGATGGTCACGTCGGCGCCGAAGGACTTCCAGACGCTGGCGAACTCGACGCCGATGACGCCGCCGCCGAGCACGATCGCGGAGGCCGGCACCCGGTCGAGCCGCAGGGCGTGCTCGCTGGTCAGCACGCGCTTGCCGTCGACCTCGAGGCCGGGCAGGGACCGGGAGTAGGAGCCGGTGGCGAGGATGACGTTGCGTCCGGTGTAGCGCTTGCCGTCGACCTCGACCGTGTCGCGGGAGACGAGCTTGCCGGAGCCCTGGACCAGGGTGATGTTCGGCTGCTTCAGCAGGCCCTGCAGGCCCTTGTAGAGGCGGCCGACAACACCGTCCTTATAGGCGTTGACGCCCGCCATGTCGATGCCGACCAGGTCGGCCTTGATGCCGAACTGCTCGCTCTCGCGGGTCTGGTCGGCGAGCTCGGCCGCGTGCAGCAGGGCCTTGGTCGGAATGCAGCCGCGGTGCAGGCAGGTTCCGCCCAGCTCCGCCTTGTCGATCAGGGCCACCGACAGGTTCAGCTCGGCCGCGCGCAGCGCGGCGGCATAGCCGCCGCTGCCGGCGCCGAGGATCACGATGTCGAAGGTTCCGCCCGGCTGGCTCACGTCTACTCCCGGATCGCGTCGTTGCCACATGGGTCACATGGTGGAAACGGTCACAGCTGTCCTGGCCATCTTGTCACTTACCGCGCCTGTCTATGTATCCAGGTGCCCAACGAGACCGGCGCAGGACGTACCCTTGCGGCAATTGACCGTGAGGAGTGGGGCGTGGCGTGGTTCCGGCGACGCAAGGAGCCGATTCGCGGGGGCGGCCGGCCGGCAGATCGTGCCGATCTTGAGCATCTTGCGGAGTTCGTCCGATCCCGTCGAGGCGTCGAGGGCTACATCGAGCCCCGCACGACGGTGACCGAGACCACGGTGTTGCTCGTGGCACACGACGGCGAGTGGACCCGGCGGCGCATCGAGTCCCCCGAGGCCGCCCGCCGCTTCGCACACCAGCTCGCCATGCCGATCTACGACATCCGCCTGATGGGCTACCCGCAGCGGATGCGCGACTACAACGCCCGCCAGAAGCGCCGCCCGGCCTCCTGAGAGGCCGGGCGGGTCGCTCGCTCAGCCGTTGGCGGCCACGTCGTCGATCAGGGTGAGCAGGGTGCGCACCGGCACGCCGGTGCCGCCCTTCGTCCAGTAACCACTGGGCTCGCCCGTGTGGTACGAGGGCCCGGCGATGTCGATGTGCGCCCACTCGACGCCGTCCGCCACGAACTCGCGCAGGAACACGCCGCCCTGCAGCATGTGCCCGGCCCGGTCCATGCTCGCGTTGACCTGGCTGATGTCGGCGATCTCCGACTCCATGCCCTTGCGCACGTCGTCCGGCAGCGGCATCGGCCAGGCCGGCTCGCCGACCGCGTCGCCGGCCTCCTTGACCCGCTCGCAGGTCTCCGGCGTGCCCATGACGCCGGCGATGCGCTTGCCCAGCGCGACCACCTGCCCGCCGGTCAGGGTGGACGTCTCGAAGATGTAGTCGGTGCCGTCGGCGCAGGCGCGGGCGATCGCGTCGGCGAGCACCATGCGGCCCTCGGCGTCGGTGTTGAGCACCTCGACCCGCTTGCCGTTGAACATCGTGATGACGTCACCCGGCCGGTACGCCGTACCGGAGGGCATGTTCTCCGCCATGGCCAGGTAGCCGGTGACCGCGACCGGCGGCCGGAGCGCGGCGACCGCCAGCATCGTGGCGCCGACGGCGGCGGCGCCGGCCATGTCCGACTTCATCTCCCACATGCCCGCGGTCGGCTTGATGCTGATGCCGCCGGTGTCGAAGGTGATGCCCTTGCCGACCAGGGCGACCCGCTTCGGGTTTGCGACGCCCTGCGGGGTGTAGGTGAGCTTGACCAGCCGCGGCGGTGCCTCGGAGCCCTGGCCGACCGCGACGATGCCGCCATAGCCGCCCGCCTTGAGCGCATCGAAGTCCAGCACCTCGACCTCGAGGCCGGTGCCGTCCGCGGCGGCGGCCACGGCGTCGGCGAACTGCGGCGGGCGCAGCTTGTTGGGCGCGGCGTTCACCCAGTCGCGGGTCAGCCGCACGACCCTCGAGACCACCTCGGCGCGCTCGACCTCCGCCCGGGCGGCCAGGTCGTCCGCGTCGGGCACGGTCACCTGCAGCTCCTTGACCGGGTCGCGCCGGGTCGGCTGCGGCTTGGTCTTGTAGCCGGCGAACCGGTACGACCCGAGGAGCGCACCCTCGAGGATCGCGCGCAGCACGCCGGGCGCGTCGCTGTCGTCGGGCACCGGCAGCGCCAGCGCGACGGTGGCGCTGCCGGCCAGCGCGCGCACCGCGGCGCCGGTCCCGCGGCGCAGGGTCTCCGTGGCGGGCGCGGAGCCGGTGGGCTCGTCGCCGAGGCCGACGGCGACGACCAGCGGTGCCGCGACGGTGCCGAGGGTGGCGAGCTTGATCACCTCGCCGGGCGTCCCGGTCGCGCCGAGCAGGGCCAGCGTCGAGATCAGCTTCCCGTCGAACGCGGCGGCGATGCTCTCCGCACCGGCGGCCGGCAGGACGGCGCCGCCCTCGTCGGGCTGGCTGTGCAGCCCGATGACGATCGCGTCGACGGCCAGTTCGGCCGGGTCGCTGTCGACCAGGCTGAGGGAGGGGGCGGGGTGGGTCACTCGGGCTCTCCGCGACGACTGGGGCCGGGAGCTCCCTCGTGGGACGCCCCGACGGGTGTGGTCACCCCGGCACGGGTCGCGCCGGACGGTGTGTGTTGTCCCGCCGATGCTAACCACAGTCAAGGCCTCGTGATCCTTCCGGCGCCCGGTCGGCGGCCGAATTTGCCCAGTGCCGCGCGGCGCGCGCCCATCGGCCGTGGCGTGCGCCTGTTCATCGGGGCGTTTCCGCGACGCCGCCGACGGCCACCGGCGATGATCTGCCGGTAGCTGTCGGCGGCGGTCGAGGTCACGGGTAAGTTGCCACTCATGTCTGCCGAGGCCGCCGCCCTGCTCCGTTCGCCCCTGCACGAGCGCCACGTCGCGCTCGGGGCCAAGCTCGCCGCCTTCGGCGGCTGGGAGATGCCCCTGGAGTACGCGGGCGGGGGTGTCCTGCGCGAGCACGCCGCCGTACGCGAGGCCGTCGGCGTCTTCGACGTGTCCCACCTCGGCAAGGCGCGGGTGACCGGGCCGGGCGCCGCCGACTTCGTCAACTCCTGCCTCACCAACGACCTGGGCCGCATCGCCCCCGGCAAGGCGCAGTACACCCTCTGCTGCGACGACGCCTCGGGTGGCGTGGTCGACGACCTGATCGCGTACCTGATCGGGCCGGACGAGGTCTTCCTGATCCCGAACGCCGCGAACACCGCCGAGGTCGTGCGCCGGCTGGCCGCCGCCGCGCCCGAGGGCATCACCGTCACCGACGAGCACCGCAGGTTCGCCGTCCTGGCGGTGCAGGGCCCGCGGTCGGCCGAGACCGTCACCGGGCTCGGGCTGCCGACCGAGCACGACTACATGTCGTTCAACCCGGCGCGGATCGGCGGCGTCGACCTGATCGTCTGCCGCACCGGCTACACCGGTGAGCACGGCTACGAACTGGTCGTGCCGTGGGACGACGCGGTCACCGTCTGGGACACGCTGGTCGAGGCCGGGGTCCGCCCCTGCGGGCTCGGCGCCCGCGACACGCTGCGCACCGAGATGGGCTACCCGCTGCACGGCCAGGAGCTGTCCCTGGAGATCACCCCGGTGCAGGCCCGCTCCGGCTGGGCGGTCGGCTGGTCCAAGCCCGCGTTCTGGGGACGCGACGCGCTGCTCGCCGAGAAGGCGGCCGGCCCGCGCCGGGTGCTGCGCGGCCTCGAGCTCACCGGCCGCGGCATCCCCCGCTGCCACATGCCCGTGTACGCGGGCGAGGAGCAGATCGGCGAGATCACCAGCGGCACCTTCTCGCCGACGAAGAAGGTCGGCATCGCGCTGGCCCTGCTCGACACCGCCGCCGCGCTCTCGGACGGCGACGTCGTCGAGATCGACATCCGGGGCCGCCGCACCGGGGCGCGGATCGTCAAGCCGCCGTTCGTCGAGACCTCGGTGCGCTGATGCCCGCCACCTGGCCGCAGGTGCGCGAGTGGGTCCTCGCGCTGCCCGGGGGCCGCGAGGCCTTCGTCGAGCAGTGGGGCGACTGGACCCTCCGGTACGGCGAGAAGGTCTTCGTCGTCGGCGGCCCGGACCACGACACCGTCTCGGTGAAGGCGTCCAAGGAGGAGCAGGCCGAACTGGTCTCCAGCGCGCCGGAGACGTACTCGCCGGCGCCGTACGTCGGCCGGTACGGCTGGGTGCGCGTGGTGCTCGCCCACGCCGACGCCGACGAGCTGCGGCAGGTCGTCACCGAGGCCTGGCGCCGGACGGCGCCGAAGAAGGTCGTCCGGGACTACGACTCAGCCGAGGGCGAGGGCGACAAGGGTTAGCGTCGTGGTCGTCTCGACTGACGCACCCACCACATCGCCGGTGATGCCGCCGAACCGGCGTACCGCATGGCGCAGCAGCAGGACCACGACGAGCAGGGCGGCGGCGACGGCGGCCGGACCCTGCCACGGACGGCCCGGCACGGCGAACACCGCCGCGGCCGCGACCAGGGCGGCGGCACCGGCGACGACCGGCACGGGCACCGTCGAGGCGACCAGCGCGCCGAGGCCGTCCGGACGCGCGGCGCCAACGCCCCGGCGGCAGGCGACCGTGACGCCGAGCCGCCCGGCCGCCCAGGCCACCACGATCGCCGCGGCGCCGAGCTCGGTCAGCGCGGCGGCCTGGATCAGCAGCGCCAGGGCGATCGCCGCGACGCCGAACGGGCCGATGTCCGGCTTCTTCATGATCTCGAGCGCCTGCTCGCGGTCGCGGTAGGAGCCGAGGGCGTCGACCGTGTCGGCGAGCCCGTCGAGGTGCAGGCCCCGGGTGAGCAGCGCGCTCGCGGCGACGGTGACCGCGGCGGCGACCGGACCCTGGCCCAGCAGCACGAAGACGCCGGCCAGCATCGCGCCGAGCAGCGCGCCGACGAGCGGCGCCAGGCTCATCGCGACGGCGGCCATGCGGCGGTCGATCCGGCCGGCCCGGACCGGCAGGACCGTCAGCGTGGTGAGCGCCAGGCGCAGGCCGTCAAACACTTGCCGGGCCGGGCCCGTCCGGCTCCGGCTCGGCGAACTCGGACTCGTCCTCGTCCGGCTCGAGGCCCGCGTCGCCGTGCCCGGCCAGCAGCGCCGGATGCACGGGCAGCGCGCCCGCGAGGGCGATCGCGGCGCGCAGCAGCGGCAGCGCGGCCAGGGCGTTCGCGCCCTCGCCGAGGTCGAGGCCCAGCTCCATGACCGGGGTGAGGCCCAGCACGTCGGCGCCCTGCCGGACGAGCTGGTGTGTGCCCGCGTCGGCGAGCAGGCACCAGTGCCGGGCCTGGCTGGCGATGTCCCGGGCGATGAGCCCGGCGGCGATGCCCAACGGCCCGTCCACCAGCACCGGCATCCGCCGGGACGCCGCGCCGAGCAGCGCGCCCGTGGCCACGGCGAGGTCGGCGCCGCCGACCTGGGCCAGGATGTCCTTCGCCCCGCGCGGTTCCTGGCGGATGCGGTGCATGGCGTCGCGCACCGCGGCGCACCGCACCATCCAGGCGTCGTCGTCGTAGCGGCCGCCGGGCACCAGCACCCGGGGCAGGATCGCGACCGGCTCGGCGCCGGTGGTGGCGGCGAGCACGGCCGTCGCCGCGGCCTCCGTCCCGGCGCCGCAGGAGCCGAGGATCAGCACGTCGCGGCCCTCGTCGGCGGCGGCGTCGGCGAGCTCCCAGCCCTGCCGCAGCGCCGCGTCGACGGCCTCGGCGTCGAGCACCGGGCCGTCCTCCATGGCGCCCGTCTCCGGGGTCCGGACGACCACGATGTCGGCGCCGGCGGTCGCGGCCAGGGCGGCAAGGGCGCCCTCGCCGGCCTCGGCCTGCGCGGCCCGGCGCTCGGAGTCCGACACGTCGGCGCCGGCGGCCGCGCCGCCGCCGCGCCGGCCGTCGATGAGCAGGACGCGGGCGGGTCCCCACGGGCGCGGGGTGGCCGTCGCCTGGGTGGCGGCGGCGAACTCGACCGCCTCGACCAGCGCGCCGAGGCCCCCGCCGGGCAGGTCCGCGGCGGCGAGGCGGTCGCGCGCGTCGGGGCCGGCGTCGCCGTCCGGCAGCGGCATGTCCATGCCGGCCTCGATGACCGTGCCGTCGCCGGTCCGGGGGTGTGCCGCGGCCGGCGTCGCGGGCGTCGGCACGGCCGCGGTCATCGCCGCATGCATCGCCGCCGCATCGAGGGTCGGCTGTGCCGCGGCGACCGCCGGCTGCGGCGCCGGCGGGGCGGTGACCCGCGTGTCCACCTGCTCCGCCGCCCCGTTCTCGGCGTCCAGGTCCGTGGTGATCCCCGGCGCGTCCGGTCCGGTCTTCAGCCACGTCGGCCGGCCCGCCACCACGAACGCCACCCGGTCGCACGCGCCGGCGAGCGCCTGGTTGGCCGTGCCGAGCGCGTCCGCGAACGCCCGGCCGACCGGCGTGACCGGCACCAGCGACAGGCCGACCTCCGGGCTGACCACCACCACGCGGGCGGCGCACGCCCGGACCGCGTCGGCGAGCGCGCTCACCGTCGCCAGGTCGTCGTTCGGCTGCCGGGCGGGGTCGAGCAGCGCCGCGACCCAGCCGCCCAGATCGTCCACGAGCAGGGTGTCGTCGGGCTTGGCCTCGGTGAACAGGGCGGTCAGGCCCGCGGGGTCCGCACCGGTCTCCTCGGTGGTCCAGGACTGCGGCCGGCGGCGCTGATGCGCCTCGATCCGGGCCCGCCACTCCGGATCGTCCTCGGCGCCGGCGGCGGTCGCGACATAGCGGACCGACGCGGCGCCCGCGACCAGCGCCTCGGCGAACGCGGACTTGCCGGACCGGATCCCGCCGAGCACCAGGATCGAACGCCACCCGTCAGCAGACATGCCCCGTACTTTAGGGCCGGGCGCCGCGATCATGGGGGCCGACCCGGCCCCTGCGGGCCCCAGGCGTTCCGGTCGCACCGGCGGGCACACCGTAGGGTGGCAACAGGACCTTAGTTCGACACCTGAGGAGGCGGCGGAATGCCGTGGAGTTGGCGGTACGAGGGCGTCGACGGGCAGCCGGTGGCCGGCCCTACCGAGACGTTCAGCAGCCAGGCGGACGCCGAGTCATGGATCGGTCAGGCGTGGCGTGAGCTTGCGGCCGCCGGAGTCACCCAGGTCACCCTCGTCGAGGACGACCGGGTCGACTACAAGATGAGTCTGCTGCCGACCGAGTGAACTACCAGGTCTCCCGGGGCTCCCCGAAGAGCGCCTTCGTGCCGAGTCCCGTCTTCGTCGGGATTCTCGCCATCACGGCCGTCGCCGGGTGGATGACCTGGACCGCCTACGGCAACGTGCGGGTCGACGTCTTCCTGCTGGTCATCTCCGGCTGGGTGCTCTCGCTCTGCCTGCACGAGTACGCGCACGCCATCGTCGCGTACTTCGCGGGCGACCGGGGTGTCGCGGACCGCGGCTACCTGCGGCTCGACCCGCTCAAGTACACGCACCCCGTGCTGTCGATCGTGCTGCCGCTGGTCGCGGTGGTGCTGGGCGGCATCGGTCTGCCCGGCGGCGCGGTCTGGGTCGACCACGCGCACATCCCGAGCAAGGTCAAGCAGTCGCTGATCAGCGCGGCCGGCCCGGCGACGAACGTGGTGTTCGCGCTGCTGCTGGCGGTGCCGTTCGCGCTCGGCGCGGGCGACGACGTGGTGCTGATGCGGGACGGCTCAGGCGGGGTGGTGGTCGGCGGCAGCCACGGCGACTTCTGGGTGGCCCTGGGGGCGCTGGCGTTCCTGCAGGTCACGGCGAGCCTGCTCAACCTGGTGCCGATGCCGGGGCTGGACGGAGGCAACATCCTCCAGCCGTGGCTGAGCGCGCCGTATCAGCGGGCCTACAACCTCTTCGCCCCGTACGGATTCATCCTGCTCTTCGTCTTGCTCTGGCAGTCGCGGATCAACCAGTGGTTCTTCGCGCTGGTCGGCTGGTTCACGAGCCTGATCGGCGTGCCGGACGGGCTGGGCGAGGTCGGGCTCTTCTACATGCGGTTCTGGTCGTCCCTGTGACCCCGGCGCACCCGTGAGGGTGCGCCGGGTGCACTGTCGTGTCAGGGGCGCTTCGCCGGGCTGACCGTCTGCGCCGGGTCGCTCTCCGTGACTCCGGCGAGCGCCTCGTCGATCGCCTTCATCAGGTCGTCGTCGAGCTTCACGCCGGACGCCTTGGCGTTGTCGTAGACCTGCTCCGGGCGCGACGCGCCGATGATCGCCGCGGAGACGTTGGAGTTCTGCAGCACCCAGGCCACCGCGAGCTGGGCCATCGACAGGCCCGCCTGCTCGGCGAGCGGCTTGAGCCGCTGCACGGCGCCGAGCACCTCGTCGCTGAGCCAGCGCGCGATGAAGTCTGCACCCGACTTGTCGTCGGTGGCCCGCGAACCGGCCGGCGGCTGCTTGCCCGGCTCGTACTTGCCCGTCAGCACGCCCTGCGCGATCGGCGACCAGACCACCTGGCCGACGCCGAGCTCGATCGAGGTCGGCACCACCTCGGCCTCGATGACCCGCCACAACGCCGAGTACTGCGGCTGGTTCGAGACCAGCTGGATCTTCAGGTCCCGCGCCAGCTCCCAGCCGGCCCGGATCTCGGTCGCGGACCACTCCGAGACCCCGATGTAGAGGGCCTTGCCGGAGTGCACGATGTCGGCGAACGCCTGCATGGTCTCTTCGAGCGGCGTCGAATGGTCGTAGCGGTGCGCCTGGTACAGGTCGACGTAGTCCAGCTGCAGCCGGCGCAGCGAGCCCTCGATCGATTCCATGATGTGCTTGCGGGACAGCCCGCGGTCGTTCGGGCCGGGGCCGGTCGGCCAGTAGACCTTGGTGAAGATCTCCAGCCCCTCGCGGCGCTCGCCCTTCAGCGCGCGGCCGAGGACCTCCTCCGCGCGGGTGCCCGCGTAGACGTCCGCGGTGTCGAATGTGGTGATTCCCACGTCGAGGGCGGCCTTGACGCACTTGGCGGCGGCCTCCTCCTCGACCTGGGAGCCGTGGGTGATCCAGTTGCCGTAAGCGATCTCGCTGACCATGAGGCCGGAACGGCCGAGGTGACGGAACTCCATATCGGCCGACCCTACCCGCCCCTTACAGAACCGGCCGGGTGTCGGCGAGCAGTCGCTCTATCTCGTTTGCCACATCGACGACCCGGGCGTGCACGACGTCGACGATCGGCTCGCCGCGCCGGTCGAGCGCGCCCCACCGGCCCTCGCGGTCGCCGATGATGAAGCCCACCGGATGGATCACCAGTCGCGCGTGCATCGGGGCGACCAGGAACTGCCCGGTCCGGTCCACCACGCCGAGCCGGTCCCCGGCGTCGACGACCGCCAGACCGTCCGCGGTGAAGCCCTCGACCGGGCCACCGGCGATCAACTCGGTCGCGAAGCGCCGGAACTTCGGCTGCACCACGATCCGGCCGTGCCGGTCGATCGCGCCCCAGCCGCCGCGCCGCACCGCCGCGAGACCCTGCCGGAACGGCCGCACGTCGTCGAAGCCGCCGGGCACGATGACCCGGTTGTGCCAGTCGACGGCGAACCAGCCGCCGGACGGATCCCGCGACACCCAGGCCAGGCCGTCCCCGAACGGACCCGCCTGCACGTACCCGCTGGAGGAGTCGATCAGCAGCGAGCCGGTCTCGTCGATCAGCTCCCAGGCGTTGGTGCCGGGCCGGCGCACCCAGGCGGCTCCCTCGTGGAACGGCTGCGCGTCGGCGTACCGCTCGGCGATGACGACGTCGCCGTTGGCGTCGGCGTACCCCTGCCAGCCGGACTCGTAGTCGACCGCCGGGTGCGGCGGGCGGCTCTGCTGGAGGATCTCCTCGCGCGAGCGCGGATAGGGACCCCAGCCGGCCTCCTCCACCCGAGCCATGACGGCGTCGAGCGCGGCCTCGGTGCGGGCGACCAGGTCCGGGTCCTCGACCCGGCGCAGCTCGAGCGCGGCCTCGAAGTGGTTGCAGGCCTCGAGATAGCGGCCCTGCTCGTAGCAGGACTTGCCGGCCTGCACGTGCATCTCGGCCCGCAGCCGGTCGGGCAGCTCGACGGAGTTGGCCTCCTCGAACATCCGGTCGGCCTCGGCGAAGTCGCCCCGCCACTGCTGAACGTGCGCGAGCCGGGCCTGCACGATCGCGGTACGCCGCAGCTCGCCGGTCGCCTCGGCGTGCCGCAGCGCCTCCCGGCCGTCGGCGAGGGCCCGGCCGAGGTCGCCGAGCACGCGGGAGACGACGGCGCGCAGGCTGAGCAGGCGGGCGCGCACGGTGTCGCGCTCCGCGTACTCGAGCTTGTCGCTGAGCCGGTCCCGCACGTCGAGGAGCCGGTCCGGGTCGTCGATCACCTCACGCAGGGTGAGCGGATCAAACTTCCACGGGTACGTGGTCAGCACCTGCTCGGGATCGGCGCGGCGGCGCAGGGGCTCGAGTTCGGGCTCGGGCGGCGGTGGAACCGACAGCGCCGGCAACTGCATGCTCGGCGTCGGCACCACGTCGTCGTCGCCGGTACGTGCCGGGGCGGTCTCGTCGTCCGTGCTCTCCGCGACCGCCTCGTCGTCCGTGCTCTCCGCGACCGCGTCGTCGCTCGACTCGACCGGATCCGGAGCGGGCCCATCCGTGGCCGGGTCGGTGGTGGGCGCGGACAGGGCGGGTTCGGCCCGTTCCGGGTCGTCGGATTGCGGCTCGTCAGCACTCGACTCGTCCGGGAGGGTCTCGGCCGCGCCGGGAGCCGTCTCGGGTGTCGCATCGACCGGCTTCTCGGCGGTGGGCTCGAGGTCGCCGGTGGCTGCTCCGGTCTTCGACGGCTCGGCTTCGGTCGGTTCCGCGGCGGCCGCCGCGGGTTCGTCGGTGGTGGCCTGAAGATCGGCGGGTCCGTCGTCGGCGGCCTCGTCAACGACCTCATCAACGACGAGGGCCTCGATCACCGCGTCGGCGGCCGGCGGGACTTCGACCACGGCGTCCTCGACCACGGCGTCCTCGACCGGGGTGTCCTCGACCACGGTGGCCTCGGCCGGAGTGGCGTCGGTCAGGGTGGCCTGGGGCACGGTGGCGTCGGCCGGGGCGGCCTGGGGCACGGTGGCGTCGGCCGGGGCGGCGTCGGGCACGGTGGCCTTCACCGGTGTGCCGGCGTCCTCCGGGGCGATCGGGCCGCCGGGGAAGCCCGCCTCGGGCGCGGGCGTGGTCTCGTCCGGGGATCCGGGCGCGCTGTCGGCGCCGACCGGCTCCTCCGGGGCCGTCCGCTCGGCGGGAGTCTCGACGACGGCGACCGGCTCGTTCTCAGTACCGTCGGCCCGGGCTTCGCCGGGCTCTGCCTCTTCGGCCTGCGGCGCCTCTTCGGCCTGCGGCGTCACGGCTTCCGGCCGGGTGTCGCCGGATCCGGGCTCGTCGGCTTCCGGCGCGTCGGTGTGCGCCGGGCCGGCCTCGGCCGGCGCCGGCTCGGCGGCGGGCGGCGCGCTCTCCGTGGTCGCCGCGTCGGACGGGACGACCTCCGGCTCCTCGGCCTCCGCCGGATGTCCGGTGGCGTCGTCCGGGATGACCAGGCGGGTCTCGGTGGTGGGTGAGAACCAGTCCTGCTTCGTGGGCTCCTCGCCGGCGGGCGTCGCGCTGTCCGGCACGCCGCCGTCGGCGGTGGTGCCGTCCTCCGCGGTGGTGCCGCCGTCCGCGGCCGCGCCGCTGATCGGGGCGGCGGCCGTCGTCTCGGCGAGCGGCTCGGCTGGCGCCGGCGGAACCGGCGCGGGTTCGGGCTCGGGCGTGACCGCGCCGAGGCCGCTCAGCGAGAGGAGCCAGCCGAGGCCGCGCGGCTCGTCGTCGGTGGCCTCGGCGGCGGCGGGTTCGGCCGGAGCCTGCGCCGCGTGCCCGCCGTCGGGTGCGGGGCCAGCCGTGATCGGGTCCGCCGCGTCGGGTGCGGCCGTGCCGGCCGCCGCCGTGCCGGACGCCGGGTCGTCGCCGCTGAACCAGCCCGACGGCGCGGCCGGCGCCGACGGGGCGGGAGAGACCGGCGCCGGGGCAGCCGGCTGAGCGGGCGGCGCGGTGGCGGGCGGAACCGACGACCGCGCCGGGGCGGCGCCGGCCGGCTCGACGTCCTGCGGCGCCGGCGGTACCGGGGCCGCGTAGGGCGGTTGCAACGCGTGCCGCTCGTCGGGCGGGGGCGCATGACGCGGCTGCGGCTCGTAGGGGTGCGCCGGCGGGGCCGGGCGATAGTGCGCGGGCTGAGCCGGCGTGGGCCGGACCACGGGCGGCGCCTGCTGCTGCGAAGCCACCGGCGGCACCGGCACCGGAGCCGAAACGGGCCGGACCGGCGTCGCGGGCGGCGCGGAGTAGGCCGCGGGAGCCATCGGCCCCGGCTGCCCGGTACCCGGGACGGACGGCAGCTGTGCCGGCTCCACCGGCCGGACCGGCGGCGCGGAGTAGGCCGCCGGAGCCAACGGCGCGGGCGGTGCGGAGTGCACGGGCGGTGCGGAGTGCGCGGGCGGTGCCGAGTGCGCGGGCGGCGGGGGAGCGTAGGCCGCCGGGCGCGCCGCGGGCGGAGCCGACCGCGGCTGCTGCGGTTCGGCCGGCGGCATCGCGCGCAGCGGGGCGGCGAAGCGCGGGTCCGTCGGCGGCTCCGCGCTGTGCCGGGAGACGCGCGCCGGGCGCGGCTCGGCCTGCGGCGGTGCGGACCGCGGCCCGAGCGGCGTGGCGGGCCGGGGATCGACGGGCGGCGCCCAGGACGGGTCCGGCGCCGTCGGCCGCGGGGCCTGGTAAGGCGCGACCGGCGTCGCCTGGCCCGGGCCCTGATAGGCCGGCGTCTCGTGGCTGACCGGCCGGGCCGGCTGGTGGGCCGCCGGCGAGGACGTCGGTCGCGCTCCGTAGCGCGGGTCGTCCTGTGCCGCCGGCCGGGGAGCGGGTCGCGCCTGGGTGCCGGGCCACGGAGCGGCCTGCGGCTCCGCGCCGGGCCGGGCGCCCGGGTGCCGCTGGTCCAATCGCGGGTCCTGCTGCGGTGCGGGCTGGTGCGGTCCGGGGTGGCGGAGGTCCGCGAACCGCGGATCCGGCTCGGGCCGCGCACCGCCGGGCCGGGCGTCGTGCGGCTGCGGATGCGGATGCGGGAGACGCGGGTCGGCGCCCTGCGGGTGCCGGGCGTCCTGGAACCGTGGATCCTGCGGGGCCGGCCGCGGGGCGGGACCCGGGCGGGCGGCGCCGTACATCGGCGGGGCCGACTGCGGCCGCTCCGCCGGCGGCCGCTGCTGGCGGTGCTCGGCACCGGGCAGCCGCTCGGGCAGCGGGACCGGCCGGTTCCACGACGGCCCCGGCCGCGACGGCTGCTGGGGCTGCTGCGGCGAGGAGCCGGCCACGTACGGCGTACGCGGTCCGGAGACGGGCTGATCCGGGCCGGACCAGGACGGCGGCGGCAGGGGCGGACGGCCGACGGAGGCGCGGCCCGCGGCGGGCGAGACCGGCCGGGCCGTCGACGGCCCGCCGGAGGACGGCGACGGCGACGGCGGTCCGGAGGCCTGTGCGATCTGGCGGAAGTCGGCGTCCCACTGCGAGGCGGCCTCTGCCGCGCGGGACGCGTCGTAGACGGGGTGGTGCACGGCGCGGCGGCGGCCCGGGTCGCCGGGGTAGCGCTGCCCGGGCAGCGGCTCCCACTCCCAGGTGATCTCGTACACCCAGGCCGGCTCGTCGTCCCACCGGTTCGCACCGGAATGCGAGCTCCAACCGTTCATCGGGCAGCCCTCTGGGCGCCGGATGTCTGGCTACGCTCCGTCACGACGAAAATCCACCTTGTCGGAAATTGCTCGGTGGCAGGGCGGTGCACCGGGTACAGTCGCCCGGCTCCGCTGCGGGGGGTTGTGAGAGGAGATTAACGGCGTGGACGGGCTCGACGCCAGGGTGCCTGAGATCTCTACACGCCGCCCGTTCCGGGACTCCTTCACTACGTTCGGTGCTCTCGCATGGTCGGGTTTCCGGAGGTACGCCACCTACCGGCAGGCGACCATAGCCGGATCGTTCACCAACATCGTCTTCGGGTTCCTCCGTTGCTACGTCCTACTCGCCGTCGCGGCGGGCGCGGTGGACGGGACGCCCGCAGGTTACCGCCCGGACCAACTGGCCACTTTCGTCTGGGTCGGACAGGGGTTGCTCACCGTAGTTTCACTCTGGGGTTGGACAGAGTTGTCCGATCGGATCCGAACGGGTGAGGTGACCGCCGACCTGTTGCGCCCGATCCATCCGGTGACCGGATACCTCGCACCCGACCTCGGCCGTGCCCTGCACGGCATGGTCTTCCGGTTCGTGCCGCCGCTCGTGGTCGGCCTGGTCTTCTTCGACCTCTACCTGCCGGGGCGCTGGTTCACCGTGCCGCTGTTCGGGCTCTCGGTCCTGCTCGCCGTCGTGGGCAGCCTGGGCGCGCGGTTCCTGGTCAACGCCACCGCCTACTGGCTGCACGACGCCCGCGGGCCGATCATGCTGTGGACGCTCGCCGCGGGCGTGCTGGCCGGCCTCTACTTCCCGCTGCGCTTTCTGCCCGACTGGCTGGCCGTGACTTTGTGGGTCGCCACGCCGTTTCCAGGTTTGATGCAGACGCCGCTCGACGTGCTGATCGAGCGGGATCCGGTGCCGCTGCAGTTCGGGCTCGTCGGGCTCCAGGCGGCCTGGGCCGGCGCGCTGCTCGCGCTCTGCGTGCTGGTGCAGCGTCGCGCCGAGCGCCGGCTGGTGGCGCAGGGTGGCTGAGTTGCGGGCGTACGCCGCCCTGCTGGGCGGGCAGTGGCGCTCGGTCACCTCGTACCGGGCGTCGTTCGCGGTGGAGATGATCACCAACATCGGGGGTACGGCGCTCGACGTGTTCGCGGTCGTGGTGATCTTCCAGGTCACGACCACCGTCGCCGGCTTCACCCTGCCCGAGGGTGTGCTGATCGTCAGCCTGTCGTCCTGCGCGTTCGCCCTCGCCGACTTCGCCGTCGGCAACATCGACCGGCTCAAGACGTACGTGCGCACCGGCACGATGGACGCGGTCCTGGTCCGGCCGCTGAGCGCGCTCGTCCAGCTGGTCCTGATGGATCTGCCCCTGCGCAAGGCCCTGCGGCTCCCGTTCGGCTTCGCGGTGCTCGCCGTTGCGCTGCGGATCAATCACGTGGACTGGACCCCGGCGCGGGTGGCGCTGCTGGTGGTGGCGCCGCTCGCCGGGGCGGTCTTCTTCGCCTCGATCTTCGTGCTCAGCGCCAGCCTGGCGTTCTGGTGGGTCGACTCCGGCGAGGTCGGCAGCGCGTTCACCTACGGCGGGCGGGACTTCACCGCGTACCCGATCCCGGTGTACTCGGGGTGGTTCCGGCTCGTCTTCGCGTACGGGTTGGGTTTCGGGTTCGTGGCCTATCAGCCGGCGCTGGCGCTGCTGGGCCGGGCCGATCCGCTCGGCATGCCGGCCTGGGCGGGCTTCGCATCCCCGCTGGTCGCGCTGCTCGCGGCCGCCCTCGCGGCCGTCGTCTGGCGTACCGGCATCCGGCACTACCGGAGCACCGGGTCGTGAACGGCGGGAACGGGAGCGACATGGCGGTCATCGAGATGCGCGGTCTGCGCAAGGACTTCGTCGTACGGGTGAAGGCGGGCCGCCTGCGCCGCGAGAAACGCACCGTTGCCGCCGTCGACGGCATCGACCTGCGCATCGAGCGCGGCGAGATGGTCGGCTATATCGGCCCCAACGGTGCGGGCAAGTCGACCACGCTGAAGATGCTGACCGGCGTGCTCACCCCGTCCTCCGGCGAGGTGTCGGTGTGCGGGCTGCGGCCGGTGCCGCAGCGCACCCGGCTGGCGCTGCGCATCGGGGTGGTCTTCGGCCAGCGTTCCCAGCTCTGGTGGGATCTGCCGCTGCGCGAGTCGTTCGGCCTGCTCCAGCACATCTACCGGGTGCCGGCCGCGGAGCACGCGGCCCGGCTGCGCCGCTGTGTCGCCCTGCTGGACCTGGACGGGTTCCTCGACACTCCGGTCCGGCAGCTCTCGCTGGGCCAGCGGATGCGCGGCGAGCTCACCGCGGCGCTGCTGCACGGGCCGGAGGTGCTGTTCCTGGACGAGCCGACCATCGGCCTGGACGTGGTGAGCAAGCAGGCGGTCCGGTCGTTCCTGGCCGAGTTGGGCGCCACCGGCGACGTCACGCTGGTGCTGACCACGCACGACCTCGCCGACATCGAGCGGCTCTGCGGGCGGCTGGTGGTCATCGACCACGGCCGGGTCGTCCACGACGGCACGATCGAGGCCCTGCACGCCCGGTACGGCTCCCGCCGCCGCCTCGTCGTGGACCTGGACGCGCCGCTGCCGCCGGGGTTCACGGTCGAGGGTGCGACGCTGGTCTCGCTGGAGGCGGACGGCCACCGCGCGTCGTTCGACCTGCTGGCCGACACCGCGGGTCCGGTGGTCGGCCGGCTGGCGGCGCTGGCATCCCTGCGGGACCTCTCCCTGGTCGAACCGGACATCGAGGACGTGGTGGCCCGGTTGTACGCGTCCTAGCGGTGTTCCATCACCAGCACGGCCCAGGTGCCCGGTTCGAGGGCCTCGTAGCGGTGCGGGACGTCGCCGGGGAAGGTCACGTAGTCGCCCGGTCCGAGGTCGATCTCCTCGTTCTCCGGTCCGGTCCGCAGCCGCCCCGCCGCGACGACCAGGTGCTCGATGCTGCCGGCGAGGTGCGCCTCGGCCTGCCGCGAACCGCCCGGCTCGAGCTCCATGACGTACAGGTCGCGGCGCGCGTGTGTGCTGCCGGCGGCGAGCAGCGTGGCGAAGAAGTCGGCGTGGTCCGACTGCAGCCGCGGCCCCTCGCCGGCCCGGACCACCCGGATCAGCGGAGCGGGCGGCTCGACCAGCCGGCTGAACGGCACGCCCAGCGCGACCCCGAGCGACCACAGCGTCTCCACGCTGGGGTTGCCGGTGCCGGACTCCAGCTGGGAGAGCGTCGACTTGGCCAGGCCCGCCCGCCGGGCCAGCTCGGCCAGGGAGATGCCGACGCGGTCGCGCTCGCGGCGCAGTGCCGCGGCGATGGTGGCCAGCGGGGGAGCGGGCTGCGACATGTTCACTCCGTCGATCGGGTCGTTCGGTTTGACGAACGATACGGCAGTCGTTCATTATTTTGAACCATGCGTACGCCAAGCCGAACACCGGATCGGGCCCTGCTCCGCGACGCGGCCGCGATCGCGGCGGCGATGGTCGCGGTGGGTGCGTCGTTCGGGGCCATCACGATCGCGTACGGGCTGCCGACCTGGGTCCCGTTCCTGATGTCGGCGGCGGTGTTCGCGGGCGGCGCCCAGTTCCTCGCGGTGGGCCTGATCGCGGCCGGCAACCCCCTCGCCGCCGTCCTCGCGGGCCTGCTGCTGAACGCACGCCACCTGCCGTTCGGCCTCGCGGTCTCGGCCACCGTCGGCCCCCGCTGGCGGGACCGGCTGATCGGCAGCCACCTGATGACCGACGAGGTGGTGGCCTTCACGCTCGCCGAGGAGGACCCGTCCCGGCGCCGCCGCACGTACTGGCTGATCGGCATCACGCTGTTCACGTCGTGGAACCTGGGCTCGGCGCTGGGCGTCTGGCTCGGCGGCGCGGCGGGTGACCCGGCCGCGCTGGGCCTGGACGCGGCCTTCCCGGCGGGCCTGATCGCCCTGATCCTGCCGTCGCTGCGTGACCGCGACACCCGCGTGGTGGCGCTGGTGGGCGCGGCGGTGGCGGTGGCACTGACGCCGGTGCTGCCGGCCGGGCTGCCCGTGTTGTTCGCGCTGCTGGGCCTGTGCGCGGTCTTCCTGCCGCGCCGCCGCGCCGGGCAGGTCGCGGAGGCCGGGCAGGTCGCGGAGGCTGGGCCGGTCACGGGCGCCGGGCGTCGCGTCGAGACCGAGGAGGCGCCGTGCTGATCGCCGCGATCCTGACCCTGGCCGTCGGCACCTACACGATGCGGCTCAGCGGCGTCCTGCTGCGCGACCGGCTCGAACTCTCCGATCGCCTCCAGCGCCTGCTCCCGATGGCGGCGGCGTCGCTGCTGGCGGCGCTGGCCACGACGGCGGCGCTGATGGAGGGTGCGTCGTTCGCGGGCGTCGCCCGCCCGGCGGGAGTCGTCGTCGGGGCGCTGCTCGCCTGGCGCCGCGCCCCGTTCGTCGTGGTGGTGCTCGCGGCCGCGGCCACGGCCGCGCTTCTCCGCCTGGCCGGTGTCGAGTGACCGGCCGCCCCGATCAGATCTTGGCGCCCAGATCCACCTGGGGCTTCGGGACGCGCATGCGGCGGAACGTCAGCCCGCGCATGATGCCGTAGAGGTAGAGCGAGCCCATCCGCTGCGTCGTGTCCGGGAAGCGGGTCGAGACCAGGTTCTTGACCCGGCGGGAGATCAGCACGCTGTCGACGACCACCGCGATGGCCAGGATCGCCCAGAGCAGGTTGGCGCCGAGCTGGACCGCCTGTGGCATGGCGCCGGTCGAGCCGATGAAGACGATGATGGCGCCGGCGAAGAACCAGGTGCCCGCCGTGCGCTTGGAGTCGACGATGTTGCGCACCAGCGCACGCTCGGGGCCGCGGTCGCGGGCCAGCAGGTAGCGCTCGTCGCCGGCCCGCATGCCGGCCGAGGCCTCCGCGCGCTCCACCCGCTGGCGCTCGCGCATCTGCTTGTATGCCTCGCGCCGGTTGGCCGGGGCCGCCGCCGTGTCGTGCCGGCGCTGGGCGCTGGTGCGCTTCGGCGTGGCGACGCCCAGCTCCTTCTTCGAGGGCGTGTAGGCCTTGGGCTTGGACGCGGTCGACTGCTCGGGCTCGGAGGTCACCGTGGAGGTGGCGTCGGCGACGAGGTCGGCGGACTTTCGGCGAAACAGCGAGGGCACCCCAGCAGCGTAGCCAAGAGGCCCCGCAAAGCCGAAACCGCGCCGACGTTTGTCGGCGCGGTTCCCATTGAATGCAGACGAAAGGACTAGACCCGTTCGACGAGCGCGCCCAGGGCGGCCAGCTTGCCCTCGAAGTCCTCGTAGCCGCGGTTGATCAGGTCGACGCCGTAGACGCGGGACGTGCCCTCGGCCGCCAGCGCCGCGATCAGGTGGCTGAAGCCGGCCCGCAGGTCCGGGATCACCAGGTCGGCGGCGTGCAGCTTGCTCGGGCCCGCGATGACCGCTGAGTGCTTGAAGTTGCGCCGGCCGAAGCGGCACGGGGTGCCGCCGAGGCAGTCGCGGTAGACCTGGATCGTCGCGCCCATGGTGTTCAGCGCCTCGGTGTAGCCCAGGCGCTGCTCGTACACGGTCTCGTGCATGATCGACAGGCCGCGGGCCTGGGTCAGCGCGACCACCAGGGGCTGCTGCCAGTCGGTCATGAAGCCGGGGTGCACGTCCGTCTCCAGCGCGACGGCGTTGAGCTCGCCGCCCGGGTGCCAGAACTTGATGCCACCCTCGACGCCGGTCACGCCGGTGCGGGCCACCCGGGCGTCGGTGATCTCGAACTCGCCGCCGATCGAGCGGAAGACGTTCAGGAACGTCATCATGTCGGCCTGCTGCGCGCCCAGCACCTCGATCTCGCCACGGGTGGCGAGCGCGGCGGCCGCCCAGCTCGCGGCCTCGATCCGGTCCGGGATCGGCTTGTGGTTGTAGCCGTGCAGCTTCGGCACGCCGAGGATCTCGATGACCCGGTCGGTGTGCACCGTGATGATGGCGCCCATCTTCTGCAGCACGCAGATCAGGTCCATGATCTCCGGCTCGATGGCCGCGTTGCGCAGCTCGGTGACGCCCTCGGCGCGTACCGCCGTGAGCAGCACCTGCTCGGTGGCGCCGACGCTCGGGTACGGCAGCTCGAGCTTGGTGCCGTGCAGCCCGTTCGGCGCGGTGAGGTGCATGCCCTCGGGTGTCTTGTCGACGACCGCACCGAACTGGCGCAGCGCCTGGATGTGGAAGTCGATCGGGCGCGGCCCGATGTGGCAGCCGCCCAGATCCGGGATGAACGCGTGGCCGAGCCGGTGCAGCAGCGGGCCGCAGAACAGGATCGGGATCCGGCTCGAGCCGGCGTGCACGTTGATCTCGTCGCTGCTGGCGCTCTCCACGTTCGTGGGGTCCATGACGAGTTCGCCGTCGTCGGCGCCGTCACTGACCTTGACGCCGTGCAGGCCGAGCAGGCCACGGACGACTTCCACGTCCCGGATGCGCGGCACGTCGAAGAGCCGGCTGGGTGTCTCGCCCAGCAGGGCGGCCACCATGGCCTTGGAAACCAGGTTCTTGGCGCCACGGACCCGGATCTGTCCGTGCAGCGGCGCACCGCCGTGTACGGCCAGGACGTCGTCGGTCAACGCAACCTCCAAAGGCGGGCGCGCGAGCACGCCCGGATGCGGATAGGGATGCAGCCGACGGTGGGGGACCAGCGGCTGCCGCCCGGGCAGCATAGCCCTGAGTGACCAGTGCAGAAATCGCCACAACGCCTAGCGCGGCACGAATTGCTGATGATTAAGGCAACAGAAAGGTACAGGCGTGCAGACGGCTCGCCACCGATTACGGAGAGTTAAATATTTACGGAAGCGCCAACATCTGGTCGAGGGCCGCCCGGGCGTACTTCGCGGTGTCGGCGTCGACGGTGATCTGGTTGGGAACCCGGCCCGCCACGAGCTCTTCGAGCGCCCACACGAGGTGCGGGAGATCGATGCGGTTCATGGTCGAGCAGTAGCACACGGTCCGGTCCAGGAACATGACCTGTTTGTCCGGGTGGGCGAGCGCCATTCGGCGTACGAGGTTGAGTTCGGTGCCGATTGCCCAGGCCGAACCGGCAGGCGCCGCTTCCAGGGCCTTGATGATGTACTCGGTCGAGCCGACCTCGTCGGCCGCGCTGACGACGTCGTGCCGGCACTCGGGGTGTACCAGCACGCGGACGCCGGGCACCCGCTCGCGGACCTCGCGGACGCTGTCCATGGTGAAGCGGCCGTGCACCGAGCAGTGGCCGCGCCAGAGGATCATCTTGGCGTCGCGGAGCTGTTCGGGGGTGAGCCCGCCGTGCGGCTTGTGCGGGTCGTAGAGCACGCAGTCGTCGAGGTCGAAGCCCATCTCCCGGACCGCCGTGTTGCGGCCGAGGTGCTGGTCGGGCAGGAAGAAGACCTTCTCGCCCCGCTCGAAGGCCCAGGTCAGGGCGCGCTCGGCGTTGGAGGAGGTGCAGACGACCCCGTTGTTGCGCCCGACGAAGCCCTTGATGTCGGCCGAGGAGTTCATGTAGGTCACCGGGACGACATCGTCGACGATGCCCAGGTCGGTGAACTCGTCCCAGGCGGTCTCGACCTGGCCGAGCACGGCCATGTCCGCCATCGAGCAGCCCGCCGCCAGGTCGGGCAGCACGACGCGCTGGTCGGGACCCGTGAGGATGTCCGCGCTCTCGGCCATGAAGTGCACGCCGCAGAAGACGATGAACTCCGCCTCCGGCCGGGCCGCGGCCTCGCGGGCCAGCTTGAACGAGTCGCCCGTGACGTCGGCGAACCGGATCACCTCGTCGCGCTGGTAGTGGTGGCCGAGCACGAAGACCCGGTCGCCGAGCGCGGCCTTGGCGGCGGTGGCGCGGGCGACGAGGTCGGGGTCGCTCGGCGCCGGCAGGTCGCCGGGGCAGTCGACCCCGCGCTCGCTGGCGGGGTCGGTGCCGCGGCCGAGCAGCAGCAGCGCCGTTGCGGTGTTTCCGGGTTCGGTCCAGGTCGACGTCACGGTGACCATGTTTCCACAACGTTGCCGTGCCGTCGGTTGCCGAAAGGGTGTCCTATGGCACTCAGCGGTGGCGGTTCTGCAGCCGCGTCGCGATCTTGCGAAGCCGTGCCTGGTTCTCCGGCTTGGCCAGCTGGCGCTGACCCTGCTGGACGAGGCGCTGCCCCTTGGGGCTGCGCAGGAACATCTGCAGTCGCTGCATGAGGGTAGCCATGTCTCAACCGTTTCATGCCTACCTGTGCGATACCTGTACCTTCGCAGCGTGCGCGTACTCATCTGCCCGGACAAGTTCGCGGGCACGCTGTCGGCCGCCGAGGCCGCCGCCGCCGTCGCCGAGGGCTGGCACGAGGCGGCACCGGGCGACGAGACCGTGCTGCGCCCGCTCTCCGACGGCGGGCCGGGATTCGTCGAGGTGCTCGCCGCCGCGCTCGACGGCCGCCGGGTGCGCGTCGCCACCGTCGACCCCCTCGGCCGCCCGGTGGCCGGCGAGGTCCTGCTGGTCGGCACCACGGCCTACGTGGAGAGCGCACAGGCCTGCGGCCTGCACCTGCTGGCCCGCCAGGAGCGCGACGTCAACGCCGCCACCTCGTACGGCCTGGGCCTGCTGCTCGCCGCGGCGGTGGAGGCCGGCGCCGCGGAGATCGTGGTGGGGCTGGGCGGCTCGGCGGTCAACGACGCCGGCGCCGGGATGCTCGCCGCGCTCGGCGCCGCGCCGGTCGACGAGAGCGGCTACGCCCTGCCGTACGGCGGGGCGCCGCTGATCACCGCGGCCGGGCTCGGTGGCCTGCCCCGGCTGCGTCAGGTGCGCCTGGTGGCCGCCACCGACGTCGACAACCCGCTGACCGGCCTGCACGGCGCCAGCAGCGTCTACGGCCCGCAGAAGGGCGCCACCAGGGAGGACGTGCTGCGGCTCGACGCCGCCCTGGATCACTTCGCGGGCGTGCTGGAGAAGGCCTTCGACATCGGGGAGCTCCGCACGCTGCCCGGCGGCGGCGCGGCCGGCGGGATCGGCGCCGCCCTGCTGGCCCTCGGCGCCCGGGTGGTCTCCGGCATCGGGCTGGTCACCACCCTGATCGGCCTCGAGGAGCAGCTCGACGCCGCCGACCTGGTGATCACCGGCGAGGGTTCCTTCGACCACCAGTCGCTGCGCGGCAAGGTGGCGGCCGGCATCGCGAACGGCGCCCGCGACCGGGGCCTGCCCTGCGTGGTCGTGGCCGGGCGCAACGAGACCGGCCACCGCGAGGCGGCCGGCGCCGGCGTCACCGAGACATACGCGCTCGTGGATCATTTCGGCTCCGAGGAGCGGGCGCTGGCCGAGCCCGCCCGGGGCGTGCGCGAGATCGCCGCGAGGCTCGCCCGGCAATGGAGCCGCTGAGCAGGTGTTCGACATCTCGGCCAAGGCGATTGGGAATACACCGGAACAGCGCTAGCGTTGGTCGGTACGGCACATCACCGGACCGGCAGGGAGAACCGCAACGTGACCACTGAAGCGCACACCGAGTCGACCGAGGCCACCACGGCCGCGCCGACCGGCGTCATTTTGACCGACGTCGCGGCTGTCAAGGTCAAGGGCCTCATCGAGCAGGAAGGTCGCGACGACCTGCGCCTGCGCATCGCCGTGCAGCCCGGTGGCTGCTCGGGCCTGCGGTACCAGCTCTTCTTCGACGAGCGGTCGCTGGACGGCGACGTCGTCTCGGACTTCGACGGGGTAGAGGTGGTCGTCGACCGGATGAGCGCGCCCTACCTGGCGGGTGCCACGATCGACTTCGCCGACCGCATCGACGCGCAGGGCTTCACGATCGACAACCCGAACGCGCAGAACTCGTGCGCCTGCGGTGACTCGTTCCACTGATCGTCCAGCGATGAGGGTCGTCCCCGGTTTGCGGGGGCGGCCCTTTCGCGTGTCCGCCAGGTGACGCCGGGATGGCGTCCGTCCCCAGGGCCGGTAGGCTCACCCGGTAATCGCACCCGACCTCGAGGGCCGACATGAAGATCGCCGTTACCGGCTCGATCGCCACAGACCATCTGATGCACTTCCCCGGCAGGTTCGCCGAACAGCTCATCGCCGACCAGCTGCACAAGGTCTCGCTCTCGTTCCTGGTCGACGACCTGGTCGTGCGGCGCGGCGGCGTGGCGTCGAACATCGCCTACGGCATGGGCAAGCTCGGCCTCAGCCCGATCCTGGTCGGGGCGGTCGGTGCCGACTTCGCCGACTACCGGTCCTGGCTCGAGCGCCACGGCGTCGACTGCGACTCGGTGCACGTCAGCGAGATCGCGCACACGGCCCGCTTCGTCTGCACCACCGACGACGACCTCAACCAGATCGCGTCGTTCTACGCCGGCGCGATGAGCGAGGCCCGCAACATCGAGCTCGCACCGGTCGCGGCGCGCGCCGGCGGACTCGACCTGGTGCTGGTCAGCGCCAACGACCCGGCCGCCATGATCCGCCACTCGCAGGAGTGCCGGGCCCGCGGCTACTCGTTCGCCGCCGACCCGTCGCAGCAGCTCGCCCGCATGGACGGCAGCGACGTGATGACGCTGATCAGCGGCGCGGACTACCTGATGACCAACGACTACGAGCGTTCGCTGCTGGAGACCAAGGCGGGTCTCACCAGCGAGCAGGTTCTCGAGCAGGTCAAGGTCCGCGTCACCACGCTGGGCAAGGACGGCGTCGAGATCACCGGCCGCGACATCGAGCGCATCCACGTGCCGGTCGCCTGCGACGTCATCCCCGAGGACCCGACCGGCGTCGGCGACGGCTTCCGGGCCGGCTTCTTCGCGGCGCTGGGCTGGGGCGTCGGCCTCGAGCGGGCCGCGCAGGTCGGTTCGCTGGTGGCCGCCCTGGTCCTCGAGACCGTCGGCCCGCAGGAATACGACGTGAAGGCGGACTTCTTCCTCAAGCGCCTCGCCGACTCGTACGGTGACGCGGCGGCCGCGGAGATCCAGCCGCACCTGCCGGCCACGGTGTAGCACCGATGGTCCTCGCCGTCTTCGCCGGTCTGCCGGGAGTGGGGAAGAGCACCCTCGCCCGGCAGGTGGGGGCGGTTCTGCCGGCCGCGGTGCTCGCCGTCGACACCGTCGACTTCACGATGCAGGCCTACGACGTCACCGAACCCCGGCCCGGCTTCGCCGCGTACGGGGTGGTGGCGGCGCTGGCCGAGACCCAGCTCAGAATGGGTCACCACGTGATCATCGACGCGGTGAACCCGGTGAAGGCGGCCCGGCAGCTCTGGACCGAGCTCGCGGAACACCTCGACGTCCCGCTCCGGGTCGTCGAGGTGGTCTGCGGCGACGACGCCGAGCACCGCCGCCGGGTCGAGGCCCGCTATGCGGCCCGGGCGCACGACGGCATCCCCGACTGGGTGCGGGTGCTCGAGCGCCAGGCCGAGTACGAGCCCTATCCCGGCCCGCGGCTGGTCGTGGACACGTTCCTGGCCGAGAAGCCGGTCGAACCCGTCGTCGACTACCTGACCCTGCGCACCTCGTAGGCGTCCGGCTCCGGGCTGCCCAGGTAGTCGTGGCCCTTCATCCGGCACCACGCCGGGATGTCGTTGGCCGCCGCCGGGTCGTCCGCCAGCACCCGGATCACCGCGCCGACCTCGACGGACGGCATCCGCTTCGCGAGGTCGATGATCGGCAGCGGGCAGCGCCGGCCGCGGGAGTCCACCTCGATCACATCCCCGCCTCCTTCCGGATCTCCGCGACCACGCCGGGCAGCACCGCCAGGAAGCGGTCGACGTCGTCCTCGCTGGTGCCGCGGTGCAGCGACACCCGTACGTTGCCGTGGCTGAGCACGCCCATCGCCTCCAGCACGTGGCTGGGCCGCAGCGTCGAGGCGGTGCACGAGGAGCCTGAGGAGACCGCGAAGCCGTGCCGGTCCAGCGCGTGCAGCAGGGCCTCGCCGTCGACGTACAGGCAGGAGAAGGTCACCAGGTGCGGCAGCCGCTCGACGGGGTCGCCGACGACCTCCACATCGGGCACGGTCGCCGCGACGGTCACCCTGATCTTCTCCACCAGCCCCGACAGCCGCACGGCCTCCGCGTCCGCCTCGGCCAGCACGGCCCGCAGCGACGCCGCGGCCGCGACGACCGCCGGCAGATCGAGCGCACCCACCGGCCGCGGCCGGTGATGATCATCACCCGGGTACGGCGCCAGCCACCGCACGCCCTTGCGCACCACGAGCACGCCGACGCCCGGCGGGCCGCCCCACTTGTGCGCGCTGGCCGTCAGCAGGGACCAGCCCGGCGGCACCGTGCAGCGTCCGACCGACTGGGCGGCATCGACGTAGAGCGGCACCCCGGCCTCGGCGCAGGCCTCCGCGGCGGCCGCCACGGGCTGCGCGGTGCCGACCTCGTGACTGGCGCTGATCAGGGCGGCGAGCGCCACCCCGGTACCCGCGACCGCGGCGCGCCAGGCGTCCAGGTCGAGCCGCCCGAGGATGTCGACGCCGACCGGCACGGCCTCGCCCCGCGCCGCGGCGTGCAGCACCGCGGAGTGCTCGACGGCCGAGTGCACGAGCGTGCGCCCCGCCCTCGCGCGTCCCGCCAGCCCGCCCAGCACGGCGGCGTGCGCCGCGGCCGTGCCGGAGGGGTGGAAGGAGAGCTCGTCCGGGCGTACGCCCAGGCACTCGGCGACGGTGGCCTGTGCCGCCTCCCGCAGCTGCTGGGCCCGCCGGCCCGCGGCGTAGAGCCGGTCGGGGTCGGCCCAGCCGTCCTCGAGGGCGGCGAGCAGCGCCTGGCGGGCCACGGGATGCAGGGGCGCCGCAGTGGCCGCGTCGAGGTAGGTGGGCGCACCGGCATGAACAGCCCTGAATTCCATCTTCAGGACGGTATCGTCCACATGATCAGTGGTTGCGCGGGTACCTCGATGATCGGACCCCCGGTAAACGGGTGGCCGGGCCAGGTCGAGTAGTGTGCGACCGTCGGTGACACCTTGCCGCCGGTGTCCGGATTTTCGCACCGGGCGGTGCTCTAGGGAGGCAGGAGCAGGTGGTCTCAAGGAGTTCGGTCGCACGGCCGCGCGTCGTACGGCTAGCCGGGCTCGGTGTCGGTGGTGCCATGCTGCTGGCCCTGCTGTCGGGCTGTTCGTTGACCGGGATCGGAAGCGCTTTCGACGGCTTCGGATGGCCGCAGGGCGGCATCACCCCGCAGGCTCACAGGATGTACGACCTGTGGATCGCCTCGGTGATCGCGGCCCTGGTCGTCGGGTTCTTCGTCTGGGGCCTGATCTTCTGGTGCATCGTGCGGTACCGCAAGCGCGGCGACAAGCTGCCCGTGCAGACCCGGTTCAACATGCCGTTGGAGATCCTCTACACGGTCACGCCGGTGCTGATCGTCGCGGTGCTCTTCTACTACACGGCGATCGTGCAGACCGACGTGGACAGGCTGTCGGCGAAGCCGGACGTGACCGTCGAGGTCGTCGCGTTCAAGTGGAACTGGCAGTTCAACTACCGGGACGAGCCCGGTGCCGACGCGCGGACGGTGGCGTCGACCCTCGGCTCGACCGACATCATCCCGCTGCTGGTGCTGCCGACGGGTAAGAAGATCCGCTTCGAGGAGACCAGCAAGGACGTCATCCACTCGTTCTGGGTGCCGGAGATGCTCTTCAAGCGCGACGTCTTCCCGGGCAACGTGCGCAACGTCTTCGAGGTGACCCTCGACAAGGAGGGCCGCTACATCGGCCGCTGCGCCGAGCTCTGCGGCACCTACCACGCCTTCATGCAGTTCGAGCTCGTGGTGGTCTCGCCGGAGAAGTACGACCGGTTCCTCGCCGCGAAGGTGGCGGGTGCCTCCACACCGGAGGCCATGGGCGTGATCGGCTACGTCGGCGACGAGCGCTACGCCATCAAGACCTCGCCGATCGACACCCGCCGGCATGGCCAATCCTGGAACCAGCAAGACGACCCCGTAGCGGCAGGGAAGTAGGAACCCGAGTTGAAGACCGAATACAAGATCTTCGCCGGCGTCGCCGTCTTCCTCTTCGGCGCGGCCGCCGTCTACGGCGTGTGGACCCACGGCGCGACCGGCCAAATCGAGTGGATCGGCTTCGTCGCCCTCATCCTCTCCGGCCTGCTCTGCGCGATGTGCGGCGGCTTCTTCTGGTTCGTCGCCCGCCGCATCGACCCGCGCCCCGAGGACCGCGACGACGGCGAGATCGCGGAGGGCGCCGGCGAGATCGGCTTCTTCAGCCCGGGCAGCTACTGGCCGTTCGGCATCGCGCTGGCGGCGTCGGTCGCCGGCATGGGCCTGGTGTACTGGATGTGGTGGCTGCTCGCGCTGGGTCTGGTCATGGTGATCTTCACCGCCTGCGGCATGCTGTTCGAGTACTACTCGGGCACCCGGCACCCGGCCGAGCACTGACCGGCTGAGACGTTCGAACGGCCCGCATCCTGAGGGGATGCGGGCCGTTCTTCTTGTGTACGGGCCCGGCGGCGGCCCCGTGCCGCGGCACGGGGCCGGTCACGGGCGGGGACCGCCGGGTGCCGGGTCAGGCCGCGCGGCGTTGCTGCGGCGCCACCCGGGACCCGCCGGCGGACAACAGCACGCGGATGGTGACCGGCGCCAGGATCTCCGCGGCGCCGCACCGGGTGCAGAGGAGCTCGGGGCAGTCCTCTTCGTGGCCGTCGGCGCAGGGCGGGGTCTCGAAAGGCATTTCGGTGTCGCACATGACGCAGCGCAGTTCGCGTTCTCGCACGGGTGGCTCCTCTTCGCCGGAAGGTGGATATACCCGAATGTCACTAAAACGTTGTCATGTTGGAGGAGTCGGCGCGGGAACCCCGCTCGGCGTGTCTGAAAAATATTGAGGTCAGACCGATTCGGCGGCCTTGGCCGCCCGCGCCGCCTCGACCCAGCGGTCCAGCAGGGTCGTCGCCGCCCCCGAATCCACCGTCTCCGCGGCCCGGGCGATGCCCGCGCGCATCGTGTCGGCGAACCCGCCCGGGAAGCCGGCGTGCGCCGCGAACGCCGCCGCCGCGTTGAGCAGGACGGCGTCGCGGACCGGGCCCTGCTCGCCGGCGAACATCCGCAGCGCCGCGCCGGCGTTGAACGCCGCGTCGCCGCCGCGCAGGTCGCCGGCCTTGCTGCGGGGGAGGCCGAGGTCGACGGAGTCCACCACGGATTCCGTCACCGTGCCCTCGCGGACCAGCCACACCCGGGTCGGCGCCGCCGTCGTGAACTCGTCCAGGCCGTCCTCGCCGCGCATCACCAGCGCCGAGTCGCCCCGGGCGGCGAACACCTCGGCCATCACCGGCGCCATCCGCTTGTCGAAACAGCCCACCGCCGCGGAGCGGGGCCGGGCCGGGTTCGTGAGCGGGCCGAGCACGTTGAAGAACGTCGGGTGGCCCAGCTCGCGCCGCGTCACCGCGGCGTGCCGCATGCCCGGGTGGTAGCGGGCCGCGAAGCAGAAGCCGATCCCGGCCTCGGCGACCGTGCTGGCCACGCCCCGCGGGCCCAGGTCGAGCGGGATGCCGAAGAACTCGAGCAGGTCGGCGGTGCCGCAGGCCGAGGAGGCCGCCCGGTTGCCGTGCTTGACCACCGTCACCCCGGCGGCCGCGACCACGATGGCGGCCATCGTGGAGATGTTGACCGTGTGTGCCCGGTCACCGCCGGTGCCCACCACGTCGATCGCGTCCTCGCGCACGGCGTCGGGCAGGTCGACGACCGTGGCGTTGGCCAGCATCGCCTCGACCAGGCCGGCCAGCTCGGCCGGCGTCTCGCCCTTGGCCCGCAGCGCCACCGCGAAGCCGGCGACCTGAACCGGTGTGGCGTTGCCGGCCATGATCTCGCCCATGGCCCAGGCGGTGTCCTGCGCCGACAGCTCCTCGGCCCGCAGCAGGGCGCTCAGCAGGTTCGGCCAGGTACGTGCGCCCATGGTGGGCACTCCTTCGCGGGGTGAGGGGGGTGTCAGCCCAGCTTGCCCATGGTGCCCAGCGGGATCACGCCGTTGCGGCGGCCGCGGAGCATGCCGGCGATGGTCTGCCCGGTTGTCACCGGGTCGAGCGGGTGCACCAGCGTCGCGTCGACCTGGGCGAAGGCGGCCAGCCAGCGGTCGGCCGCGCGGGCGATCACGACGCAGGTCGGCGGCGGGTCCGCGTATTCGTCCTTGGTCTGCCGGGCGATGCCCAGGCCGCCGGCCGGCGCGGCCTCGCCGTCGAGGACCATCAGGTCGACCTCGAACGTGTCCAGCAGGATCCGGCACTCCTCCCAGGTGGAGGCGTCCACGAACTCCACGGCGAGGTCGGCGGCGGGGCGGACGCCGATCGCCAGCCTGATCCGGTCACGGACCGCGAGATCGTCGCTGTACAGCAGGACCGTGTACCTGTCCGGCTGAGGCTTGCTGTCGTCGTTCATGTTCGCCCCGGTTCCCACGCTCGTAGGTGCGCGCTGATCGTACCGAACCGGCTATTCGGTGTCCGGCTGTGGTCGTACCGGCGCGGTCTGGTTTGTGATCTTGGTCGCGCCGGCCGCCTCCGCCCGCTCGGCCGCCTCGGCGCGGTCCAGGGCGCGGTCGATCCGCTTCGCCTCGCGCTCGGACTGCCTGATCCACTGCAGGACCAGGATGCCCAGCATCGTGACGCTGACGATCTCGCCGCCGGCCCACAGCACGCCGCCCGCCGTGACCTGATCGTTCCACGGGTCCGACCAGGCCAGATGCAGGTTCGGGTACCAGTCGCCGCCGAGCAGGGTCCGGCTCTGCATGATGGTCAGGCCCAGCACCGTGTGGAACGGCACGGACAGCACCATGAGCAGGGCGCGGGCGGGGTACGGCCAGCGGTTCGGCAGCGGGTCCAGGCCCAGCAGCGGCCAGAAGAACAGGCAGCCCGTGGCGATGAAGTGCACGTGGATGAACTCGTGCAGCCAGGCGTGCTCGAGGGTGGCCCGGTAGAGCCCGGTGAAGTAGAGGACGAACGGGTTCGCGATGAACAACGCGAACGCGACCAGCGGAAACGTCAGCACCCCGACGAACCGGCTGTGCAGCACCCTCAGCAGCGCCTTGCGGTTGCCGGTGGGCAGCGTGCGCAGGGCGAGGGTCACCGGCGCGCCAAGGGCCAGGAAGATCGGGCCCACCATGGACAGCATCATGTGCTGGATCATGTGCACGCTGAGCAGGGTGGTGTCGTACGCCTCGATGCCGGTCACCGACACCGCCGCGATGGAGCCCAGGCCGCCGCCGATGAACGCCACGGTGCGCCCCGGGGGCCAGTGGTCGCCGCGTCGCCGCATGCGGTGCACGCCGTACAGGTATACGGCGGCCGCGACCAGCAGGAAGAGCGCGAGAAGGCTGGTCAGCCGGATCTGGGTGAAGATCTCGCCGACGCTGAACGGCGGGGGGAGAGTATCCCCGCCGGCGATCACCGGCGTGGGCATTTCGACGTGCTGCACCACCTGAGGCTAGGCCCATCGGGGTGATCGCCGGATGACGGGGCGGTGACACGTGCCGGATTGGGCCCCCCGCGACACGTTGCAGTGATCGCGGGGCAATAATGAGCCCGTGACAGCGGCAGCCATCGACAAGAGCAGGATCCACTCGCTCACCCGACCCAACATGGTCAGCGTGGGCACCATCGTGTGGCTCTCCAGCGAACTCATGTTCTTCGCGGCATTGTTCGCCATGTACTTCTCCATCCGGGCGGCGGACCCGGGCATGTGGGAGAAGCACACCGAGGTGCTCAACATCCCGTACGCGACGACCTTCACGGTCATCCTGGTGCTCTCCTCGGTCACCTGCCAGCTCGGCGTCTTCGCGGCGGAGAAGGGTGACGTGTTCGCGCTGCGGCGCTGGTTCACCCTCACCTTCGTCATGGGCCTGATCTTCGTGCTCGGCCAGGCGAACGAGTACCGCAACCTCGTGCACGAGGGCATCCTGCTCAACGGCGACGGCTACGGCTCGATGTTCTACCTGACGACCGGCTTCCACGGTCTGCACGTCACGGGCGGTCTGATCGCCTTCATCGTCTACATGATCCGCACCACGATGGGCCGGTTCACGCCGGCGCAGGCGACCTCGGCGATCGTCGTGTCTTATTACTGGCACTTCGTCGACATCGTGTGGATCGCGCTGTTTGCCATGATCTATTGGCTGCAGTAGCCGCGCCCGTCCGTGAGAGTTTCAAGGTCAAAACCCAGAGGGAAACAGCCCATGACTTCTGACACCCCCGCCGGACGGCGTTTCCGGGTGTTCAACCGGCGGCGGTCCGCGCCGAGCCGGGCGCGGCGGCGCCTCGGCGCGGCGGCCCGCATGCTAGCCGCGCTCGCGCTGGCCGGCGGCGTATACACCGCATTCGCCCCGGGCGCGTACGCCGAGGACACCCGGCAGCTCTCCGCGTCAGCGCAGGAGGGCAAGGCGCTGTTCGACACCAGCTGCATCAGCTGCCACGGCCGCAATGCCGAGGGTGTCGTGGGCCGCGGACCCAGCCTGATCGGCGTCGGCTCGGCCTCCGTCGAGTTCCAGGTCAGCACCGGTCGCATGCCGATGGCCCGCCAGGAGGCGCAGGCCGAGGAGAAGCAGCCGGCGTTCGACAAGGCACAGACCAAGCAGCTCGGTCAGTACATCCAGGAGCTGGGCGGCGGCCCGCAGATCCCGGCCGGCCCGCTGACCGAGAACCTTGAGGAGCACCCCGAGGCGCTGGCCCGCGGCGGCGCGCTGTTCCGGCTCAACTGCACGTCCTGCCACGGCTTCGGTGGCGGCGGCGGCGCGCTCTCGTCCGGCAAGTTCGCGCCGGGCCTGCACGACGCGACCGAGCAGGAGATCTACGCGGCGATGCTGACCGGCCCGCAGAACATGCCGGTGTTCGGGGACAACGAGCTGACCCCGGATGAGAAGCGCGAGATCATCACGTACATCAAGCTGCAGCTGCAGCAGGAGAAGGACCCGGGCGGGCTGTTCAACCTCGGCCGGTACGGCCCGGTCACCGAGGGCCTGGCGATCTTCATCGTGGGCATCACGATCCTGGTCTTCGCGGCGCTGTGGATTGCGGGGAAGTCATGAGCGTTGTGAAGGACGGGGCGCACGGCACCGGCACCGAGCCGGTGGACGTCAACGACCCGCGACTGTCCCGTTTCGACATCGTCCGCGAGGGCGCCCGGCGCGACGACATCGAGATCGTCACGTACGAGTCGCAGTTCCAGGGCCCGAACTCCAAGGCGGAGAAGCGCGTCGTTCGCAACATCGCCCTGCTGTTCCTGCTCTGCGGCGCGGGTGCGCTGGCCTTCCTGGGCTTCTACATCTTCTGGCCGTGGGAGTTCGAGCTCGGCCACGCGCCGAGCGACTACTACACCCCGATCCTCGGCATCTCGCTCGGCGTCTCGCTGCTGGCGCTGGGCTTCGCGATCCTGGCCTGGGCCAAGAAGCTGCTGCCGCACGAGGTCTCGATCCAGGACCGGCACAACCAGCCGTCCAGCGACGAGGACCGCCTGATCACCGGCCAGACCATCGCCTACCTCGGCGAGGAGATGGGCGTGCAGCGGCGCCCGCTGCTCAAGGGCGCGATCGGCCTCGGCCTCGCGCCGCTCGGGCTGGTCGCGGTCGCGCCGCTGGTCGGCGGCCTGATCGAGAACCCGCACAAGGACGAGCAGCCGAACCTGTTCCACACCGGCTTCGACCCGGTGCCCAACGGCGGCAAGCTGGTGCGGCTCACCCGCGCGGACCACACGCCGATCCGGCCCGAGGACGTCAGCGTCGGCGGCCAGCTCACGGTGTTCCCCGGCATCCCGCACGGCTCCACCAACGTGTACGCGGACTCGCCGACCCTGCTCATCCACCTGCGCGCGGAGGACGCCGCGCAGGCCCGGGCGGCGAACTACGCGCAGTCCGAGACGATCAACCGGGGCTCGATGTGGGGCAACTTCATCGCGTACTCGAAGATCTGCACCCACGCCGGCTGCCCGGCCAGCCTGTACGAGCAGCAGACCAACCGGCTGCTCTGCCCGTGCCACCAGTCGCAGTTCCTGATCACCGACAATGCGCGCCCGATCTTCGGTCCGGCCAGCCGTCGCCTGCCCCAGCTGCCCATCGAGCTGGACGATGAGGGGTTCTTCGTGGCAGCGTCGGATTACAAGGAAACCGTTGGGCCCGACTTCTGGGAGCGGCCGTGAAGCGTCGAAAGCTTGACCTGGCTCAGGTCCCCGCGGCCGTTGGCAAAGGGCTCGACGACCGCTATAAGGCGGCAACTCCGCTGCGTGGCCTGCTGAACAAGGTATTCCCCGACCACTGGTCGTTCCTGCTGGGCGAGATCGCGCTGTTCTCGTTCATCGTCCTGCTGCTCACCGGCGTCTTCCTGACCCTCTTCTTCGACCCGTCGATGACGGAAGTGGTCTACGACGGCGCCTACCCGGCGCTGCGCGGCGTGGAGATGTCCGGGGCGTACGCGTCGTCGCTGCACCTGTCGTTCGAGGTGCGCGGCGGCCTGTTCATGCGGCAGATGCACCACTGGGCGGCGCTGCTGTTCATGGCGTCGATCGTCGTGCACATGGCGCGCATCTTCTTCACCGGCGCGTTCCGCAAGCCCCGCGAGGCGAACTGGGCGATCGGCGTCGCGCTGTTCCTGCTCGGCTTCCTCGCCGGCTTCACCGGCTACTCGCTGCCGGACGACGGCCTCTCCGGCACCGGGCTCCGCATCGCCTCGGCGATCATGCTGTCCATCCCGGTCATCGGCACCTGGCTCTCGGCGTCCATCTTCGGCGGCGAGTTCCCCGGCACGTTCATCATCGGCCGCTTCTACATCGCGCACGTGCTGCTCATCCCGGGCGGCCTGCTCGCGCTGATCAGCGTGCACCTGGGCCTGGTCTTCGCGCAGAAGCACACCCAGTGGCCCGGCCCCGGCCGGACCAACGACAACGTCGTCGGCGAGCGCATGTTCCCGCGGTACGCGCTCAAGCAGGGCGGCTTCTTCATGGCCGTCTTCGGCGTGATCGCGCTGATGGCCGGCCTGTTCCAGATCAACCCGATCTGGCTGTTCGGCCCGTACCGGGCGTCCGAGGTCTCCTCGGCGAGCCAGCCCGACTGGTACGTCATGTTCATGGACGGCCTGGTTCGCCTGATGCCGGCCTGGCAGATCGACATCCCGATCGGCGACGGCTACGTGATCCCGCCGCTGTTCTGGCCGGCGGTCGTCGGCCTGGGCGCGCTGACCACGATTCCGATGTTCTACCCCTTCATCGAGGCACGCCGCCTGAAGGACACGAGCATCCACCACCTGCTCCAGCGTCCCCGCGACAACCCGGAGCGTACCGGCCTGGGCGCGATGGCGTTCACGTTCTTCATCGTGGCGACCCTGTCCGGCGGCAACGACGTGATCGCCGACAAGTTCGACATCAGCCTGAACGCGATGACCTGGGCCGGCCGCATCGGCCTGGTGCTCCTGCCGCCGATTGCGTACTTCATCTCGGTGCGGATCTGCCTGGGCCTGCAGCAGCACGACCGTGAGGTCCTCGCACACGGCGCAGAGACGGGCATCATCAAGCGCCTGCCGGACGGCCGGTTCGTGGAGGTGCACCAGCCGCTCGGCCCGGTGGACGACCACGGCCACCCGCTGCCGCTGGACTACGCGGGCTGGGTCGTACCGAAGAAGATGAACCGGCTGGGCGCCCTGGCGCCGGCGGTGAAGGGCTTCTTCTACCCGGTGGAGAAGCCGGCCGAGGCCCCGGTCTCGCCGGCTCTGCCGCCGGTGACCGCGCGCGAGGAGCGCGAGGAGATCACCTCGGGTCAGCAGCAGTAGCGAACGCACGAAGAAGGGGGCCCCTCGGGGCCCCCTTCTTCACGTCCCGGAGCGTTCCGGCCGGGCCGTCCCCCGCCGGCGGGAACGCTCAGTCGGCGTCGGGCAGGCCGATCGCGAAGGCGTCCTCGAGGTCGTGCTTCGAGTAGGCCCGGAAGGCGATGTGCGACTCGGTGTTGAGCACACCCGGAGTCTTGGAGATCCGGCCCGCGATGACCTCGGCGATGTCATCGAAGCGCGGGACCCGCACGATGGCGATCAGGTCGACGTTGCCGGCGACCGAATAGACCTCACTCACCCCGGGCAGCGCGGCAAGCGCCTCCGCGACCTCCGGGATCGAGTCGGTGGCGCAGTCGATGTGCACGATCGCGGTGTTCACGCGGTCTCCTCGGCTATGAGGCGGATGAGTTCGCTTCATGCTATCCACGCGCAGGCGGGGCGGTGTGGATCAGCCGGGGACCGTCAGGCCGGTCCCGGCCCGGATCGCGTTGCGGAGGGACTCGTGCGCCGCCACCGTCGCGCCCGGCCAGATCACGCAGCCGGTCACCGAGCCGTGCACCCGTGCGCCCGCGCCGACCACCGACCGCTCCGCCCGCCCGTCGACGGTGGCCGACGGGTCGCTCAGGCCCGCCGCCGCGTGCAGGTTCGCCCGGAGGTAGTCCGCCGGCGTGCCCGTGTCGATGTAGGCGCCGTCGTAGGTGACCAGCTCCAGGTCGCCGGCCGCCTCCGCGGGGCGCCAGACGGTGCGTACCAGGTCGGCGGGCTGGTCCGTCAGGCCGTGCAGGTAGCTCCACGGGATCAGGGAGAAGCCGGCGAAGCGCTGCCCGCTGAAACCGCCCGTGGCGCCCGGTGGCACGGGCCGGGTGAGCATGCGCACCGTCCCGCCGCTCCAGCCCTCGAGCAGGGCGGCGATGTCCTTGCCGGGCTCGCGGCGGGCGTCGGACAGGTAGGCGTCGGCGTTGCCGACCAGGGCGCCGCGGCCGTCGATCCAGGGGAGCAGGCGGCCGAGGCCGCCGGAGGTGCCCAGCGGGCCGTCCGGCTCCACCGAGAGGTGTGCCCGGTCGCCGACGTGCGTCACCACCTGGTCGGCCAGGTAGGCCGCGTTGACCGCCACGTCGGACGGGCCCGTGAGGCCCAGGCCGGCGATCCGGGCGAGCGCCCGGTCCAGCAGGGCCACGTTGCCAACCGGGCAGAGCGCCTTGGGGAGCAGCTCCGTGAGCGGGCGCAGCCGACGGCCCTCACCGGCCGCGAGCACCACCGCGCAGATCCTCACGGGGTCTGCTGGATCGCCAGGGGACCCATGCCGTAGACGCCGAGCAGCAGCGCCGTGTTCGGGGTCAGCGGCGGCAGGTCGTCAAGGGGGAACCAGCCCGCTTCCAGAACCTCGCCGCCGTCCACCACCAGCGGGGTCGTCGAGGCCGGCACCTCGCCCAGGAAGATCGTGTCCACCCAGCCCTTGGCGTGGACGATCGCGTTCGGGACCGCAGGGGTCAGTGCGTCCGGGTCGAGCACCACGCCGGACTCCTCGGCGAGCTCACGGGCGGCGCCGACGGCGGGGGCCTCGGCCTTCTTGAGCAGGCCGGCCGGCAGGCCCCAGCGGCGTCCCGGCGGCTGGCGCAGCAGCAGCAGGCGGCCCGGCTCCGGAGCCTCCGAATCGCGGACGATGGTCACCGCGCCGACGAGGTACTTGGGGACGATCAGGCGCACGAGGCGGCGGCGCAAGGGGTGCGGCAGCCGGTAGAACGTCTGGTACGCGACGCCACGCAACCGCCGAGGGAGTTTCACACCGCAAGGTTATCGGCCCGGCGCGAAGGTCTCAGTCTGGGTGGTCCACCAGGGCGATGAGCTGCTCGACCACCTGGTCCGGCTCCAGGTTGCGCTCGGTCACCGCGACGAGCATGGTCTCCAGGTCGGGGTAGCCCAGCTCCTCGGCGAGGCGGCGCAACGGCACCTCGCTCGCCAGGCCGCGGTCGTGCTTGCGCAGCGTAAGGCCGATCGTCGCGCGGCCCAGGCGGACCTTGTCGACGATGCTGATGCCCGGGGCGTTCTCCTCCGCGAAGAAGCGGTTGATCTGCATCTGTGCCTGGGTCGACTTGACGAAGCCGAGCCACTCCTTGCGGGGGCCCCGCGGCGCGGCACCCGGCTCGACCTCGACGTGGCCGTCGGTCTCGGTGAAGATCTCCACCACGTCGCCGTCGCGGAGCGGGGAGCTCAGCGGTGCCAGGCGGCCGTTGATCGTCGCGGCGAGCGTCCCGTCGCCCTTGTCGGCGCTCAACTCGTAGGCCAGATCGACCGGGGTCGAACCGGCCGGCAGATCGTAGGTGTTGCCGTGTGCGAACACCTGGATCTGGCCCTCGGCGAGGTCGCAGCGCAGCGACGCGAGGAACTGGCCGGCGTCGGTGGTGTCCTGCTCCCAGTCGAGCACCCGCTTGAGCCAGGTGAGCTGGTCGGCGCCGGGGGTCTCGGCCGCCTCCGCCGACTTGGGGTAGCGGTAGCCGGTGGCCACGCCGTATTCCGCGCAGCGGTGCATCGAGACCGTGCGGATCAGCACCTCCACCAGGCGGCCGTCGGGCCCGGTGACGGTGGTGTGCAGCGAGCGGTAGAGGTTGTTCTTCGGCGAGGCGATGAAGTCCTTGAACCGGCCGGCCACCGGGCGCCACTGCCCGTGGATCGCGCCGAGCGCGGCGTAACAGTCGGTCTCGGGGCCGTCGACGATCACCGCGATGCGGGGCAGGTCGAGCGGCACCGAATGGCCGCCCGCGACCGTGTCCTTCCAGATCGAGTAGTAGTGCCGGGGGCGGGGAGCCACCTTCGCGTCCACCCGGGAACGGCGCAGCGCGCTCGACGCCTTCGTCCGGACGTCCTCGAGGTACTCGGACCAGCCCGGGCGGTTCTTCACGTGCTCGTCGATGCGGGCGTAGGACTCCGGCTCCAGGTGGTAGAGCACCACGTCGTCGAGGTCGCGCTTGAGGGCCTGGATGCCGAGGCGGTCGCAGAGCGGCACCAGCACGTCGAGGGTCGCGGTGGCGATCCGGGCCCGGGAGGCGGGGGAGCGGGCGTCGAGCGTGCGCATGTTGTGCAGGCGGTCGGCGAGCTTGATCACCAGTACGCGGACGTCCTTGCCGGCGGCCACGATCATCTTGCGGATCGTCTCGGCCTCGGCGACCTTGCCGTAGAACGCCTTGTCGAACTTGGTCACGCCGTCGACCAGGTGCGTCACCTCGGGGCCGAAGTCGCCGTGCAGCGTCTCCAGCGTGTAGCTGGTGTCCTCGACCGTGTCGTGCAGCAGCGCCGCGACCAGCGTCGTCGTGTCCATGCCCAGCTCGGCGCAGATCTGCGCGACCGCGAGCGGGTGGGTGATGTAAGGATCGCCGCTCTTGCGGAACTGTCCCCGGTGCATGTTCTCCGCGACGGCGTAGCTGCGGCGCAGCACGCCCGCGTCGGCGGAGGGGTGGATGTGACGATGGGTGCGGGTGAGGGTGGTGACGGGATCGTCCTCGTTGCCCTGAAAACTGAGGAATGAGCGCAACCGGCGGGAGAGCGGGATCTCGCTGGGCGTGGAGGGCAGGGCGCGTCCAAGGGCGGCGCCGTGGCCGGCGTCGACGTCCACTCGGACACCCCCTCACCGATCGACCGTGCACTACGCACGGATCCCACCGATTTTCACGGCTTCGTGCGCCGCGTGCCCTACAGCCTAAGCGAGCGAGCGTCATCCGAACGGCCAGTTACCGATGAGCGAACGGACGAGTCTCTTATCGACGCCGCGGCCTCCGCCCTGGTGAGCAGGGTAGTGAACCGCGCAGCGCCACGCGCCGGTGACACCCAGTCGCCAGAAGTTTCCACCAGCCGGGTGTCGGGCCGCTCCAGCCAGGCGAGAATCCGCTCCGTCTCCTCGGCCGACGCCGCCGGAACGGGGCCCGGTCCGGGTAGGACCGTCTCGGCCGTCGCGCGCGCCAGGTCCAGCGTCGGGCGCGGGTGCAGCCGGGGCGGCGACGTCGCCGCGGCGGCGAGCCGGCCGTGCCGCACCACGATGATCTCCCATCCGTATGCGTCGTTGCGCCGGGCGGCGACCAACTCTCCCAGGCTGCTCAGCGCGCCCAGCCGTTGCATGCGGACGGTGGCGCGAAGCAGCGCGACGAGCCGGGACCTGATCACCGCCGCCTCCTCGTAGCGCTGCCGCTGCGACAGCGCCTCGATCCGGGCCAGCAGGGCCTCCACCAGCGGCTCCGGGTCGCCGTAGGTCGCCGTGCGAAAGGGCAGCGCCGCCCTCGCCCCGTATTCCTCCGGGGTGATCTCGTGCTCGCAGGGCGCCGGGCATCTACCCAGCTCGGCCAGCGCGCACGCGGGCGTGATCGTGGTGGCCGAGAGCTTGTGGGTGCACTGGCGCATGGGCACGGCGTCGTAGACCCCAGCCGCGGCCAGCTCGGCGGTGCGCCGCGAGGAGAACGGGCCGAGATAGGCCGCGTCGTCGTCGGCGAGCTGACGGACCACCGAGAGCCGTGGGAACACCTCCGCCGTCAGCTTCAGCCAGACCACCCGCTCCGGGTATTTCGACCTGCGGTTGTAGGGCGGGGCGTGCGCCGCGATCAGCCGCAGCTCGCGCACCTCGGCCTCGAGCGAGTGCGCGCACTCGACCGCCTCCACCCGGGCGGCCGCGCCGATCATCTCCGACATCCGCGCCCGCTTCTCGCTCGCGGTGAAATAGCTGCGCACCCGGGTGGCGATGTCGACCGAGGTGCCCACGTAGAGCGGGCGCTCGTCGGCGGCGCGGAACACGTAGACGCCCGGCACGTGCGGCAGGTTGTCGGCGAGGTGGCGCTGGCGGCGCTGGGTGGGTGTGACCGCCTTGGCGAACTCGATCGCGTCGCCCAGGGTGTGGACCTTGAAGCTGCCCAGCCGCTCGATCAGGCCGTGCAGCACGTCGACGGTGGCCCGGGCGTCGTCGAGGGCGCGGTGGGTGGGCTGGACGGCCGCGCGGAAGAACTGGGCGAGCGTGCCGAGCTTGCGGTTGGGCACCTCGTCGCGGGTCAGTGCCCGGCGGGCCAGGGCGGCGGTGTCCAGCACCCGCAGCTGCGGCCAGGGCTGGCCGTGCCGGGCGCAGGCCGCCTTGAGGAAGCCGACGTCGTAGGGCGCATTGTGCGCGACCAGCACCGCGCCGCGCAGGAACTCCAACAGGCTCGGCAGCACCGCCTCGATCGGCGGCGCCGGCGCGAGCATCGCCTCGGTGATGCCCGTCAGCACCGTGATGAACGGCGGCAGGCGCTCACCCGGGTTGACCAGGGTGCCGAGCACCGCCAGCTCCTCGCCGGCGCGCACCTTGACCGCGCCGATCTCGGTGATGCCGCCGCCGTCGGGTGCGCCGCCCGTCGTCTCCAGGTCGAGGACCACGAACGTCGTGTCTCGCAGGGACAGCGCCGCGGGGTCGACGGAGCCGTCGGCGCTCAGGAGGGTGTCCAGAGTGCCCTGCACGTATGCGGGTTGTGCCACGACGGGCAATTTAGAGAGGGGGTATGACAAACTTCGGGGCGGCGGGGGAAAAGATCATTTGCTACCGCAAGCTTTTCCGCAGCCCACGGTGGGAGAATAGAGAAATGCCCGCGCCGTCGCCCTTCGACGACCGCCCCCTCGAGGAGGCGGCATCCGCGGGCGACCCTGCCCGCGCCGCGGAACCCGATCCCGCCCTCGTCGCGGAACCCGATCCCGCCCTCGCTGCGGAACCCGATCTCGCCCCCGCCGCCGGACCCGATCCCGATCCCGCCCGCGCCGCCGGACCCGATCTCGATCCCGCCCTCGTCGCGGGACCCGTGCCTGATCCCGATCTCGATCCCGCCCTCGCCGGGGAGGCCGAGACCGCGCCGGAGCCCACGCTGCCCGAGGCCGTGCGGCAGCGGATCACCGCGCTGAGCGCCGCCGCGCTGCCGGGCCTGCCCGCCGACGAGATCCCGGTGCCGCTGCGGCGGGTCGCCCGGTTCGCGCCGAACCGGCGTGCCCGGCTCGGCGGTCAGGCGATCGCCGCCCAGCTCGCCGCGGACCCGCTGTTCCGCCAGCGCATCAGCTCCCGCATCGTGAGCGAGGCCGGCGACCTGGGCGCGGCGGTCGCCGGCGGCCTGGCGCCGGCGGCGGCCGACCCGGTCGAGGTCGCGGCCCTGGCCTATCTGGTCAGGCCGGACGGCTGGCGGGACCTGATCGAGGCGGTCGGCGAGTCGGTCCGGGCCGAGGCCGACAGCGCCGCGATCGCGGGCCAGGTCCGCGACGCCGAACAGCGGGCGGCCCGCGCCGAGCACGATCGTGCGGTCGCCAAGGTGGAGGCCGACAAGCTCCGCGACGAGCTGGCCCGGGTCCGCGAGGAACTGGGCCAGCTCCGTGAGGAGGCCAGGACCGCCTCCCGCGCGCTGCGCGAGACGCAGGCGGCACACAAGCGGGCCGCCGACCTGCTGGCCACCGAGAAGGGCCGCGCGGCCAAGGTCACCGCGGACCACGACGCGGAGCTGCGCCGGCTGCGCACCCGCCTGGCGGAGGCGGAGGCGGCGGCCGCCTCCGGCAAGCAGAACGCCAAGGACGCCCGGTCCGCTGACGACGCACGCCTCTGGCTGCTGCTCGAGACGATCGGGCAGGCCGCCTCCGGTCTGCGCCGGGAGCTGGCGCTCGAACCCACCGACAAGCGGCCGGCCGACTTCGTGGCGGACGCGGCGGCGGACCGCCCCGGCGCCCTCGAGCGATCCCGCCCGCGTGCGCAGGACACCGACGATCCGGGCCGCCTCGACCAGCTGCTCGCCCTGCCCCGGGCGCACCTGATCGTCGACGGCTACAACGTCACCAAGCGCGGCTTCGCCGAGATGTCGCTCGAGCAGCAGCGCAAGCGGCTGGTCACCGGCCTCGGCGGCATCGCCGCGCAGACCGGCGACGAGGTCACGGTGGTGTTCGACGGCGCCGAGCGGGTGCACGGGCTGCCGCCCGCGCCGCGCGGCGTACGGGTGCTCTTCTCGCGCAAGGGCGACACCGCCGACGAGCTGATCCGGCAGCTCGTCCGGGCCGAGCCGGCGGGCCGCCCGCTCGTGGTGATCTCGTCGGACCGTGAGGTCGCGGACGGGGTGCGCCGGCACGGCGCGTATCCGATGGGTGCCGACTCGCTGCTGCGCCGGCTGTCCCGCTCCTGATTTTTGTCGTACCCCCTCCATAGCGTGACTGTCACCGATGGTGGTCGGTCCGCGACAGCTTTCCTCTTCCCCCGCGCGGGCCGCACCGCCAGGCTGAGGAGGAAACGATGATCATCGACTGCGGGCGTTGCGCCGAGCGGCGCGATGAGTGCAACGGATGCCTGGTCAGCACGCTCTACGACACCCCGGACGGCATCGCCGACCTGACGCCCGGCGAGCTGCGCGTGCTCGAGACGTTCGAGCTGGCCGGCTTCGAGGTCGAGCTGCTGGAGACGCCGGCGCCGCCGGTCGACGTCCCGCTCTACCCGCGCCGCCGCCACGTGGCGTGATCGGCTCTCTAGGATGGGCGGTCATGACGAGTGGACCGTTCCGATGACGCCACGCCAGTGGGCGGCGTGCACGCTGGGCGTGCTCGTCGTGGCACTGATCGTCTACGCCGCGGTGGTGGTTCCGTGGCACCGCCCTCCCGCACCGCGCGCCGACCAGCTGGACGCCCTGGGTCAGCTGCCCGGCGACCAGGTGCGGCGGGCCCGGGCATTCCGCGCCGACCTGCGCCCGGCGTTCTACGGCGCACTCGCGGCGGGGCTCATCGGCGCGCTGGTGCTGGGGCTCACGCCGCTGGGCGCGCGCCTGGTGTCGCTCGCCGGGCGCCCCTTCGGCCAGCACTGGATCGCGCAGGCCGTGCTCGGCGGGCTCCTCGTGGTGCTGGTCATCGAGGTGATCACCCTGCCGTTCGCGGCGTGGCGGCACACGATCGTGGTCCGCTACGGCATCTCCACCCAGGGCTGGGGCGCGTGGGCGGTCGACCTGGCCAAGTCCTATGCGGTCGGTGCGGTCATCGGCGGGCTCGCCCTGCTCGGCTTCTACACGGTGACCCGGCTCGCACCGCGCTGGTGGTGGGCCTTCGGGGCGGCGGGCGCGGCCGCGCTGGTCGTGCTGCTCTCGTTCGTGCTACCCGTGGTCGTCGAGCCGATCTTCAACAGGTTCACGCCGATGGCCGAGGGCCCGCTGCGCACCGAGCTGCTGAGCCTGGCCGCGCGCGACGGCGTGCCGGTGCGCGACGTGCTGGTCGCCGACGCCTCGCGCCGCACCAAGGCCGTGAACGCGTACGTGTCCGGGTTCGGGCCGACCCGGCGCATCGTGGTCTACGACACGATGCTGACCGAGGCCACGCCCGCCGAGGTCGTCTCGGTGACCGCGCACGAGCTGGGCCACGCCAAGCGCGGCGACGTGGTGACCGGCACGATCATCGGCGCGCTGGGCGCGGCCGCGGCGGTGATCGTGCTGTACCTGCTCGGCTCGCTGGGCTGGCTGCTGCGGCTGGCCGGCACGGCCTCGATGGGCGAGCCGCGCACGATCGCGCTGCTGCTGGCGGTGGTCACCGTCGCCGGCCTGATCGGCGGCCCGGTGCAGGCGCTGGTCTCCCGGCGCGTCGAGGCCCGCGCCGACGCGCACGCCCTCGACCTGACCGGCGACGCGGCGACGTTCGAGGCGATGCAGCGCCGCCTCGGCACCGTGAACCTCTCCGATCCCGACCCGCCGACCTGGGAGTACCTGATGTATGCCTCGCACCCGTCCACGGTGGAGCGGATGGCCGCCGCGCGCGCGTACGCCCGCGGGGAGCGCTGATGGGCCGCACCCTGCTGGTCACCAACGACTTCCCGCCGAGGCCGGGCGGCATCCAGCAGTTCGTGCACAACCTCGCGGTGCGCCAGCCGCCGGGCTCGGTCGTCGCGTACGCGTCCACCTGGAAGGGCGCGCGGGAGTTCGACGCGGAGCAGCCGTTCGAGGTCGTCCGCGAGGACACCGGCGTGCTGCTGCCGACGCCCGCCGTCGCCCGGCGGGCCGCCGAGATCGCGCGGTCGCACGGCTGCGACAGCGTCTGGTTCGGGGCGGCGGCGCCGCTCGGGCTGCTGGCCGACGGGCTGCGGCGGCGGGCGGGCATCGAGCGCGCGGTGTCGCTGACGCACGGCCACGAGATCGGCTGGGCGGCCCTGCCGGGCGCCCGGCAGCTGCTGCGCCGGACCGCGCGCGGCAACGACGTGGTGACCTACCTGACGGAGTTCCAGCGGGTACGCCTCGACCGGGCGCTGCACGGGCTGACCGACCTGGAGCGGCTGACGCCGGGGGTGGACGTCGACGCGTACCACCCGGGAGTTGACGGCTCGGCGGTGCGGGCGAAGCACGGCCTGAGTGACCGGCCGGTGATCGTCTGCGTCTCCCGGCTGGTGCCGCGCAAGGGGCAGGACATGCTGATCCGCGCCCTGCCGACGATCCGCCGCCGGGTGCCGGGTGCGGCGCTGCTCATCGTCGGCGGCGGCCCGTACCGGAAGAAGCTGCGGGCGCTGGCGCACGCCGAGGGCGTCGGGTCCGACGTGGTCTTCACCGGCTCGGTCCCCTGGGAGGAGCTGCCGGCGCACTACGCCGCCGGCGATGTCTACGCGATGCCGTGCCGCACGCGCGGCGCCGGCCTCGACGTGGAGGGCCTCGGGATCGTCTACCTGGAGGCGTCGGCCACCGGGCTGCCGGTGGTGGCGGGCGACTCGGGCGGCGCACCGGACGCGGTGCGCGAGGGGGAGACGGGTTTCGTGGTCGGCGGCGGCGACGTGCCGGCGATCGCGGGACGCCTCGCCGACCTGCTGGCCGATCCGCTCCGGGCCAAGGAGATGGGCGCGGCGGGCCGGTCCTGGGTGGAGCGCGAGTGGCGCTGGGAGACCAAGGCGGCCCGGCTGGCGGAGCTGCTGCGCACGACCTGACCTCGATCGCTCTTCGTATATGGATGGACACGCGGTGTGAGTCTGGCGTAGGAACGGCTGAGAGCCCACGGGACGGGAGCCGCCGATGCAGGACGCCATCCGGCAGGACGCCATCCAGGAGCAGGACTCGAAACAGGAGGCCGACGAGCCGGACGAGGGTAGGGAACCGGCGGCCGGGGTGCAGACGATGGGCGCCGGCGGCGAGGGCGAGTGGTCCGACGGCGAGGAGCTCGCCCTCCCGTACTGGCTGACCAGCACCGAGGAGGCCGCCAACACCACCTTCCTGCGGATGTTCCGGCGGCTGCCGCGGCTGCTCCGATCCGCGTGGTCCCTCGCCTGGCAGGCCAGCCGGCGGACCACCGTCGCCGTCGCCGGGCTGCAACTCGCCGCCGGGGTCGCCAGCGCGGTCGGAATCATCAGCGTCGTCGGCGTGTTCGACGGGCTGCTCCGCGCCGGCCCCACGCCCGAACGCGTGCGTGCGGCCGTACCGTCGCTGCTCCTGCTCATCGGGGCCGTGGCCGTGCGCGGCCTGCTCAACTCGGCCGCCGCGGCGGCCAACGGGCGCCTGTCGCCCAAGGTCTACGAGGCCGCGGAGATGCGCCTGCTCGAGCTGACCACCCGCGTCGACCTGTCCACGTTCGACGATCCCGGCTGGCGCGACGCCATGGAACGCGCCCGCGACCGCGGGATCTCCGCGGCGCAGCAGCTCGTCGACCGGGCCATCGAACTCGGCACCAACCTGATCGGCCTGGCCGCCGCCGCGGGCGTGCTGGCCGTGCTGCACCCCGTGCTGCTGCCGCTGCTCGTGCTCGCCGTGCTCCCAATCGGCTGGGCCGCGGTGCGCTCGGCGCGGCTCGGCTACCGGCGGGTGCTGCGGCTCATCGCCGTCTGGCGGCGGCAGCGGATGCTCGCCGAGCTGCTCGCCGCGCGGGAGCCCGCGCCCGAGCTGCGCGCCTTCACCCTGCGCGAATACCTGCTCGCCGAGGTGCGGCGACTGCTCGCCGTCTCGACCGGCGAGGAGATCCGCATCTCCGGCCGCCAGGTGCGCACCACCCTCGTCGGCACCGCGCTCAGCGGCGTCGCCACCGGGCTCACCTACGCCACGCTGCTCTGGCTGCTCTGGACCGGGCGCATGGAGCTCGCGGTCGGCGGCGCTGCCGCGTACGCGATAAGCATGGGCATCGGAAAGCTCACCGAGCTCGCCTTCACCGCCAACCGGGTCTTCGAACAGGGCCTGTACTTCGCCGACTTCCAGGGGTTCTGCGACCTGTCGCGGGCCCGCACCGAACCGACGCCCGGCCGCGCCGCGCCGGCGCTGTTCCGGGAGATCCGGCTCGAGGGCGTCACGTTCAGCTATCCCGACGCCGAGCGACCCGCCGTCCGGGACGTCAGCATGACGCTGCGGCGCGGGGAGATCATCGCGCTGGTCGGCGAGAACGGCTCCGGCAAGTCCACCCTTGCCAGCCTGCTCGCCGGCCTCTACTGGCCGCAGGGCGGCACGATCCGGTGGGACGGCGTCGACCTCACGGCCTGCGACCCGGAAACGGTCCGCGGGCAGGTCGCGGTCGTAATGCAGGAACCCACCCGATGGCCGCTCTCCGCGCGCGCCAACATCACGATCGGACGGTACGAGCGCGGCGTCGACACCGCGGTCCTGCTCGAGGCGGCCCGGGCCGGCGACGCGCACGACTTCGTCATGGAACTCGCCCGGCAGTACGACACGCTGCTCTCGAGGCACTTCACCGACGGCGCCGACCTCTCCGGCGGGCAGTGGCAGCGGCTCGCGGTCAGCCGGGCGTTCTACCGCGACGCACCCCTGCTGATCTGCGACGAACCGACCGCGAACCTCGACGCCCGCGCCGAACACGAGGTCTACCGCCGGCTGCGCCACCTCGCCGCCGGCCGCACGGTCGTGCTGATCACCCACCGGATGGCGAGCGTGCGCGAGGCCGACCGGATCTACGTCCTCGACCACGGCGCGGTGGTGGAGGAGGGCGACCACGGGTCGCTGATGGCCGAGGGCGGCATCTACGCGCAGCTGTTCGGGCTGCAGGCCAGCGCCTATAACGCGGCGTCGTAGGTCACATCGCGGCGCGGTGCGGCGCGTGCCAGAGTGAGCGGATGGACACCACCGGCCTGATCGTCGTCGCGGCGGTCCTGGTGCTGGGTACGGCCGCGGGGCTGTGGCGGCGCCGCTCCGACGGGCGCCTGCGCTCCGCGACGGCGCCGGCGGCAGCCACCGCGCCGCCGCTTCCCGGCGGGGTGTCGGATACCGGTGCGGTGTCGCCTGCCGGTGGGGTGTCGCTTCCTGGCGCGGTCTCGCCTGCTGCTGGGGTGTCGCCAGGCGGTGGGGTGTCGCTTCCTGGCGCGGTCTCGCCTGCTGGTGCCGTCTCGTCTACTGGTGGGGTGTCGCGTCCCGGCAGGGTGTCGGATGCCGGTGCGGTGTCGCCAGGCGGTGGGGTGTCGCTTCCTGGCGCGGACTCGCCTGTCGGTGCTGTCTCGCCTTCCGGTGGGGTGTCGCCTGCTGGCATGGTGTCGCCTGGGGGTGGGGTGTCGCCTATCGACGTGGTGTCGCTTCTCGGTGTGGTGGAGGGCGGTTCATCGCCGAGCGTGGTGGAGTCGCCGCCGGATGCGAAGGTTGCCCGGCCGGAGGTCGCGGGCGGTGCCGACCCGAGCGCGGCGGGGGAGCGGATCGACCCCGCCCTGCTGGAAGCCCTCGGTGTGCGGGCCGCACCCGCCACGCTCCTGCAGTTCTCCTCGGCGTTCTGCGCGCCGTGCCGGTCGCTCCGGCGGATCAGCTCCGAGGTCGCCGAAATGCTGCCGGGCGTGCAGCACGTCGAGGTCGACGCGGAGAGCCACCTGGCGGCGGTGCGTGCGCTGGGCATCTGGCGCACCCCCACCCTGCTCGTGCTGGACGCGGAGGGCCGGGTCGCCAAGCGCGCTACCGGCGTGCCCGGAAAACCCCAGCTCATCGCGGCCCTGGCCGACCTGCTGCCGGCGCGCTAGCAATCCATCCAGATCTGGAGGTCGGGTAGGGCCTCACACCACCAGCCTCAGCCCACCCACCCTGCAGATCTGCGGAGCAAGACGCTCGGCACTGCCGGCAACCGGGTAGCTGTTGCCCTTGTGAAGAACCGCGCGCCGGGCGAGGGGTGGTCGCACCGGGCTACTCAGGAGCGGTTCGTTGAATCTCGGTCGGATGTGCCAAATGGGATCGGCGGGACCGTTGTTCCTTCCGCGCGCTCGCGGTCGTGTTGGGGTTTGGGGGTGCGGGGCTCGCCGTTTCCCGCAGCGTTCGCGATCGTGGTGGATGTTGGTAGGGGGCACGGAGCTTGCCCGGTCCCCCGCAGCGTTCGTGGTCGTGGTGGATGTTGGGGGTTGGGGCGTAGAACTCGCCGTTTCCGCAACGTTCGCGGTCGTCGCGGTCGTCGTGGATGTTGGGGTCGTGCGGCGGCCTCGAGGACGTGCTCGCGATCTTCGATGCGGCGCTTCTTCCAGACGGCGAAATTGCCTCGGGTCCGGCCCTGGCCTGCGAATCTGCACCCGTTCGTCGGTGATGGGACTCACCACGCCGGCGGCGGCCGAGCATGCCAGGCTCACAGAATGCAGCTTGATCCGCGTGGGCCGCGGTTCGCCGCGGTGCTGACCACCGTCGTCCTCGCCGTCGTTTTGGTGACCGGGTGGGGCTGGCTCGCGCTCGCGCAGACGATCGTCTTCGCGATCACCGCCGCCGACCCGCGCCGGGGGCCCTACGCCCTCATCTACCGCGCTCTCATCGCGCCGCGGCTCGGTCCTCCCACAGAACGGGAAGAGGCCGCGCCGGTGCGCTTCGCGCAGCTCGTCGGTTTCGCGTTTCTCGCGGTCGCGTCGATCGGCTATCTCAGCGGTGTGACGACGGTCGGGATGGTGTTCGCCGCTTTCGGTCTCTTGGCGGCATTCCTGAACGCGGCATTCGGCCTCTGCCTCGGCTGCGAGGCCTACCTTGCCGCTCGCCGCCTGACGGCGGGCCGCGCCTGACCTGGCCGCGGACTCGAAACCGGACGATCGGAAAGCAGCGGGCCGCGCTTAGTGACAGGGTCCGCTTGCTGGCCGGGGCAGCTTGGCGGCAGGCGCGCTTGGTTAAAGGGCGCTTTTGGCGGCAGGGCGCGCTTAGTGGCAGGGCGGCGCTTGGCGGCAGGGCTGCGTGAGTGGCAGGGCCGCGTTTAGTGGCAGGGCTGCGTTAGTGGCAGGGCCGCGCTTGGTGGCAGGGCGGCGCTTGGCGGCAGGGCCGCGTTAGTGGCAGGGCCGCGTTTAGTGGCAGGCCGCGTTAGTGGCAGGGCCGCGCTTGGCGGCAGGGCGCGCTTGGCGGCAGGGCGCGCTTGGCGGCAGGGCGCGATTGGCGGCGGGCCGCACTTGGTGGCAGGGCTGTTTGGGGCGGGTCTGGCTTGGTGGCAGGGGGCAGCTTGGGAGAGACCGCGCTTGTTGGCGGGTCGTCTGGCGGAGGCTGGCCGGTCTGGCGGCAGGCCGCCGGCGGTTGATCATGGTCGCCCGGTTGAGGCTGTCGGGGTCGGAAGGTGGCGGGCCGGGCGGGTGGGGCGCTTCGGGTGCCTTGGGGCGTCGATCAGGGTGAGTAGAGGAGCGTGCGCCGGGTGGGGCCGGTGGTGTTTCGACGGGGCTGAAATTGAGTAGGTCCAGAATCGCCCAGGATGTCGAGAGCGTGCCTGGAAAAGCAGATCCGCCCGCCGCCCTGGGTGAGGGTGGCGGGCGGGTGCAGTGCGGAGATCAGAACTTCGGGGCGTCCGGCGCCTCGAGCAGGCCGAGCCGCAGTGCGGTCATCAGCGCCTGCGCGCGGTTGGCCGCGCCCAGCTTCTCGTACAGCTTAGAGATGTGGGTCTTGGCCGTGGACTCGCTGACGAACAGCTGTTTGGCGATGCCGGCGACGCTCATGCCGTCCGCCAGCAGGCGCAGGACCTGGCCCTCGCGCGGCGACAACTGCGGGCCGGACGGGGCCAGGCGCCGTTTCATCGCCTCGGCGAGGTCGGCGGCGGTGAAGGCGCTCGGTGCGGAGGCGGCGTGCCGGGCGGCGGCGACGACCTCGTCGGCGGGCGCGGTCTTGGGCACGAACGCGCTGGCCCCGGCCTCGAGCGCGCCGAACAACTGGTCGTCGCCCGCGTACATGGTGAGCACCACGATGCCCATGTTGGCGTTGTTCTTGCGCAGGGCGCGGGTGGCCTCGAGGCCGCTGCCGTCGGGCAGGCGCAGGTCCATGATCACCACGTCGGGCTGTAGTGCGCCGGCCTGCCGGACGGCCTCGGCGGCCGTGGCGGCCTCCCCGACGACCTCGAACTGCCGGTCCCGCTCGAACGCGTGCCGCAGCCCCTTACGGATCAGGTCGTGATCGTCGACGAGCAGCACCTTGGTGCGGGTCGTCGGCATCGGACTGGTCGACATGCTCGGGTTACTCCCCTTCTGGTGCGGAAACGCTATCCCGCACGCTATCGCGCCGAGCCGAGGTTCCGAGCACTACCGCAACGGTTGTCCCGCTGGGGTGTCGCGGTCTGATCTCCAGCCGGCCCCGGATACGTTCCGCCCTCTCGGCCATGATCGCAAGGCCGTAGCGTCCGTCCGGTCGATCATCGGCGAAGCCCTTGCCGTCGTCGGTGACCTCGATCTCCGCGTACGGCGGGTCGACCGTGCACGTCACCCAGAGGTTGGACGCGCCCGCGTGCTTGCGGGCGTTGGTGATCGCCTCCTGGGCGATGCGCAGGAGCTCGGCCTCCGTCGCGGCGGGCAGCCGGGCGGTGGACTCGTCGAAGGTGAAGTGCACCCGAAGGCCGGCCGAGGTGCCCAGCGTGCGGGCGTACTCGGCGATGGCCGCGGCGAGGCCGCCGTTGCGGTCCACCTCGGAGCGCAGCTCGAACAGGCTCAGCCGCAGCTCGGTGATCACCCGGGTCACCTCGCCGCGCAGCGTGCGCAGCTCCTCGGCCGTCTCGTCCGCGCCCTCGGGCAGGGTCGCCTGCGCGTTGTCGATGCCGTAGCCGACCATCACGAGCTCCTGGGCGACGCCGTCGTGGATTTCGCGGGCCAGCCGCTGACGTTCCTCATTGGTCGCCAGCGAGCGGACGTCGTCGAAGAGCAGCGCCGCCTCCAGCCGCAGCGCGGCCGGGCCGGTCACCTCGGTGACCCGGGCGACCACCGCCGACGGGTACGCGTTCGTGACGTCGGCTTCCAGGATCACCAGGCCGATCGTGCGCACTCCCGCGACCAGCGGCACCACCAGCGACGAGGCGTCGCCGCCGCGGTGCGACCGGGCCTGCGAGCGCGAGGCGGTCTGCGGCTGCTGAGAGGCCCAGGCGTCGGCGATCGCCGAGTCGGCGTCGAGGGTGACCTCCCAGTCGACCCGCTCGGCCCCGGTCTGCGCCAGCACGACCAGGCGCCCGCCGCCGCTCGCCGACAGCACGGCGGCGCGGTGGCCGGGCGCGACGGCGCGCAGCTCCTCGAGCAGGTGCTCGGAGATGCCGCCCGGGTCGAGGGTGGCGCCGGGCAGCGAACGGGCGACGCTGCGCAGCTGGGTCAGCAGCCGGGTGGCCTCGGCGTACGGCTGGGGCTTGTTCTCGACCGGGGCCATGAGCTGGCGCATGGTGTCGGCCGCGAAGGTGATGATCGCGCCGAGCACCAGCCACTGGCCGCCCGCGGCGAGGTAGCCGGGCTGGGTGATGACCTTTTCGCCGCCGCCGTCGCCGACCAGGATGCCGCCGACGACCATCGACACGGCGGCGACGCCGAGCAGCGCGGCGCCCTCGGTCGGCCGGCGCCGCAGCGCCGCGGCCAGCAACGGGACCGCCAGGTAGGGGAGCACCGCCTCGGCGCCGAAACCGGCGTCGACGGTGCCGGTCGCGTTCGCCGCGGCGGCGACCGAGCCGGCGGCGAGACCGGTGATCGTGACCTCGGCGAACCGGCCCAGCGGCGCGGCGATGCGGTGATCCGGGCAGAAGATGGCCGGAAGCGCCGCGACCAGCAGCAGGGCGATCCAGCGAAGTTGGCCGACGTCGTGGGTGGCGATCAGGGTGAGGACGGCGACGAGGGCGAGCATGACGAGGCGGGCCGCCACCGCGAGCGGATGAACGCGCTCGGGTGCGCGGGCTGAGGCTGGCACGTGACGGATCGTAGCCGCACCCTGTGACAACGGCCCATCGGCGATCCGAAACGGAGGGGCGTCGTGCCGTGCCGGGCGGGGTCGCGCCGATCGGGATGCCGCCCGGCCCGGCCCGGCGGATCGCCCCCGGGCCGGTAGCGGGGGCTGCGAATCCGACCCGCCGAACCCCGGTCCCCGGTGGTCCGGATCCGGGCCCGCACCGGGTAGCCTGCCAGCCATGGCGGACAGCTCGACCCAGTCGATCCAGGTCCATGCGCCCCTCGATCGGGTGGCGGCGGTGATCTGCGACTTCCCGCGCTACCCCGAATGGGCGGACGCGATGAAACAGGTCGAGGTCATCGAGGAGTACGAGGACGGCTACGCCGCCCAGGTCCGCTTCGTCATGGACGCGGGGCCGCTCTCCGACGACTACACCCTGGATTACGCGTACGCGGAGGATCTGTCCCGGATCGAGTGGCACCTGGTCGCGCCGTCGAAGATGCAGCGCACCCTGAACGGCTCCTACGACCTGACCGACAATGGTGACGGCACGACCATGGTGCGGTACATGCTCGAGGTGGAGCTCTCCATCGGCATGCTCGGCATGTTCCGTCGCAAGGCCGAGAAGATGATCATGGACACGGCGCTGAAGGAGCTCAAGCGCCGGGTCGAGAGCCTCGCCGAGGCGTAGCCGGTCCGGACGGGCCCGGCCCGCCGGCGGCCGCGCGAGCAAGGGGAGCAGGACATGCCAGGGACCACGGGAACGGCACGCCAGGAGGCCGAGCGGCTGGTCGCCACGGTGCTCGCGATGGTCGCCGAGAGCGGCCTGGGTGCCGCGCGCCCGGGCCGCGACGACCAGGACGATTCATCCGGTACGCCCGGACTGGGCGACCTGCTGTCCGGCGTGGTCGGCCAGTTCCTGGGCGGTGACCGGGGCGAAGCCGGCACCTCGGGGCAGCACGGCGAGGGGCAGCAGGGCGCCGGGCAGCAGGGCGCGGGGCAGCAGGGCGCGGGGCAGCAGGGCCCGGGGCAGCACCGTGGCTGGTCGACGGGCAGCGCGGAGTGCTGCGTGTGCCCGGTGTGCCGGGCGATCGCCACGCTGCGCAACCCGAGTGCAGAGTCCGCCGAGCGCCTGGCGACCGGCGCGGGCGACGTCGCGAGCGGCCTGGCGAGGATGCTTCGCGGCCTGTCGGCGATGTCCGGCGCCGCCGGAGCCCGCTCGAAGCCGCAGCCGCCCCCGCGGCCTACCGCCACCCCGGACGAGGCGTGGTCGGCGGCGACCCGTGGCCGCGGCGCACGGCCGGAGCAACGCATCCCGACGGAGCAGGACGTCCGCGAGGGAGCCGACCCGTGGTCGGCGGCGACCCGGGCCCCCCGCCCCGCACCCGAGCCGAAGCCGGCGGCGCCTGCCGCGGCCGCCGAGGCCGCCTCCCGGGAGGGCACGGCCGACCTCGGCGCGGTACCGGACGACCCCGAACCCGGCGCGGGAACCCGGCCGATCGGAGATCCCTGGGCGGCCGCAACGCGGACGCCCCGCCCCGCAACCAGGCCGAGGCCGGCAGCGCGTCCGGCGGCTGACAAGGCGACCGCTTCGGCGGCTGACAAGGTCACCGCTTCGGCGGCTGACAAGGTCACCGCTTCGGCGGCTGACAAGGTCACCGCTTCGGCGGCTGACAAGGCGATCGCTTCGGCGGCTGACAAGGTCACCGCTTCGGCGGCTGACAAGGCGACCGCTCAGGCAGCCGACAAGGCGATCGCTCCGGCAGCCGACAAGGTCACCGCCCAGGCAGCCAACGATGCAACCGCCGGGGACGGCGCTCAGGCGACCGCTGAGGCAGCCGGCAACGCGACCGACCAGGTAGTCGGCAAGGTGACCGCCCGGGACGGCGTGGTTGACCTCGGGGCGATCCCGGGCGCCTCCGATCCGGTGGCGGGGACCCGGCCCGCCGGCGACCCGTGGGCGGCCGCGACCCGGACGCCGGGGCGTCCCGCGCCGGCCAAGCGATCCGCGGCACCGCGGCGCCGCGGTGCGCCTGAGTCCTCTGTGGCACCTGAGTTGTCAGGGGCATCAAAGCGGTTTGTCACCCCTGAGCCATCTGCCGCGCATGGGCGGTCTTCGACATCCGAGCAACCTGCGGCACCCGAGCAGCTTGTGGCACCGATGGCACCCGACCAGCCTGCGGCGCCTGCGCCGGCTGTGGCATCTGAGCCTGCGGCGCCTGCGGCATCCAAGCGGCCTGCTGCACCGGTAGAACCCGAGCAGCCTGCGGCATCCAAGGAGCCTGCTGCACCGGTAGCACCCGAGCAGCCTGCGGCGCCTGCGCAGGTTGTGGCATCCGAGCAGCCTGCGGAGCCTGTGGCACCTGAGCGGCCTGCGGCGATCAAGCGGCCCGTGGGACGTCAGCGGTCCGCGGCGGCCGGGCGGTCCGCGGTGTCCGGGTCCGTCGGGGGCGCTCTCGGCGTGAGTGCGGCAGGGGGAGCGCCCACCGGCGGGGCCGCCACCGGTGAGGGGCCCCGGCCCGCCGCGGAGCGTGGGGGGATTCCGGAGCGTGAGCAGGTCGGGGACCCCGCTGCTGCGGTTGAGGACCCCGCCTCGGGTACGGGAGAAGGTTCCGGAAATTGACGACGCTATGGCGCCGGGATGGTCGGGTCGGAAAGTGACCTCGTGATGGGCGCCGCGGCGGTCGGGTCCGGGAGCGACTGTGTGATGGCGCCGCGGCGAGGCGGGTCGGGTGACAACGTGATGGGCGCCACCACGGTCACTGCTGTCGCAACCCGGCAAATAGCGACACGAGGGTTAGTACCGGCGTGGCGGATATGCCCAGCGTGGATCATGATGTTCCGGGCACTGCGCCGGTCGCTTCGGCGGCCGAGGACCGGGACGGTGGCGCGGGCGACGACGCCCGCCCCGGCGACCCGGTGTGACACAACAGAGGGGAACTAGCAGCGTGACGCTGACCATCGGAGTCGACGTCGGCGGCACGAAGGTGGCCGGCGGGGTGGTGGACGAGCAGGGCGTCGTGCTGGCGCAGACCCGCCGTGAGACCCCGGCCCTCGACCCGGAGGGCACCCGGGACACGATCGTGGCGGTGGCCGCGGAGCTGGCCGCCGCATATCCCGACGCGAAGGCCGTCGGTATCGGCGCCGCCGCGTGGATCGACGCCGCGGGGGCGACGGTGCTCTTCGCGCCGAACCTCGCGTGGCGGGACGAGCCGGTGCGGGACTACGTCTCGAAGGCCGTTGGGCTGCCCACCGTGCTGGAGAACGACGCCAACGTTGCCGCCTGGGCCGAGTTCCGCTACGGCGCCGCGCGGCAGGCCGACGACTCGATGGTGATGATCACGGTCGGGACCGGGATCGGCGGCGGGGTCGTGCTCAACGGCGCGTTGTGGCGGGGTGCGAACGGCGTCGCCGGGGAGCTGGGGCACGTGCAGTCCGTGCCGGACGGCCACCCGTGCGGCTGCGGCCGGCTCGGCTGTCTCGAGCAGTACGCCAGCGGCAACGCCCTGGTCCGCTTCGCCCGGGCCGGCGCACGGCAGGAGCCCGACCGGGCCGCGCTGCTGCTCGAGCTCGCCGGCGGTGACGCCCTCGCGATCAGCGGGCGGATGGTCACCGAGGCCGCGCAGCGCGGCGACGGGGTGGCCCGGGACGCGTTCGCGCAGATCGGCTACTGGCTCGGGGTGGCGATGGCCGACCTGGCCCAGATCTTCGACCCGCAGGTGCTGGTGGTCGGCGGCGGCGTGATCGACGCGGGCGAACTGCTGATGGGGCCGACCGAGCGGACCTACCGCGAGCAGCTGTCCCAGCGGGGCCGCTTCCCGGTCGCCGAGATCAAGGCGGCTGAGACCGGCAACACGGCGGGCGTGCTCGGCGCCGCCGACCTGGCACGACGGATCTGACGGGCGCCCGGCTGATCCGAACTAGCGACGAGGAGCACGACGTGTCCGGGGTCCCGCTGCGGGTGTTGAGCTACAACGTGCACGGGCTGCGTGACGACCGGGCGGCCCTGACCGGGCTCGTCCGGGACCTCGACCCGGACGTCGTGATCGTGCAGGAGGCGCCGCGCCGGTTCCGCTGGCGGCACAGGTGCGCGGCCCTCGCCGACGACTTCGGCATGGTGGTGGCCGCCGGCGGGCTGCCGTCGCTGGGCAATCTGCTGCTGGTCAGCCTGCGGGTGCGGGTGCACGAGACCTGGTGCCTGCGCTATCCGCTGACCCCCGGGCGGCACCTGCGCGGTGCCGCGTTCGCCCGCTGCTCGGTGCGGGACGCCCGGTTCACCGTCGCGGGCTCGCATCTCGCCACCGACGCGCGGGAGCGGCCCGACCAGGCCGCCCGGTGGAAGGAGGCCCTGTCCGCCGTCGAGGGCCCGCTGATCGCCGGCGGCGACCTCAACGAGGGCCCGGGCGGCGGGGCCTGGCGTACGGTCGCGGACGGCCTCGTCGACACCGCCGGAGCGGCCTGTTCGGCGCTGACGTTCCCCTCGACGCTGCCGCGGTTGCGCCTCGACGGGCTGTTCGTGTCGCCCGACATCGACGTCTCGCGGTACGAGGTCATCGAGACCGAGCAGGCCCGCCGGGCCAGTGATCATCTACCGGTTCTGGCCGAACTCGTACTGCCCGCTTTGTAGCCCTGTTGCGCGCTTCCGAGTTGGGTTCGCTTCTGCGAGTATCTCCGGGTGCAAGACACCTCTGACATCGCGGACCGGCACGACGCGGTCTGTGTGATCGGCGCCGGCGGTAGCGGCCTGGCGGCGATCAAGAACCTGCGTGAGCAGGGCTTCTCCGTCGACTGCTACGAGCGCGAGACGTCCGTTGGCGGCGCCTGGAACTGGCGGCACGACCGCAGCCCGGTGTACGCGAGCACGCACCTGATCTCCTCGCGTCCGCTCACCGAGTTCCCCGACTTCCCGATGCCGGACGACTGGCCGGACTATCCGCACCACAGCCAGATGCTGGGCTATCTGGAGCGCTACGCGCAGCACTTCGGGCTCGGCGACAGCATCTGGTTCGGCACCGAGGTCGTGGCCGTCACGCCCGTCGGTGACGGGCGCTGGGACGTGACGACCCGCAGCACCGGCGGCGGCGTCGAGCGGATCCAGCGGTACGCGGCCGTCGTCGTCGCCAACGGGCACAACTGGTCGCCGAAGCCGCTGCCGGTCGACACGTCGGCGTACCGGGGGCAGGTGATCCACGCGTCGGCGTACAAGGACCCGGCGCAGTTGCGCGGCCGCAAGGTGCTCGTCGTCGGCGGCGGCAACACCGGTTGCGACATCGCCGTCGAGGCGGCGCAGCAGGCCACCACCGTCTGGCACTCGACCCGCCGCGGCTACTGGTACGCGCCCAAGTACGTCTTCGGCCGCCCCGCCGACCAGGTCAACGACAAGATGTTGCAGCTGCGCCTGCCGCTGCGGCTGCGCCAGTGGCTCTACCACCGCACGCTCAAGCTGACGGTCGGCGACGTCACCCGGTTCGGGTTGCCCCGGCCCGACCACCGCCCGTACGAGAGTCACCCGGTGGTCAACAGCCAGCTCGTCTACTACCTGGGCCACGGCCGGATCACCCCGCTGCCGGACGTCACCCGGTTCGAGGGGTCGACTGTGGAGCTCGCCGACGGCCGGCGCGTCGAGCCCGACCTGGTCATCACGGCGACGGGCTACCTGCCGCGGTTCGAGTTCCTGGCTCCCGAGCTGCTCGACGTCGACGAGGACGGCAAGCCGGACCTGCACCTGCACGCGTTCGCCCGCAAGCACCCCACGCTCGCCGTGATCGGCCTGCTGCAGGCCGACGCCGGGCTGTTCCCGCTCGCGCACTGGCAGAGCGTCGCGGTGGCCCGCTGGCTGCGGCTGCGGGTGTCCGATCCGGTACGTGCGGCCGCGGTGCAGCAGAAGGAGTCGACGCGCCCGCTGCGGTCGTGGACCCGGCTCCGGGTCGTGCCGTCGTCGCGGCACTGGTTCGAGGTCAGCCACACCAGCTATCTGCGCGCCTTGGAAGACCTGTTGAAGCAGATGGAGCCGGCATGAGCTCGCGGCTGTTGCGTTATGTGGACTGGACGGCGCCGGTGCCGGCGGTCGAGCGGGAGGTGCTTCAGGCGCTTCCGCAGAGGCCGGAGGACCTGCCGCCGGTGCTCTTCGTGCCCGGGCTCGGGCACGGTGCCTGGGCGTTCGCCGAGCACTGGCTCGCGCACACCGCCTCGCGGGGCTTCGCGGCGTACTCGGTGAGCCCGCGGCCCGAGGGTTCGCTGCGGGCGTACGTGCACGACGTGGTCCAGGTGGCGGCGAGCCTGCCGCGCCAGGCGGTGCTGGTCGGTCACGGCGCCGGCGCGCTGCTGGTGTCGCACGCGCTGACGCGCTACCCGGCCCGTGCCGCGGTCCTGGCCGCGCCCGTGCCGCCGGGCTGGGCTTCGCTGGGCGCGGCGCTGCGGGCCAACCCGTTCGGCACGCTGCCGGCGTTGTTCGGTGCCGCGCCCCGGCTGAGCCGCCGGCAGCTCTTCGGCGCCGACCTGGTGGAGGCGGAGGCGGAGGCCTACCGCGAGCGGATCGTGCGGGCGCCGGCCCGGGTCTACCGGCAGGTGCTGTTCGCGAAGCCGGCCGCGGAGCCGGTGGGTGCGCCGCCGACGCTGGTGGTCGGCAGCCCGGACGACCGAGTTGTCCCACGGGCGGCCCTGGACCGCGAAGCGGTCCGTTTCGGCGGCGCCCCGCTGCTGTTCCCGGGCATGGGCCACGACCTGATGCTGGACACCAACTGGCAGGAGCCGATCGACGCGATCCTGGACTGGCTCGGCAAGGTGCTATCGGCGTAGGCCGGCCGCCAGCCGGCCGGTGTTGTCGAGGGTTGTCAGGTATGCGCGGGCCCACGCCAGGATGTCGTGGCGGGCGAGGTGCCCGCGCATCGCCGTCATCCGGCGTTCCAGGTCCGCCGGGTCGGCGTCCATCGCCTGCAGCAGGGTCGTCTTCAGCCCGTCGACGTCGTGCGGGTTGACCAGGAACGCGTCCTCGAGCTCGGCCGCCGCCCCGGCGAACTCGCTGAGCACCAGCGCGCCCGTGTTCGCCGCGCGGGCGGCGACGTACTCCTTGGCGACCAGGTTCATGCCGTCGCGCAGCGGCGTCACCACCATCACGTCCGCCGTCTGGTAGAGCGCGGCGAGTTCGGCGCGGTCGAACGACTGGTTCAGGTAGTGGATCGCGGGCTCGCCGACGCGGCCGTACTCGCCGTTGATCCGGCCGACCTCGCCCTCGATCCGGTCCCGCAGGACCCGGTAGCTGTCGACCCGTTCCCGGCTCGGCACGGCCACCTGGACCATCACCGTGTCGCGGACCTTGACCCGGCCGTCGCGCAGCAGCTCGCTGTACGCCGTGAGCCGGTGCTCGATCCCCTTCGTGTAGTCGAGCCGGTCGACGCTGAGCAGCACTCGCCGCGGCTGTCCCAGGTCGGCCCGCAACTGGTCGGCGTGCCCCACGACGTCGGGCCGGGCGGCGAGCGCCTGCATCTCCGTCACGTCGATGGAGATCGGGAACGCGCCGGTGCGCACGACCCGGCCGTCGACGGTGATCTGGTCGTCGGTGGTGCGGGCGCCGAACAGCTTCACGGCGAGCTGGGCCACGTTGTGCGCCGCCTGCGGCCGCTGGAAGCCGACGAGGTCCGCGCCGAGCATGCCGCGCAGCAGTTCGGCGCGGCGGGGGAGCTGCATGAACAGCTCGGGTGGCGGGAAGGGCACGTGCAGGAAGAAGCCGATCAGCACGTCCGGGCGCAGCTCGCGGAGCAGCTGCGGCACGAGCTGCAGGTGGTAGTCCTGCACCCAGATCGCGGCGCCGGGCTCGGCGACCTCGGCGGCCGCCTCGGCGAAGCGCCGGTTTACGTCCTGATAGGTCTCCCACCAGCCGCGGTCGAAGACGGGCTGCTCGACGGCGTCGTGGTAGAGCGGCCAGAGCGTCGAGTTGGCGAAGCCCTCGTAGTAGCCGCGCAGCTCCTCTTCGGACAGCGCGACGGGCCGGATCCGCAGGGTGCCGATGTCGGGCAGGGCGGGCGCGCTGTCGATGCCGCCGTCCCAGCCGATCCACGTCGCCGGGGTCTGCTGGAGGATCGCGTGCAGGGCGCTGGCGAGGCCGCCGGGGCTGCGCCGCCACTCGCAGGCGCCGTCGGGTGCGGCGTTGTCATCCAGCGGAAGGCGGTTGGCGACGACCACGAGCGAGCTCTGGCGCATCCACGAGAGGCTACGCGATGACTACCGAGCGAAACAATGTTGGTGGATTATGTCGCTTTTCATACGACCGCGCCGTCATCGAAGTCATCGTCGTCGTCGCCGGAGCGCAGTCGCCAGACAAGCGTCACCGCGCCGCCGACGATCGCGGTGAAGCCGATCAAGGTCACGTAGTTGCGGTCGATCGGCAGCAGCCAGGGGAAGAGGAAGAGCACGAAGCCGAGGACCACGCCCAGGACGCCGGCGACCGCGTACTTGGAGATGTGCGGCAGCGGCGGCGGGGGCGGGGGCGTGTAGCGCTCGTCGTCGGAGTCGTCGTCGATCCCGGTGCCGAACGTGTCGAGGCCGTCGAGCAGCGAGGGCGGCTGCTGGTCGGTGCGGCGGCGGTTCAGCGTGACGCCGGAGATGTCGGTGGCCGACGGGAGCGTGCCGCCGGGCTGGCGGGGCTGCTCCGTGCCGTCGTTCTTCGGCGGGTCGGGTGCCCGGGTCGGGTCGACGCCCTCGGCGGCCGGCCACGGCGGCGCGGTCGGGTCGACGGCGGTGTGGAAGCCCGCCACGATCTTGGCCCACTCGGCGTCGACGTCGCTCTGGTCGCCGCCGGCGGCGGTGCGGGTGTCGTGCCGGGGCGCGGGCGGGGTGGGGCCGACGCCGCCGGTCAGCTTGTCGAGGTGCTCGCGGGCGGTGTCGAGGTGGGTGCGGTCGACGTAGAGCCGGTCCGTGGGCCGCGCGGGGAACGTGGTCGCGCGCAGGATGGGGTTGAGGTCGGCCGACGGTTGCAGGTAGGCGGCGATGCCGCCGGCCGCCAGCACGTCGAGCAGGTGTTCACCCACGCGCGGATCGACATCGCCCGCGGCCGCGTAATCGGCCGCGTCGAGTCCGTTGTCCCGCCGCCCGCGACGGGCGCCACCCGCTGACACCCTGCTTCACTCCTCGCTCCGCGCGCTCGCGCGTCGTGTCCGCCGTCCGGCGGAGCTGTCCGGCCGTGCTGCATCGGCCCGACCGTGTCTTGAATGGTGACACGACAGATGCCGGTTACGGGAGTGCGTTGTGGCGTGCCGCTCCCGCTTCGTACGCTTTCCTCTGCCCACGACCGTGGCGCGCGGGAAAGGACTTCGGTGTTCTACTGGCTGCTCAAGTACGTGGTGCTCGGCCCCGTCCTAAAATGTCTGTTCCGCCCCGATGTGAAGGGGCTAGGCCACGTTCCGCCCTCTGGCCCGGTGATCCTCGCCTGCAATCACCTCTCATTCTCCGACTCGATCTTCACACCGCTGCTGGTGAAACGGCGGGTGACGTTCGTCGCCAAGGCGGAGTACTTCACCGGTAAGGGCATCAAGGGCTGGCTCATGCGGCAGTTCTTCGTCAGCACGGGGACCATCCCGGTGGACCGTTCGGGCGGCAAGGCGGCCCGGGCGGCGCTGGACACCCAGTTGCGGGTGCTGCGCTCGGGCAACATCGCGGGCATCTACCCGGAGGGCACCCGCTCGCCCGACGGGCGGCTCTACCGCGGCAAGACCGGCGTGGCCCGGCTGGCGCTGGAGAGCGGCGCCCCGGTCGTGCCGGTGGCCCTGCTGAACACCGACGAGATCCAGCCGACGGGGAAGCTCGTACCCAAGATCAAGCGGGTCAAGGTCCGCTTCGGCGAGCCGCTGGACTTCTCCCGCTACGCGTCCTCGCTCGGCGACCGCTTCGTCGAGCGGGCGGTGACCGACGAGATCATGTACGAGCTCATGACCCTGACCGGCCGCGAGTACGTGGACGTCTACGCCGCCAGTCTCAAGACGGCCATAGTCGCACCCACCAACCCCAGGGACGGCGACCAGAGCCGGACCGCGCCCGTGGGTGTCGAGGGCGCCGGAAAAGGCTAGGCCCGCTATTTCTCGGCCATTCCCGCGCGGCGCCGCAACGCGGACACGTCGGTGACCACGATGCGGCGGCCCTCGGTGCGCAGCCAGCCCCGGCTCGCGAAGGAGCCGATGGCCTGGTTGACGCTCTGCCGGGAGCCGCCCGCCATCTCGGCGAGCTGGCTCTGGTTGAGCTCGATCGTGATCATCGGCGCCTGGCTCTCGCCGGCCAGCCGCACCAGCGTCTTGGCGACCCGGCCCGGCAGGTCGAGAAAGACGTGGTCGGCGTTCTGCTCGGTGAGCCGGCGGATGAGCGCGCCCACCGACCGCATCACCGCGTCCAGGATGCGCGGGTTGGAGTGCACGAGGTCGATGAAGGCGACCCGGGAGAGTGCGAGCGCCTGGCTGTCCTCGATCGCCTCCGCCGAGGCCGAGCGGGTCAGTGCGTCCAGTAGGGACACCTCGCCGAGGACGTCGGGCGGGCGCACCACCGTCAGGACCGCGCGCTCACCCGTCGGGGCGGTGCGGAAGACCGCGATCGCGCCGCGCCGCAGGATGATCAGGGAGTCGCCGGGGTCGTGCTCGACGAAAAGGATCTGACCTTTGCGGTAGGTCCGCGGCACGGCGGCGGCGATGACGCGTTGCCGCACGTCAGGCTCCAGTCCGGCGAACATCTCTACGCCTGTGAGCGCGTCACCCTGCTCTGCTAGGCGATGATCCACGGTAAAGTCCCTCCCCGATCGGGACCCCCGTGGACACAGTTGTCCGGCGCCGGCCCCACGACGCGAACGATCACTCTTAGCATGAAGAGCGCTGTCGACGCCATTTGATACATCCAGCAGACGCATACGATCATCTCGCGCTCATTGCTTTCTGTACACCCTCCAATCGCCCCGCGTGACTATCGCCCAAGGTGTCCGTTGGCATTACGGTCCGTACCGGGATAATCGCGGCCGTGCCGCATGAAGACCTTCTCCGATCGACGTTGCGCGACCGGTGGCACCTCGTGCCCGCCGAGATCACGGCGCTGCCCGGGGGCCTGCTGTCGCACGGCTGGGACGTGACCGCCGGCGGCGAGCGCTTCGTGGTCCGCATGGCCGACCCGGCCGCTCGCCAGCCCGTCGAGGCGGGGCTGGCCGCCGCCGAGCACCTGCGGGGTACCGGGATCGAGGCGGGCGAGCCCGTGCGCACCCTCGGGGGCGGCCTCACGGCGGAGACGTCCGCCGGGGCGTTCGCCGTGCTCCGCCGGGCGCCGGGCCGGACCCTGGACGGCCGCGACCCGGTCGACCAGCAGTTCTGGGGCGATCGCCTGGGCGCGGTGCACCGCACGCTCCAGGGCTTCCACCACCCGGGCCTGCGCCGCTGGAACCTGCTCGACCCGGACGCCCCGCACCTGGCGATCGAGCCGTGGCTGCGCCCGGCGGTAACCGACGCGGTGACCGCGATGACCAGGCTGACGGTGACGGACCGACTCACCTACGGCGTGCTGCACGGCGACCCGGCCCCCGAGACCTTCCTGGTCGACCCGGCGACCGGCCGGGCGGGCCTGCTGGACTGCGGAGCGAGCGGCACCGGCCCGCTGCTCTACGACGTGGCGGCCGCGGTCGTCTACGCGGGCGGCACCGAGACGTCGGCGGAGCTGCTGGACGGCTACCTCGCGGCCGGCCCGGTCGACGAGGGGGAACTGCACGCGGCGCTGCCGGTGCTGCTCCGTTTCCGCTGGGCGGTGCAGGCGGACTGGTCGGCGCGGCGGCTGGCCCGCGGTGAGCGCGAGGGCACCCGCGAGGCGCTGGTGCGCGCGGAGGAGGCCCTGGCGGAGACGACCGGGCGGCCATAGGCAAGGATGGTCCGCGATGGCCTACCGGTATTTCTACGACTGCGAATTCATCGAGGACGGCCGAGTGGTCGACCTCGTGTCGATCGGCGTGGTCGACGAGTTCGGCCGCGAGTTCTACGCGGTCTCGACCCAGTTCGACGACTCCCGGGCGGTGCCCTGGGTGCGCCGCAACGTGCTCGACAAGCTCCCGTCCCCGGCGGACCCGGCCTGGCGCTCGCGCGAACGCATCCGTGACGACCTCTACGAGTTCCTCCGCGAGCCGGTGAAGGGCCGCGACGAGCAGATCGAGCTCTGGGCCTGGTACGCGGCGTACGACCACGTGGCGCTCGCCCAGCTGTGGGGCGCGATGCCGGCGCTGCCGCGCGAGATCCCCCGCTTCACCAAGGACCTGCGCCAGCTCTGGGACGAGCTGGGCCGGCCGTCGCTGCCGACGGCGCAGGGCCGCCACGACGCCCTGGTGGACGCGAAGCACAACCTCGCCCGCTGGAACGCCATGACGGGGGCGGCCACCTCACCGAGGTGACGGCAAGTGATCGGCGGCGGGCCGGGCATCGCCTCGCACCGGCCGCACGCGCGGGGACCACCGGCACTGGAAACCCTGCGGCCGGCGAGAACATTACCGGAGAGTAACCGCGGGGCGCTTTGGTCAGGCCCGGGCGCGACGACTACAGTGCGTTTGCGACCCGCCCCGGGACCCGGCAGTGCAGCCGGATGACCGATTCCCCAGGGAGACGGGCATCTCGCGACCCGATCAGGGAGGACGAGTAATCATGCGCATCGGCGTGCTCACCGGCGGCGGCGACTGCCCCGGTCTGAACGCGGTGATCCGGGCCGTCGTCCGTAAGGGCGTTGCCACTTACGGACACGAGTTCGTCGGATTCCGCGACGGGTGGAAGGGCCCCCTCGAGGGCCTCACGAAGCCCCTCGGCATCGCCGAGGTCCGGGGGATCCTGCCGCGCGGCGGCACCATCCTGGGCTCTTCCCGCACCAACCCGTTCAAGATTGAGAACGGCGTCGAGCGGATCAAGGCCAACCTGGCCGAGCAGGGCGTCGACGCGCTGGTCGCGATCGGCGGCGAGGACACCCTCGGCGTCGCGACCAAGCTCAACGACCTGGGCGTGAACGTCGTCGGCGTGCCGAAGACGATCGACAACGACCTCAACGCCACCGACTACACCTTCGGCTTCGACACCGCGGTCAACATCGCGATGGAGGCCATCGACCGGCTGCACACCACGGCCGAGTCGCACCACCGCACCCTGGTGGTCGAGGTCATGGGCCGGCACGCCGGCTGGATCGCGCTGCACGCCGGCCTCGCCGGCGGCGCCAACGTCATCCTGCTGCCGGAGCGCAACTTCGACGTCGACCAGGTCGCGACGTACGTGACCAAGCGTTTCCAGGTCGAGTACGCCCCGATCGTCGTGGTCGCCGAGGGCGCGCAGCCGCTCGAGGGCCAGATGGTGCTGCACAACCAGGAGCTCGACGCGTTCGGCCACGTCCGCCTCGGCGGCATCGGCCAGTGGCTGGCCCAGCAGCTGGAGGAGAAGACCGGCAAGGAGGCCCGCACGGTCGTTCTCGGTCACATCCAGCGCGGCGGCACGCCCAGCGCGTTCGACCGGGTGCTCGCGACCCGGTTCGGCCTGCAGGCGATCGACGCCGTGCACGAGGGTGACTTCGGCAAGATGATGGCGCTGCGTGGCACGGACATCGTCCGGGTCCCGCTCGCCGACGGCACCGGCGAGCTCAAGACCGTGCCGATCGGCCGGTACGACGAGGCCGAAGTCTTCTTCGGCAGCTGAGCGACCGCAATTGTCGGAAGGGGCGGGCGTGGCGAACGCCCGCCCCTTCTATCTCGATCGGGAGGACGCATGACTGTCGTCGCGGTGCTCGGCGCCGGCAAGATCGGTGAGCTGGTGCTGTCCGGCCTGCTCCGCGCGGGCTGGCCGGCGGCGAAGCTGCTCGTCACCGCCCGCCGCCCGGCCCGGGCCAAGGAGCTGCAGGAGCGTTACGGCATCCGGGCGGTGGACAACGCGACCGCCGTGGCCGAGGCCGACGTGCTGGCCATCGTGGTGAAGCCGCAGGACGCGGACGCGCTGCTCGCCGAGATCGGCCCGAAGATCCCCGCGGACAAGTTGATCATCTCGCTCTGCGCGGGCCTGCCGACCGGCTTCTTCGCGGCCCGGCTGCCCGAGGGCACCCCGGTCGTGCGGGTCATGACGAACACCCCCGCGCTGGTCGACGAGGCTATGACGGCGATCTCGGCCGGCCCGCACGCGACGGGTGAGCACCTGGCCGTCGCGGAGGAGATGTTCAAGCCGCTCGGCGCGACCATCCGGGTACCGGAGTCGCAGCAGGACGCCGTCACGGCGCTGTCCGGCTCGGGCCCGGCGTACTTCTACCTGCTCGTCGAGGCCATGATCGACGCCGGAATCCTGCTCGGGCTGCCGCGCCAGGTCGCGCACGAGCTGATCGTGCAGACGGCGATCGGCTCCGCGGTCATGTTGCGCGACTCGGGGGAGCACCCGGTGAAGCTGCGCGAGGCCGTGACGTCGCCCGCGGGCACGACGATCTCGGCGATCCGCGAGCTGGAGAACCACGGCGTGCGCGCGGCCCTGCTGGCCGCGCTGGAGGCGGCCCGGGACCGCGCGCGGGAGATCGCCGCGCAGGCCTAGGCACCCACCCCACTAGTACCAGATCGCGATGCGGGTGCCGTTGTTCTCCTCCGGGGGGCTCGGGTGGCTCAGCGCCGCACCCGTCGCCATCCGGTGCGCGCTCCACGCCACCGCGGCCGCGTCCAGCACGTCGTCCGGCGGTGCCTGACCCGCCGGGCCGAGGTGGTCGGGCAGCACGATGCCGTGCCGGGCCAGCAGCTCCCGGCGCCGGGCCTGCCCGGTCCAGGTCTTCTTCGCGTACGCGAGGGGCTCGCCCGCCATCTGCCGGAACGACACCTCGGGGTGCGCCTCGAAGAGCAGCCCCGGGTGCCGTTCCCAGATGGCGTTGGCCTCGAGCAGCTTCGGCCGCATCGCCCACGACTGGCGGCTGAGCCCGGCGCCGGTGAGCTCGCGGCAGAGCCGGTTGGCGGCGGCGAAGTCGCCCTCCTGCCACACGGCCTTCGGTGGCACCCGGAAGACGCTGCTGCGCCGCGGGCCGAGCTGGTCGGCGGCGAGGGTGTCGGCCGCGCGCCAGCGGTCGGGGAGCATGCCGAGGGGGATGTCGACGCCGATCACCGCCGCGCCGGAGCTGCCCGCGACGATCTCATAGAGCGTGGACGCCAGCATCGCCCGGCCGAAGGCGCCGTCGCGCAGTTCGACACCCACCCAGCCGAGGGCGTACGCGTCGACGCCGATCACGTGGATGCTCATCGGCGGCTCAGCGAGGGAGCAGCTTCTCGACGACGGCGACCATCTCGCCGTCCCGCGGCTCCGTCTGTGGCCCGAAGCGGGCGGCGACCTCGCCGTCGGGGGCGATCAGGAACTTCTCGAAGTTCCACTGGATGTCCGGTCCGTCGCCGATCAGCTCCTGGTAGAGGGGGTGCCGTCCGGGCCCGTTGACCTCGACCTTCTCGGTGATCGGGAAGGTGACGCCGTAGTTGACCTGGCAGAAGTCCTCGATGTCGGCGGCGGTGCCCGGCTCCTGGCCGCCGAACTGGTTGCACGGGACGCCGAGCACGACCAGGCCCCGGTCCGCGTACTTGGCGTAGAGGGTCTCCAGGCCGGCGTACTGGGGGGTGAGGCCGCATTTGGAGGCCACATTGACCACCAGGACGACCTGGCCGCGGTAGCGGTCCATATCGGCCGATCCGCCCGAGAGTGCGTCGATGTCGACGTCAAAGATGGTCATGACCGCAGACTACGCGCAGTGGCCGAGCGAGTGCACGCCGTCGCTTCCAACTCGGAAAAGTTAACGTCGCGCTTATTCCGCGTTGACCTTCTTGACTGAAGTTCATAGATATGACTACCGTCTCTTCAACTTCCCTTTGGAAGGTTTCCTAACTGTTCTTGAGGAGACGCAGTGAAGAAATCCCTCCGCCGCGCCTTGTGGGCCGGGGCGATCGTGGCGGTCGCGACCGCTGCGCTGCCCATGGTCCAGGCCTCGGCCGCCGCTGCCTGTGCCACCGCCTGGAGCCCGACGTCGGTCTACACCAAGGACATGACCGCGTCACAGTCCGGCAAGAACTACACCGCCAAATGGTGGACCCAGAACGAGAGCCCGGCCACCCACAGCGGTCAGTGGGACGTCTGGATCGACAACGGCGCCTGCGGCGGCACCACGCCCCCGACCACGCCCCCGACCACACCCCCCACCACGCCCCCGACCACACCCCCCACGACCCCGCCCACCACGCCGCCGACCCAGCCGCCGGGTGGCAAGGCCGTCGTCGGCTACTTCGCGCAGTGGGGCGTCTACGGGCGCAACTACCACGTCAAGAACATCGTGACGAGCGGCTCGGCCTCGAAGCTGACCCACATCCTGTACGCCTTCGGTAACACCACCGGCGGCCAGTGCACGATCGGCGACGCGTACGCCGACTACGACAAGGCCTACACGGCCGCCGACAGCGTGGACGGCGTCGCCGACACGTGGGATGCCGGCGCGCTGCGCGGCTCGTTCAACCAGCTGCGCAAGCTCAAGCGTGCCTACCCGAACATCAAGGTGATCTGGTCGTTCGGCGGCTGGACCTGGTCCGGCGGCTTCACCCAGGCGGCGGCCAACCCGACCGGGTTCGCGAACTCCTGCTACAACCTGGTCAAGGACTCCCGCTGGGCCGACGTCTTCGACGGCATCGACATCGACTGGGAGTACCCGAACGCCTGTGGCCTGTCCTGCGACTCCAGTGGCCCGGCCTCGTACAACAACGTGATCAGCGCGCTGCGCAACCGGTTCGGCCAGAGCTTCCTGATCACCTCGGCGATCTCGGCCGACGGCTCCGAGGGCGGCAAGCTGGACGTGGCCGACTACAAGTCCGGCATCGACAAGCTGAACTACGTCTACCCGATGACCTACGACTACTTCGGCGCCTTCGCGCCGCAGGGCCCGACCGCGCCGCACTCGCCGCTCACCTCGTACCCCGGGATCCCGCAGCAGGGCTTCTGGTCCGACGCGGCGATCCAGAAGCTGAAGAGCAAGGGCGTACCCGCCAACAAGATGCTCCTCGGCATCGGCTTCTACGGCCGCGGCTGGACCGGCGTCAGCCAGTCGGCACCGGGCGGCTCGGCGACCGGCGCGGCGCCGGGCACCTACGAGGCGGGCATCGAGGACTACAAGGTCCTCAAGAACAGCTGCCCGTCGACCGGCACCGTCGGCGGCACCTCGTACTCGAAGTGCGGCAGCAACTGGTGGAGCTTCGACACCCCGGGCACGATCGCCGGCAAGATGACCTACGTGAAGAACCAGGGTCTCGGCGGCGCGTTCTTCTGGGAGTTCTCCGGCGACACCAGCAACGGCGAGCTGATCACCGCGATCAAGAACGGCCTCGGCTGAGCCTTGATCGCCAGTTCCTAGAGAGTGGGGCGCCGGGGTCCTCCCGGCGCCCCCTTTCCGTCGCCGATTAGGCTTCCTTCATGCGCCGAGAGTGGCATCAGCTCAGTCATCCCGGGGTCGGCGCCACGGCCCTGCAGACCTCCCGTCCCTCCACCGACTCCGCCGAGGACGAGGCCCTCGGCCTGGACCGGTGGCGTTCCCTTCCGCGGGTGCAGATGCCGCCCTGGCAGGATCTGGACGAGGTCGCCTCGGTCTGCCGGGTGCTCGACACCGTTCCGTCGATCGTGGCGCCCTACGAGGTCGACCAGCTGCGGCACCGCCTGGCCGAGGTGTGCGAGGGGCGCGCGTTCCTGCTGCAGGGCGGCGACTGCGCCGAGACCTTCGCGGACAACACCGAGAGTCACCTGCTCGCCAACGCGCGGACGCTGCTGCAGATGGCGGTCGTGCTGACCTACGGTGCGTCGATGCCGGTGGTGAAGGTGGCCCGGGTCGCGGGGCAGTACACCAAGCCCCGTTCGTCGGCGACCGACTCGCTCGGGCTGCCGGCGTACCGCGGCGATCTGATCAACTCGCTGGAGGCGAACGAGGCCGCCCGGGTCGCCGACCCGCAGCGCATGATCCGGGCGTACGCGAACTCGGCCGCCGCGATGAACATGCTGCGGGCGTACCTGTCGGGCGGTCTGGCCGACCTGGCCGGCCTGCACGACTGGAACAAGGACTTCGTCCGGGCCTCGCCCGCGGGTGAGCGCTACGAGGCGATCGCCCGCGAGATCGACCGCGCCCTCGACTTCATCCGCGCCTGCGGCATGACCGAGGACGAGGCGCTGCGCACGGTCAGCCTGTACTGCTCGCACGAGGCCCTGGCGCTGGAGTACGACCGCGCGCTCACCCGGGTCTCCGACGGCAAGGCGTACGGCCTGTCGGGCCACTTCCTGTGGATTGGCGAGCGCACCCGGCAGCTCGACCACGCGCACATCGACTTCATCAGCCGCATCGCCAACCCCATCGGCGTCAAGCTCGGCCCCGGCACCAGCCCGGAGACCGCCATCGAGCTGTGCGAGAAGCTCAACCCGGAGAACGTGCCGGGCCGGCTCACGCTGATCAGCCGGATGGGCAACGGCAAGGTCCGCGACGCCCTGCCGCCGATCGTGGAGAAGGTCACCGCCAGCGGCGCCAAGGTCGTCTGGCAGTGCGACCCGATGCACGGCAACACGCACGAGTCGTCGAACGGCTACAAGACCCGGCACTTCGACCGGGTCGTCGACGAGGTGCTCGGCTACTTCGAGGTGCACCGCGGCCTCGGCACCCACCCGGGCGGCATCCACGTCGAGCTGACCGGCGAGGACGTCACCGAGTGCCTCGGCGGCGCGCAGGGCATCGAGGACCTCGACCTGCCGGACCGTTACGAGACCGCCTGCGACCCGCGGCTCAACACCCAGCAGAGCCTGGAGCTGGCGTTCCTGGTCGCGGAGATGCTGCGTGGCTGACCTGCGCTCGGACACCGTCACCCGGCCGACCGTCGCGATGCGTGCGGCCATGGCGGGCGCCGAGGTCGGCGACGACGTCTTCGGCGACGACCCGACGGTCGTCGCCCTCGAGCGGCACGTGGCCGGGCTGTTCGGGCACGAGGCGGCACTGTTCACGCCGACCGGCACGATGGCCAACCAGATCGCGCTGCAACTCGTCGTGCCGCGGGGCGGTGAGCTGCTCGCCGGCGCCGACGCGCACGTCGTCTCGTACGAGCTGGGCGCGGCCGCCGCGCTCGGCGGCATCTCCACCCGCACCTGGCCCGCGGTCGGCGCGGCCCTGGATGTCGATCAGATCGCCGCGATGATCCGGCCGGCGGGCTATCCGTCGGTGCCGACCCGGGCGATCGCCGTCGAGCAGACCCACAACCTGGGCGGCGGCACGGTGATCGGCCTGGAGACCCTGCGCGCGCTGCGGGCGGTGGCGGACCGGGCCGGCGTCGCGCTGCACTGCGACGGCGCCCGGATCTGGCACGCGCACGTCGCCGACGGCGTGCCGCTGGACGTCTACGGCCGGCTCTTCGACACGCTGTCGGTGTGCCTCTCCAAGGGCCTCGGCGCGCCGGTCGGCTCGCTCGTGATCGGCAGCGCGGAGAAGATCGCGGAGGCCCGGCTGATCCGCAAGCGGCTCGGCGGCGGGATGCGGCAGGTCGGCATCCTGGCGGCGGCCGGGCGCCATGCGCTCGACCACCACCTGGCGCTGCTCGCCGATGACCACGCGCGGGCGTGGCGGCTGGCCAAGGCGCTCGAACCGTTCGGCGTGGTCGAGGCGGACCGGGTCCGCACCAACCTGGTGCCGCTGGACCTGAGCGCGGCGGCGCTTGACGCACCGGCGCTCGCCGCCGCGGCGGCGGAGCGGGGTGTGCTGATCGCGGCGATGCTGCCGCGCACCGCGCGCCTGGTGACACACCTGGACCTCACCGACTCCGACGTGGAGAAGGCGGCGTCGGTGCTGGGGGAGTTGCTCTCCTGAGGGTGGCTCAGTCGCCCGAGACCAGGCGCAGACCGGGCCGTTGGGGCTCCGGTGCCTGCCGGCCCGTCCGCTCCGGGTCCGTCCCGCCCGGGTCGGCGGTCAGGACCTGGCCGAACACCGCGTACCGGTGGACGCCCGTAGGACCCGGGGTGGTCAGCCGGGCCAGCGCGGCCGCGGCGGCCAGGTCCGCGGGCAGGTAGACGATCAGCCGCTGACCGTCGTCCGCGGGTAGCTCGAGCGTCTCGTAGGCCAGGCGGATCTCGCGGGCCTCGGGGTGGTACAGGCGCATGACGCCGTTGGCGCGGGCCAGCCCGGGCACGGTGTCGAGCCGCCGGGTGAAGGCGTCCCCGGCCGTGACGGTCAACTCGTCCACCAGCGCCGCGACGTCCGGGTCAGCCCGGAACGGGCCCTGTTTCAGCGCGGCGACCTGCTCGTCCGCGACGTGCTCCCAGTCGGGGTACACGGTCCGTGCCCGGCTGTCGGTGAAGACGAAGCGGGCCTGGCTCGGCGGCGTGCCGTCCAGCAGGCCGGCGGGGGCGGCCACCGCCTCGTAGGCCGCCGTGTGCGCCAGCACCTCGCCCAGGTGGTTCAGCAGCACCGCCAGGGTCGGCTCGAGGGTCCGCAGCAGGGCCAGCACGGTCGGCCGCGGTTCCCGGGCGGTGCCGGCCTCGCCACGGCAGGTGAAGCCGGTGTCGGCGGCCTTGCTGAGCCGGTAGAGGTGCACCCGTTCGGCCGAGGTGAGCCGCAGCGCGTCGCCGAGCGCCGCCAGCACCGGCGGCGACGGGTGGCGGTCGCGGCCCTGCTCGAGGCGGGTGACGTACTCCACGCTGATCCCGGCGAGCGTGGCCACTTCGGAGCGCCGCAGGCCGGGCAGCCGGCGGCGCGGCCCGCCGGGCAGCCCGGCCTCGGCGGGGGTTATCCCCTCCCGCCGTGTCCGGAGGAACAGGCCGAGCTCGTTGCCGCTCACCTTAGGAGCCTAGCCCCGGATGGTGTCCCTGGGAGTACCACTATCCGCCCGGCCTTCCTACCCGTCGGGTCACCGGCCACAGTGGGATCTCCACGGAGGAGGAAGGGCTCGCGATGACGGTGTTCGGGTTCGGACTGGACCACACGGGGGATCTGCTCGCTCAGGCGGTGCTGGCGGACCGGTACGGGCTCGACCTGGTCGGTGTCGCCGACCATCCGTACTTCGCCGACCGGCCCGACGCGTACGCGACCATCGGGGTCGTCCTCGGGCGGACCGGCGCGGTCTCGGGGCTGGTGAACGTCAGCAACCTGCCGACCCGGCCCGCGCCGATGCTGGCCCGCATGATCACCGGTCTGTCCGCGCTGACCGGCGGCCGGGTCGTGCTGGGGCTCGGCGCGGGCGGGCTGCTCGCGGAGGCCGCCAAGCTCGGCGTGCCCCTGTTGTCGCCGGCCGAGGCGGTCCGCGCGCTGCAGGAGGCCATCCAGGTCGTGCGGGCACTCTCCGGCGGAGGGGAGAAGGTCACCTTCGAGGGCGAGTTCTACCGGGTCACCGACCTGGCGCCGGCGGCGGTGCCGACGCCGCGCATCTGGACCGGCTCGGTCGGCCCGAGGTCGCTGGCCGTCACCGGGCGCCACGCCGACGGCTGGATCCCCGGCCACGCCGCCGACTGGCTCAGCCCGCGGTATCTCCGGTCGCGCCCGGTCATCGACGAGGCGGCCGCCGCCGCGGGTCGCGATCCCGCCGACATCGCGACCGTCTACAACCTGCCCGGACGCATCACGCCCGGCCCGCTGCGCGTCACCCGCGACGCGTCCGGGGTGTGGATCGGCGGCTCGGCCGGCCAGTGGGTGGAGGAGCTCACCGGCGCCGTCCTCGCACACGGCGCGGGCGGCTTCACGTACTTCCCGGCCGACGACGGGACGCCGGTCGAGACCGCGCTCGGCCGCTGGGCCCGTGAGGTCGTACCGGAGGTGCGTGCGGCCGTCGCGGCCGCTACGGCCGCAGCCCCTTGAGCACGGCGATGTCGGCCGCGTGACCCTCGTGCTCCTTGCTCGGCGTCTCGACGATCACCGGCACGCCCGCGGTCGCGGGGTGGGCCAGCAGCTCGGCGAACGGGGCCGTGCCGATCCGGCCTGCGCCTATGGTCTCGTGGCGGTCGCGGGTCGAACCGCACTCGTCCTTCGAGTCGTTGGCGTGAATCAGCTGGAGCCGGTCCGGTCCGACCGTGGCCACCAGGGCGTCCAGCGTCTCCGTCATGCCGCCGGGCCGGGCCAGGTCGTGCCCGGCCGCCCAGGCGTGACAGGTGTCGAAGCAGACGCCCAGCCACGGGTGGTGCTCGAGCGCGGCCAGGTAGGGGCCCAGGTCCTGGACCTTCGAGGCCAGGCTGCGCCCGCCGCCCGCGCTGGGCTCCACCAGGATCCGCGGCAGGCCCCGCGCCGCCGCCGTGTCCAGCAGCGGCAGCAGCGCCTCCCGGAGCCGGTGCAGGGCCTTGCCGCCGAGGTCCTCCTCGACGGAGCTGCCCGCGTGGTAGACGACCGCCGTCGCGCCGATCGCGGCGCCCCGGCGCAGCGCGTGCTCCAGCGTCTGCACCGACCGCTCCACGGTCAGCTCGGTCGGGGAGCCGAGATTGACCAGCAGCGAGGCGTGGATGTACGCCGGCAGGCCCCGCTCGCCGCAGCCGTCCCGGAACAGGACGTCCTGCTTCGGGTCGCCCGGCGGCAGCGCCCAGCCGCGGGAGTTCGAGACGTAGACCTGCAGCGCCTCGGAGCCGGCCGCGTCCACGTACGGCAGCGCGGCCTTGGCCAGCCCGCCCGACGTCTTGGTGTGCGAACCGACCGGGCGGCTCACAGGCACGTCAGCACGACCTCGGTCTGCGGCGGCACCGGCGTGCCCGGAACCGGGTTCTGGAAGCGGACCAGGCCGTTCGGGTTGCCCGGGTTCAGGCGGGCCCGCAGGTTCTGGCCCTGCAGCGTCTGCTGCGCCTGCGGACACGGCTGGTTGTTGACGTCCGGGACGTTGATCAGCGCCGGCCCCTTGCTGACCTCGAGCTTGATCTCGTCGTCCTTCTCGGCGCCGGTGCCCGGCTTCGGCGACTGGCCGATGACCTGGTCGGCGGGCCGGTCATCGTCCTTGTACTGCTCGACCACGATGAGGCCGAGCTGCTGCGCCTGGCTGCGGGCGTCGTTGATGTTCTTGCCCGAGAAGTCCGGCACGGTGATCGGCGCACGGCCCTTGCTGACCACGACGGTGACGGTCGCGCCGGGCTTGAGCGCCGTCGTGGCCTTCGGGTCGGTGGAGATGACGACGCCCTGCGGCACGGAGTCGCTGTACTTGCCCGTGCCCTGCTTGAACTTCAGCTTGGTGGCCTCGATGTCGCCGCGGGCCGCGGAGACCTCCAGGCCGACGACGTCGGGCACCGGGTAACGCTCGGGGCCGAGCGACAGCGCGAGGGTGATGACGCCGCCCTTGATGATCCGCTCGGCGGGCGGCGGGTCCTGGCGCAGCACGACGTCCTTGGGCACGTTCTCGTCGAACGCGCCCTCGCCGATGCGCAGCTCGAAGCCCTCCTGCGCGGCGGCCTGCTCGGCCTGCGGCCGGCTCATGTTCACCAGCTGCGGCGCGTCGGTGTAGCGGCCGAGCGTCACCCACCAGGTGCTGCCGATGACGGTGAGCACCATCAGCGCGATCGCGGCGAGGATCAGGACCCGGCGCCGGTCGACGCCGACCGTGCCGACAACGGTGCCGGTGGAGGGCGGCGGGGGTCCGCCGGCGCGGCGCTGGCCGCGGGTGCGCGCGCCCTGCTCGGGCAGGCGGGCCCAGGTCGGCCGGTCGCCCGGCAGGGAGGCGGCGACGGCGGGCACGAGCGTGGTGGCGTCACCGGCCGTCGGGCGGGCGGGGACCTGGCGCAGCAGCGCGGTCTCCACGTTCGCCGCGCCGAGGTCGTCCCGGACCACCTGCACCTCGGCGAGCATCGCGCCCGCGTCGGTCGGCCGGGCGCCCGCGTCGCGGCGGGTGGCCCGGGTGACCAGGTCGTCGAGCACGGTCGGCAGGCCCTTGACGATGCCCGACGGCGCCGGGACGTCGTTGTCGACGTGCTGCCAGGCGACCTCGACCGGCTCGCCGTCCTCGTACGGAACCCGGCCGGTGAGCATCTCGAAGAGCACGATGCCGGCCGAGTAGACGTCGGTGCGGGCGTCCGCGTGCCCGTCGGTGACCAGTTCGGGTGCGACATACGCCACGGTCGCCATCAGCTGGCCGGCGTCGTCGCTGGAGCTCGCCTCGACGGCGCGGGCCAGGCCGAAGTCGGCCACCTTCACCACGCTGTCGACGAGGTTGGCGATGCCGCCGCTGGGCGCCTCGGCGACCAGCACGTTCTCCGGCTTCACGTCGCGGTGCACCAGGCCGGCGCGGTGCGCGGCGGCGATGGCGGCGAGCATCTGCTCCAGGATCGCCAGCGCCTCGACCGGGTTGAGCCGGCGGCGCTGGTTGAGCAGGTCGCGCAGGGTGCGGCCCTGCACGTACTCCATCACCAGGTAGGGCAGGCCCTGGTGCCGGCCCTGGTCGTAGACGGCGACGACGTTGGGGTGGGTGAGCCGGGCGATAGTCTTCGCTTCCTCGGTGAAGCGGTCCACGAAGTGCACGTTCGTCGCCTGCGACGGGTGAATGATCTTCAGTGCGACGGTCCGCTCGAGCCGGTCGTCCACCGCCGTGTACACGGTCGCCATGCCACCACGGGCGACCCGACCGGTGATCCGGTAGCGCCCGTCAATCGTTGTGCCGATCAATGTGTCGGCGACAGTCGTGTCCATCGGCGTGAAGTGTATGTGTCCTTCCGGGCGTGGCAGACGAGGATCCTCACAGCTGAGACCTAACGGGTATACCGCGAGGCCCTGACCAGGGCATTCGGGAGAAAACGACTCGCGGGGCCCGAGCCCCGCGAGTCGGTTTATCACGACAAATCGGATCAGTGCCTGTGTGCGCGCCGCGATCGGCTCCCGCGTCCGTCCGTGCCGTCGTCGTCCCCGGAGGGGCTCGGCGAGGCCGTTTCGGTCGGCTCCGGCGACGGCGGCGGGCTGTCGGACTCCGAGGCGCTCGGCGAGGCGGTGGCCGACGGGCTGTGCGGCGTCGGCACCGGCGCGGTCGGCGTGGGCACCGGCGGGATCCGGCAGCAGACGGTGACCCGGGTCACGGGCGTGCCGCCCTCCACTGTGGTCCGCGGCCGCGGCGGCGTCACCCGCTGCCTCGCCGCCGTGGCACCGGCCGTCGTCGGCAGGGCCCGGATCGTGCCCGGCATGGCCGCGGCCGTCGCCGGTGCCGGCCCGCCGGGTGCCGCGTCGACACCGCGGCCGATGCCGGAGTTGGACTGGTCGTCCCCGGAGCCGCGGGGCGCCTCCGCGGCCAGCGGATACGGCTCGGTGCCCGCGGGCTTGTCGGCGACCAGCGCGTCGATGCCGGTCACGACGGCGAAGTAGCTGCCCGCGGCTCCCGCGACCGCGAGGGCGCCGAACGCCGCCACCGCGGCCAGCCGGCGCGTCCGGGGCACGACCTCGTCGCCGTACGAGGTCCGCAGTCCACCGGTGCCCAGGCCCCCGAAGGTGCTCATTCCGGTCGACGTCACGTCCTGGTAGCGGGCCTCGGCGTCCGGGACCGGACTCGCCTTCACGGCGTCCGGGTCGGGCCGGCCCAGGTCGTAGCGCACCGAGCGCCAGGCGCCGGCCACCTCGTTGCGGGCTCTCCGCCACAGGGTCATCGGGACACTTCTCCGATCTCGAGGAGCCGGGGCGTTCCCGGTTCCGCATGCTCCGCTTGGTCAGCCGCGGAGCGGGCATGGCACGCTGGTCGGGTGACCGATTCCGTAAGCGTGGGTGAGGCGGCGGCCCCGCAGCCCACCGGCCCGACCGAGTGGATCAACCTGCCCGATGTGGCGGACAAGCTCGGCGTGTCGATCAGCAAGGTGCACCAGATGATCCGCGACGGCGTGCTGATCGCGGTCCGGCGCGACGGCATACGGGTGGTGCCGGCGGAGCTGGTGGTCAACAGCACCGTGCTCAAGCACCTCCCCGGTGTCCTCACGTTGCTTCGTGACAACGGATACAACGACGAAGAAGCGCTCCGGTGGCTCTATGAGCCGGACGTGACCGTGGACGGCTGCGCCGCGAAGGGTCTCGGCGGCGACCGCGCCCGCGAGGTCAAACGGCGCGCACAGGCGCTCGGTTTCTGACGGCCGCATGCGGCACCTGGCGTACCTGTCGGTACTCGCGGGATGCCTCGTGGCGGCCCTGTGGCTGGAGCCGGTGCTGAAGGTCAACGTGCTGCGCCGGTGGCGGCGGCTGCTGCTCACGCTGCTGCCGGTGGTGGTGGTCTTCGTGCTCTGGGACCTGGCGGCGATCGCGGCCGGGCACTGGACGTTCGACCCCGGGCAGACCACCGGGATCCTGCTGCCCGGCGGGCTGCCGATCGACGAGGTGCTGTTCTTCCTGGTGGTGCCGACCTGCGCGATCCTGGGCTTCGAGGCGACCCGGGCCGTCCTGCGCCGACCGGCGGGTGACGAATGACCTACACCGTCGCGGCCGTGCTCGGCGTGCTGGGCGCGCTGGGCGTCGACCTGTGGGTGCTGCGTACCCGGCTGGTGACCCGGGCCGTGTTCTGGGCCACATACCCGGTCATCATCGCGTTCCAGCTGCTGTCGAACGGCATCCTCACCGGCCGCCGCATCGTGATCTACGACCCGGAGGCGATCGTCGGCCTGCGGCTGGTGCACGCGCCGGTCGAGGATCTGCTGTTCGGATTCGCGATGGTGCTGTTCACGCTCGCGGTCTGGGTGTGGCTGGGCCGGCGCGGCGTGCAGCGCACCCCGGAAGCGGGCGAGGGCGGCGGGCTCCTGCGCCGCCTGCGCGACCGCGGGACCGCCGATACCTGATCACCGGGTCCGGCGCGCCGGACCCGGTGATCACACCGCGCGGCGGGTGGCCGCGTCCGCCAGCTCGAGCAGCACGCTCCGGGCGTCGGCGTCCAGCTCCGCCGCGGCGAGGGCGGCGAGGGCCTGCCCGGTCAGCGACGAGATCCGCTCCTCGGTCCGCGCCAGCGCCCCGCTGTCGCGGATGAGCGCGCGGAGGCGCTCGACGCCCGAGTCGTCCAGTCCCGGGTCGCCGAGCCGGGACTCCAGCTCGTCGCGCTCGGCCGGCCCGAGCGCCGCGCGCGCCGCGGCGACCAGATATGTCCGCTTTCCCTCGCGCAGGTCGTCGCCGGCCGGCTTGCCCGTCTGCGCCGGGTCGCCGAAGACGCCGAGCACGTCGTCGCGCAGCTGGAACGCCTCGCCCAGCGGCAGGCCGTACCCGGAGTAGGCCGCCGACACCGGCTCCGGCGCCCCGGCCAGGGCCGCCCCGAGCAGCAGCGGCCGCTCGACGGTGTACTTCGCCGACTTGTACCGGGCCACCTTGCCCGCCCGTTCCAGCGACGTGTCCCCGGTGGCCTGGGTCAGCACGTCCAGGTACTGCCCGACCGTCACCTCCGTGCGCATCGCGTCGAAGACCGGCCGCGCCCGGGCCAGGTCGGCCGGGTCGACGCCCGAGGAGTGCAGCAGCTCGTCCGACCAGACCAGCGCCAGGTCGCCCAGCAGGACGGCCGCGTTGTCGCCGAAGCCCGTGCCGTCGCCGCCCCAGCCCGCCTCCGCGTGCCGGGCCGCGAAGCGGCGGTGCACCGAGGGCTCGCCGCGGCGGGTGTCGGAGCGGTCCATCAGGTCGTCGTGGATCAGGGCGCTCGCCTGCACCAGCTCCAGCGCCGAGACCGCCGCCACCACCTGGTCGGAGTCGATGCCGCCGGCGGCGCGGAAACCCCAGTACGCGAACGCCGGGCGCAGGCGCTTGCCGCCGCCCAGCACGAACGCCTCCAGGGCGTCGGCGACGTCGGCCAGCACCTCGTCGATTGTCAGGAGCTGGACACGCCGGTCGGCGAGGAAGGCGGCGAGGGCTTTGTCGACACGCGGCCGCAGGCCGGCGCGTTCCAGCGGGGAGGTCACGGGGCAAACCTAGCGGGTCGGGACGCCGGTGCGAGCCGGTAGAGTCTGGGTGTGTCTCTCGGACTTCCCTCGCGGCTCCCGACGTCTCCGGCGATCGGCGAGCTCATCCGTCGTCCGGATCCGACGTTCTCGTTCGAGTTCATGCCGCCCAAGTCGCGCGAGGGCGAGCAGCTGCTCTGGCAGACGATCCGTGAGCTGGAACCGCTGCGCCCGGACTTCGTCTCGATCACCTACGGCGCCGGCGGCAGCACCCGGGACACCACCGTCGCCGTGACCGAGCGGGTCGCGACCGAGACGACGCTGCTGCCCATGGCGCATCTGACCGCGGTCGACCACTCCGTCGCCGAGCTGCGCAACGTCATCGGGCGGCTGGCCGGCGCCGGCATCCGCAACGTGCTCGCGGTCCGCGGCGACCCGCCCGGCGACCCGATGGGCGAGTGGGTGCGGCACCCCGACGGCGTGCTCTACGCCGAGGACCTGGTGCGGCTGCTGCGCGAGTCCGGCGACTTCAGCGTCGGGGTGGCGGCCTTCCCCTACAAGCACCCGCGCTCCGCCGACGTCGAGACGGACACCCGCAACTTCATCCGCAAGTGCCGGGCCGGCGCCGACTTCGCCATCACCCAGATGTTCTTCGAGGCCGACGAGTACCTGCGGCTCCGCGACCGGGTGGCCGCCGCGGGCTGCGACACGCCCATCGTGCCCGGTGTGATGCCCGTCCTGAGAATGGCGACCATCGCTCGAGCCGCGCAGCTCTCCGGCGCCCCGTTCCCGCCGGCGCTGCTGGCCCGGTTCGAGCGCATCGCCGACGACGCGGAGGGCGTGCGCGCCCTCGGCATCGACCTGTGCGGCGAGATGTGCCAGCGGCTGCTCGACGAGGGCGTGCCCGGCATCCACTTCATCACCATGAACCGTTCGACGGCGACCCGCGAGGTGTGGCAGCGGCTCGCCGCCAACGTCCCGGCTTGACCTGGGAGGAGTACGCCGCGGCCTGGTCCAGGCTGCACGGCGGCTTCGACCCGGAGACCGCCTCGCCGCTGGTGCGCGGCTGGATCCGGCTGGCCTACCGGGGAGGCGGCCTGCTGGGCCGGCTCGGCGTCGGTCCGACGGCCGTCACCGCGTCCGGGCTGCTGCTCTGCCTCGGCGTGCCGGCCGCCGCCCTGCTCGGCCCCGCCGGGCTGCTCCTCGGCGCCCTGCTGGTGCTGCTCGCCGGCTGCGCCGACGGGCTCGACGGCGCCGTCGCCGTGGTCACCGGCCGGACCTCCCGCCTCGGCTTCGTCTACGACTCGGTGGCCGACCGGCTCGGCGAGCTGGCCTGGCTGGCCGCGTTCTGGATCGCGGGCGCGCCGGGCTGGCTGGTCGTCGCCGGCGGCGCGGTGAGCTGGCTGCACGAGTACGTGCGGGCCAGGGCCGCCGCCGGTGGCATGCGGGGCCTGGGCCTGGTGACGGTGGGCGAGCGGCCCACCCGGGTGTCGGTGGCGGTCAGCGGCCTGCTGATCGGCGGGCTCGCCGGCCTCGTGCACCCGGGGTGGCAGGCGCCGGTGACCGTGGCCGCGGCCGGGATCTGGGCCGTGCTGGGGCTGGCCGGACTCGTGCAGCTGATGGCCGCGGTGCGCGCCGAGCTGTCCGGCTGACCGATCTTTATTCGGTTGTCCACCGTGGCCGCCGCACCTACCTTCTTCACGAGCGACGTGTTCCGGATCACCGGGACCTAGGGAGATCACGTGACGGCCGACCGGTACGAGTGCGGGGCAGACGGCCCCGGCTGACGCATTGCGCGCCGGCCGGTCGCCGCTCGTCCCCGTGTCCGGGGGCGGGCGGCTTTTGCGTGTACGGGGAAACAGGGGAGGTGACCCGCGATGAGTGTGGTCCTCGTTCTCAACGCCGACTTCGGGCCTCTGCACCGGGTCAGCGTCCGGCACGCCATCCGCATGCTGTTCCGCGAGGTGGCGGTCGTCGAGGAGGCGCGGCCGGACGCCCGCATCGGCGTCTTCCCGATCCCGACCGTCGTCCGGCTGGTCAGCTACGTGGTGACCCGCTGGCGGCACAGCCGCGGCCCGGCCTGGTCCCGCGGCGGCGTGCTGACCCGCGACGGCCGCACCTGCGCCTACTGCGGCGGGGCGGCGTCCACCATCGACCACGTCCTGCCGCGCTCGCGCGGCGGCGGCAACACGTGGCTCAACACCGTCGCGGCCTGCGGGCGCTGCAACCAGCGCAAGGGTGACCGCACGCCGGCGGAGGCGCGGATGCCGCTGCGCCGGGCGCCGACGGCGCCCGGCTGGGCGGCCCTGGCCGCGCACTGAGGACGACGGCCGGCGGGTTCAAAACGGGGGTCCGTCGGTCGTCCATCAGCTGAATCATCCGGTACGGGATGATCTCGCGCTATCGTTCTGTCATGTCCTCCGCCGCGCCCGAGCGCACCGTCCGCGACATCACCGGCCTGCTCAACATGGCCGGCCACGCCCTGTCCAACCGCCTGGCCGCCGCGCTCGCCGACGTCGATCTGACCCCGCGCATGCAGTGCGTCCTGCTGCACGCGCTGGAGGAGGAGCGGACCCAGATCCAGCTCGCCGCCCTCTCCGATCTCGACAAGACGACGATGGTCGGCACCGTCGACGAGCTGGAGCGGCGCGGGCTGGCCGAGCGCCGCCCGTCCGCGACCGATCGGCGGGCCCGGATCATCGCGGTGACCGACGCGGGGCGGGCCGCGGCGCTCGAGGGGCAGCGGATCGTCGACCGGGTGCACGCCGAGGCGCTGGCCGCCCTGCCCGAGCAGGCGCGGGAGGATTTCGTGGCGGCGCTGGTGCGGTTGGTCGACGGGGGTGCCGAGCCGGGGCCTCGGCCGGTGCGCCGGGCCCGGCAGCCCGCCAGTAGGTGACAACTAGATAGTCTACAAGCAGACGATCTGCTACGGTCGGATCATGGCTGCTTCCGTACCACCTCGTGACCGCCGGCGTGCCGCCGCGCTCGCCGTGCTCTGCGCGATGGCGCTGATGATCGTGCTGGACAGCACGATCGTGGCCGTCGCCGTGCCTGCCATCCAGGCCGACCTGGGCTTCTCGCCCGCGGGCGTCGCCTGGGTCGTCAACGGCTACCTGATCGGCTTCGCCGGGCTGCTGCTGCTCGCCGGCCGCCTCGGCGACCTCGTCGGCGCCCGCCGGGTGTTCCTCGCCGGACTTGTCGTCTTCACCGCGGCGAGCCTGCTCTGCGGCCTCGCCACCACGGCGCCGCTGCTGGTCGCGGGCCGCTTCGTGCAGGGCGTCGGCGGGGCGCTCGCGTCCGCGGTGATCTTCTCGCTGATCGTGCGGCTCTACCCGGAGCCCGCCGGGCAGGCGCGGGCGATCGGCGTGTACGGCTTCACCCAGGCCGGCGGCGCCGCCTTCGGCTTCGTCGCGGGCGGGCTGCTGACCGACGCCGCCGGCTGGCCGTGGATCTTCCTGGTCAACGTGCCGATCGGCGTCGCCGTGCTGGTCGCGGCGCCGCGGGTGCTGCCGGGCGAGGCGGGGTCGGGCCTGGGCGAGGGCCTGGACGTGAGCGGCGCGGCCCTGATCACCCTGGGCCTTTCGCTCGGCGTCTACGCCATCGTGGACGGTGGCTTCCGGTACGGCGTGGCGGCACTGCTCCTGGTCGTGGGCTTCCTCGTCCGCCAGCGGTACGCCCGCAGCCCACTCGTGCCGCTGCGGATCCTGCGCCGCGGCCGCCTGCTGGCCACCTCCGCGGCGGTGGTGCTGATCTTCGCGACCGGCATGGGCTTCCAGTTCGTGAACGCGCTGTTCCTGCAGCGGGTGCTCGGCCTGGACTCGATCGGCACCGGGCTCGCGTTCCTGCCGACCCCGATCGTGATCGGCGTGCTGTCGCTGCTCGTGGCGCCCCGGGTGATCGCCCGGTTCGGCGTCCGCCCGGTCCTGCTGGCCGGGCTCGGCGCGCTGGCCGCGGGGCTGGCGCTGCTGGTCCGGGCGCCGGCCGATCCCCGGTACGCGGCCGACGTGCTGCCGTCGCTGATCATCATGGGCCTGGGCATCGGCGTGGTCATCCCGGCGATCATCATGCTGGCGATGGCCGGGGCGGAGCCGCACGAGACCGGGCTGGTGTCCGGGCTCACGAACACCGCGCAGCAGGCCGGTGGTGCACTGGGCCTTGCGGTGCTCGCGGTGGTCGCGGCCCGGGTAACGGACGCGAGCCTGGCGTCCGGGCTGGGCGAGGTCGCCGCCCTGCGCGACGGCTACAGCCGGGCCTACCTCACGGCCGCGGGATTCGTCGCCGCGGCGGCCCTCGTCACCGCCCTGGTGCCGCGGCGGCCGGTGTCGACAGTGGACGCGGCCGCCGGAGGCCCGGGCGCGAAGGAGGTGTGCGACATCGGCGCCAGGTAGCGCGCGGCCGCATCCTCGGCGCTGTCAACGTATTGTTGACACCGTGACCGAGGATGCGGCGCCGGCTCCGGAGCTCGAGCGGCTCGCGGAGATCGGCGCCGCGCGGGCCCGCCTCGACGAGCGCGAGCTCGACCTGATCGACCGGGCCCGCCAGGCGGGCGCGACCTGGGCACAGGTCGCGGCGGCGCTCGGCCTGGCGAGCCGCCAGGCCGCCGAGCAGCGTCGGCGGCGGCTGATCGCGGCCGCCCGGTCGCGGCGCCACGACCAGGATCTCCGGTACGCACACAGCATCGTGATCCTCCGCGTCGCGGTCGGTGAGCTGCACCGGGGCATCGCCGCCGACCGTCGCTGGGAGGGCCGGTTCGCCCGCGCCGCCCTGGTGCGCGCGACGGTCGCGACGGCCCTTGACGCGCCGCCCGGCGGGCTCTTCGCGCTCGCCGAGCAGGCCGCCGCCGACCTGGACCGCGTCGAGGCGGACCGGCTGCCCGGACACCTCCGGGTGGCCCTCGACGGTCTCCGGCAGGCCCTGTCAACAGATCGTTGACGAAATGTCCGTCTATTGCAGCGGAGCACGCTCAACTCTGAGGATGTGAGTCACCTCGACTCAACCCCGGAGGCGGAATGCGGCGCAACGCTGCCCTGTTCGTGGCGATCTCTCTGCTGTCCGGCTTCGGCGGCAGCGCGATGTCCCTCGTCGCGGGCATCTGGATCCTCGACCTCACCGGGTCGGCGAGCCTCGCGGCGCTGGCCGGGCTCTGCGTCTACGCGCCGACGCTGGCTGGCCCGTGGCTCGGCGGGCTGCTCGACCGGGTGCCGTGCCGCCCCCTGATGATCGCCACGAACCTGCTGCTCGCCGCGGCGCTGCTGAGCCTGTTCGCGGTCCGCTCGCCCGCGCAGACGTGGCTGATCTTCTGCGTCTCCGCCGCGTACGGGATCAGCTACGTCCTGCTGGACGCCGGCGAGTCGGCGCTGCTGCCGTCCGCGCTCCCGCCGCGGGAACTGGGCGACGTCAACGGCTGGCGATCCAGCGCACAGGAGGGCATGAAGCTGATCGCCCCGCTCGCGGGCGCGGGCCTCTACGCCTGGCGCGGCGGCCCGGCGGTCGCGGCGCTCAGCGCGGCGATGCCGCTCCTGGTCGCCGTCCTGTACGCGGCCGTGCGGCTGCGGTCGGCGCCGGTGCCGGCCGGGCCGCCGCACGGGCGCGGCGTCCGAGCCGGGCTGGCGGTGCTGGCGGGCACGCCACCGCTGCGGTCGACCGTCGCACTGGCCGCGGTCGCGATCGCGGTGTCGGGCTTCGCGACCGCCGCGCAGTTCCAGGTGGTGACGGTGGATCTCGGCCTGGCCGGCACGTTCCTCGGCGTGCTGCTCAGCGCGCAGGGCGCCGGGTCCATCGTGGCGGGCCTGGCGGCGGGCCGGTTCATCGCCCGGCGCGGGGTCGTGTTCGTCGCGGTGGCCGGCACGGCGCTGTTCGCGGCCGGGCAGCTGGCCCGGTGCCTGCCCTGGTGGCCGGCGCTGGTGGCCGGCGCGGTGATCGGCGGCATCGGCCTGCCGTGGACGCTGATCGCGGCGGTGACGGCGGTGCAGACACACACGCCGCAGGCGATGCTCGGCCGGGTGTCAGCGACGGCGAACACCGTGATGTTCGGTCCGATCGCCCTGGCGACCCCGCTCGGCGCGGCCGCCGTGCACCTGGGCGGCCGCCCGGCCCTGCTCATGGCCGCCGCCGCGTGCCTGGCCGCGGCGACCGTCGCCGCCCGCCGAGACACCCCTAATCCGGGATCGGCGTCAGCCCGTAGTCGAGGGTTCGCGGCGGATTCCCCTCCGCCTTGAAAACGTTGTAGCCGAAATAGGTCGTGCCGATGACGGCGGGGTATCCGGCGCAATAGAAATGCGTGGTGGCGCGCAGGGCGGCGCGTTTAGCCGTGATATCGGCCACTAATCCAGCGGTCTGGTCCGGGCGTTCCTGCTGAGCCGCGAGCGTCTGGAATCCGTACTCGACGACAAGTGGCGCGCCGGGCACCGCGGCGATCGCCCGGTCGGCCACCGACGCGAGCCGGGTGGCGTCGATCAGCTCGTCCGCGCCGCTGCCCGCGTCCGCGATCCGCGCGCCCGGATAGCTGTAGCTGGTCAGCACGTAGCCGTCGGCGCCGCTGTCGCGATAGGACGGGATCCGGTACGAGCCGTCCCAGCCGTAGAACAGGCCGAGGAAGACCGGCGTCGCGCCGGCCCGCTGCCGGACCAGGCGTACCAGCTCAGCCGCGTACGCGACCTGGCGCTCGCCCGAGCGCGCCGAGTTGATCCCGCCGAGCCGCGCCTGCACGCGCGGGTCGTCGACCGGCATGTTCAGCGCGAGATAGGCCACCGGAGCGCCGCGCGCGCGTTCGAGCAGCTTGTCGTGCCTGGCCAGCACGTCGACCGCGTCCTCGTGGCGGAACGCGAAGACGCCCGGGTCGTACGCCTCGAGCCGTACGACCGCGCGCATGTTCAGCTCGGCCAGGGCGGCGAAGAAGGCGTCGAGGCGGGCGGCGCTCCACCGCTCCAGCCCGTACACGTTGACGGTGTTGATGAAGTAGTCGTTCCGCATGCGCCGCAGGTCGCCGCGCATGTCCGGGCCCGCCTCCCAGGTCGCGCCCTGTATCCGGTCCGACGGGCCCGCGTACGGCGTCATCGCGGCCGGTGTCGCGACCGGGCACGATCGCGCCGCCCGGATCGGCTCGGGCCGGCAGGCCGCCAGCGGGAGCAGCGACAGTGTGAGGGTCAGCACATGGGCCAGTTTGAATGTCATGCCGCCATTTCTCCGGTATGGACTCTGTGTTTCCGCGGTGCATATGCCGTTCTGACAATACCCGCTGACCTGCCCGGCTTAACGGTCGGTAGAAATGCCGTACGGGTTCATGAAGGCGAAACCCGATCGACTCATGCAGGCGTGAAACGTCGCCGAACGAACCGCTTTACCGGCCATTCATACGGGCCGTCCAAGGTGGATACCGAAACCCACTTCAGGGGGAGGAAAACCCATGTATGACAACTCGGCGTCATTGGCGCTCACCGGTAGCGGAATCACCATCCTCGGCCAGGCCGCGAGCCTGACGGCGGTCACGATCGGCGGCGCGCTCTTCGTCGGCGTCGGCACCGTCCTGGCGGTAAGCGGCCGGCTCAAGCGCCGGCGGGACGGCTCCTGATGACCAAGTCCCCCCGGCTCTACCTGGTCATCCTGGCGCTCTGGTCGGTCCTGCTCGCGCTGCTGCTGGAGGCCGCGTTCACGCAGATCGGCGCCGCCGCGCGGGCGGGCTGGCCGATCGTCACGCTGGTCGTGGCGAGCACCGTCTTCATCGCCTACTTCTGGCTCAACGGCATGAAGGACGTCGTCTACACGCTCTACTACCACCTGATCTCGTCCCGGCGGGCGCCCGAAGTGCCGCGCCGGGCGGCGACCGCGGAGCCGCGGGTCGTGCTGGTCTACTGCACCTGCAACGACTTCTCCGCCGACAGCCTGCTGCGCAGCATGCGCCAGGAGTACGGCGACTACGACGTGGTCATCCTCGACGACTCGTCCGACCCCCGCTACCTGGCGCAGGTCGACGCCTTCGGCGTCGAACACGGCGTGCGGGTCGTGCGGCGCCCGGACCGCGCCGGCTTCAAGGCCGGCAACCTCAACAACTACCTGGGTACGGCGGAGTTCGACTACTTCGTCATCCTGGACAGCGACGAGATCATCCCGCCCACCTACATCAGCCGCTGCCTGGACTACTTCGCCAGGTACCCGGACGCCGGCATCGTGCAGGCGAACCACGTCGCCACCCGCAACCGCAACGCGTTCATGCGGATGTTCTCCATCGGCGTCGACTCGCACTGGATCGCGTACCAGACGGTGAAGGACCGGCACGGCTTCCTGTCCCTGCTCGGGCACGGCGCCATGGTGAGCCGCGGGTGCTACGACGCGGCCGGCGGCTTCCCGCACGTGGTCGCCGAGGACCTGTGCTTCTCGATCGCCGCCCGCGACGCCGGCTACTACACGGTCTTCGCGCCCGACGTGGTCTGCGAGGAGGAGTATCCGGTCGACTACCTGGCCTTCAAGAAGCGCCACTCCAAGTGGACGCAGGGCAACATGGAGTTCATCAAGCGGTATACCCGGGTGATCATGCGGTCGCGGATGACCTGGTTCGAGAAGCTCGACATCGTGCTGTTCACCTACAACCTGCCGCTGACCGCGGTGTTCTCGGTCTACGTGGCGATACACGTCGTCGTGCTGCCGATGCTCGGCTACCGCATCGAATATCCGCTGTGGATGCTGGCCCCGACCGCGGTGTTCCTGCTCGCGCCCATGCTCAACGACGTGATCTTCCACTACCGGAGCATGTCGAGGCGGCGCCTGGCCTGGTACCTGCTGCACACGATCCTGCTGTACGGCTCGATGCTGCTGATCAGCTTCCGGGCGTCGGTGAGCTCGGCCTTCGGCAAGTCGGTCTTCGTCGTGACGCCGAAGGAGGACCGGCGGATCACCCTGCGCGAGGCGCTCGTGGCGAACCGGGCGGAGATCATCTTCGGGGTCCTGCTGACCGCGGTGTCGATCTCTCTCACCGGCAGCGCGCTGCCGGTGCTGCTGATCGCGTTGCCCGCGGTGCTCTGCTTCTACCTGGCGCTGAAGCACAACCAGGCGGAGCCGCTGTCCGCCGCGCCCGCGGAGCCCCGCACCGCGCCGGCACTGCGCTGACGTCCCGGTCCGGCGTGGTCATCCGAGCAGGATGACCACGCCGACCGCGATCGGGAATCAGGGGTTGTTCTACTTCTTGCCGATGCTCTTGCGGTAGTCGTTGTTGAGGCGGCCGATCAGCGTCAGCGGAATGCCCTTCGGGCAGACCGTCGTGCACTCGCCGGCGTTGGTGCAGCCGCCGAAGCCCGCCTCGTCGTGCGCCTCGAGCATGTCCACCACGCGGCTCGCCCGTTCCGGCTGCCCCTGGGGGAGCAGGCCGAGGTGCGCGACCTTCGCCGCGGTGAACAGCATCGCGGAACCGTTCGGGCAGGCCGCCACGCAGGCGCCGCAGCCGATGCAGGTGGCCGCCTCGAACGCCGCGTCCGCGTCCGGCTTGGGTACGGGGGTGGCGTGTGCGTCCGGTGCCGTTCCCGTCGGCGCGCTGATGTAACCGCCGGCCTGGATGATCTTGTCGAAGGCGGTCCGGTCGACGACCAGGTCCTTGATGACCGGGAACGCCGCCGCCCGCCACGGCTCGACGTCGATCGTGTCGCCGTCGTCGAAGTGGCGCATGTGCAGCTGGCAGGTGGTGGTGGCCTTCTCCGGGCCGTGCGCCACGCCGTCGATCACCATGCTGCATGCGCCGCAGATGCCCTCGCGGCAGTCGTGGTCGAACGCCACCGGGTCGTCGCCGTCGAGGATCAGCTTCTCGTTGAGGACGTCGAGCATCTCCAGGAAGCTGGCGTCCGGTGAGATGTCCTTGACGTCGTAGGTGACCATGCGGCCCTTGTCGTCGGGGCCCTGCTGGCGCCACACCCGTACCTGGATGTCCATTACTTGTAGCTCCGCGTGCTCGGGTGGACGTATTCGAAGTTGAGCTGTTCCTTGTGCAGGGTGGGCGTCTCGCCGCCGTACTCCCAGGCCGCGACGTAGCTGAACTCGTCGTCGTGGCGCAGCGCCTCGCCGTCCGGCGTCTGGCTCTCGGCGCGGAAGTGGCCGCCGGCCGACTCCGCGCGGTGCAGCGCGTCGATGCACATCAGCTCGCCGAGCTCGAAGAAGTCGGCGACGCGGCCGGCCTTCTCCAGGTTCTGGTTGAGCTGCTCGCCGGTGCCGGGCACCTTCACCCGGGTCCAGAACTCCTCGCGCAGGCCGCGGATGAGGCCGATGGCCTTGGTCAGGCCCTCCTCGGTGCGCTCCATGCCGCAGTACTCCCACATGATGTGGCCGAGTTCGCGGTGGAAGGAGTCGACGGTGCGGTCGCCGTCGACGGCGAGCAGCTTGGCCAGCCGGTCCTCGACCTGGGTGCGCGCCGCCACGACGTCCGGGTGGTCCGCGGTGACCTTGTCGAACGGGCCCGCGGCCAGGTAGTTGTTGATCGTGTTCGGCAGCACGAAGTAGCCGTCGGCCAGGCCCTGCATCAGCGCGGAAGCGCCGAGCCGGTTGGCGCCGTGGTCGGAGAAGTTGGCCTCGCCGACCACGAACAGGCCCGGGATCGTCGACTGCAGGTCGTAGTCGACCCAGAGGCCGCCCATCGTGTAGTGCACGGCCGGGTAGATGCGCATCGGCACCTCGTACGGGTCCTCGCCGGTGATGCGCTGGTACATCTCGAAGAGGTTGCCGTACTTCTCCTCGACCGCGGGCTTGCCGAGGCGCTTGATCGCGTCCGCGAAGTCCAGGTAGACGCCGAGGCCGCCGGGGCCGACGCCGCGGCCCTCGTCGCAGACGTTCTTCGCCGCGCGCGACGCGATGTCGCGCGGGACCAGGTTGCCGAACGACGGGTAGATCCGCTCCAGGTAGTAGTCGCGGTCCTCCTCGGCGATGTCGGCGGCCGGCTTGCCGCAGTCCTCCCGGCGCTTCGGCACCCAGACCCGGCCGTCGTTGCGCAGCGACTCGCTCATCAGCGTGAGCTTGCTCTGGTGGCTGCCGGACTCGGGGATGCACGTCGGGTGGATCTGCGTGTAGCAGGGGTTCGCGAACAGCGCGCCCTTGCGGTGCGCCCGCCAGCTCGCCGTGACGTTGCAGCCCTTGGCGTTTGTGGACAGGAAGAAGACGTTGCCGTACCCGCCGGAGGCGAGCACGACGGCGTCCGCGAGGTCCGTGGTGACCTCGCCGGTGACCAGGTCGCGTACGACGACGCCGCGGGCCTTGCCGTCGACGATGACCAGCTCCAGCATCTCGTGCCGGGCGAACATCTCGATGTTGCCGAGCCCGATCTGGCGCTCCATCGCCTGGTACGCGCCGAGCAGCAGCTGCTGGCCGGTCTGACCCCGGGCGTAGAACGTGCGGGACACCTGGGTGCCGCCGAAGGAGCGGTTGTCGAGCAGGCCGCCGTACTCGCGGGCGAACGGCACGCCCTGTGCCACGCACTGGTCGATGATGTTCACGCTGACCTGGGCGAGCCGGTAGACGTTGGACTCGCGGGCGCGGAAGTCGCCGCCCTTGACCGTGTCGTAGAAGAGCCGGTAGATCGAGTCGCCGTCGTTGCGGTAGTTCTTCGCCGCGTTGATGCCGCCCTGCGCCGCGATGGAGTGCGCCCGGCGCGGGCTGTCCTGATAGCAGTAGCTGCGCACCCGGTAGCCGGCCTCGGCGAGCGTCGCCGCGGCCGAGCCGCCGGCCAGGCCGGTGCCGATCACGATGACCGTGAGCTTGCGGCGGTTGGCCGGGTTGACCAGCTTGGCGGAGAACTTGTGGCGCTCCCAGCGGGTCTCGATGGGCCCGTCCGGTGCGGCCTTGTCGGCGATGTCCTCGCCGTCGTTCCAGAACGACATGATCAGTCCACCAATCCGGTGAGCACGGCGAACGGCACCGACAGGTAGCCGACCACCAGGACGACGGAGAGCAGCAGGGCGGCGCCGCGGGCGATGCGCTCGCCGCGGGCCGTGCGCTGGCCAAGTGTGCGTACCGCGCTGAACAGGCCGTGCCGCAGGTGGAAGCCGACGGCCACGATCGCGAGCGTGTAGAAGAGCGTCACGTACCAGCGGTCGGGCGCGAAGTCGGCGACCACGTTGGCGTGCGGGTGCTGCCGGTCGCCGACCGGGTTCAGCGTCCCGGTCGTCAGGTCGAGGATGTGGAAGATGACGAAGAGCAGGATGATCACGCCGCCCCAGCGCATCGTCCGGGCGGCGTAGCTGCCCTGGATCTTGGGGCGGTGCACGTAGCGGACCGGGCGCGCCTTGCGGGCCCGGCGGGCCAGGATCGTCGCGGCGACGATGTGCCCGGCCACGGCGAGGGTGAGCCCGCCACGCTGGAGCCAGAGGTACCAGTCCTGCGGCAGCAGCGGGGTGCCGATGGTGCGCAGCCAGTGCGCGTAGTGGTCGAACGTCTCGGCGCCGAAGAAGATCTTCAAGTTGCCGATCATGTGGGCGTACAGGAAGCCCACGAGCAGCAGGCCGGTGACGGCCATGAGGATCTTCAGCGCGAGCGAGGACCGCGCGCCACGACGGGGCTTGGCGGCCGGCTTCTTTCTCGCCGGTTGCGCCGTCACCTTTGGAGCTGGAGTGCTGATGTCTACCGCCACACCTGGACGGTAAGAAGCATCGGGCGATTCGTCTAATGCATGATTGGCCGGGTCATCATAGCGATAGGCTATATAAGTGCAGCTCCAGCAGCTCCGATACTTCCTAGCAGTGGTGGAAACCCGGCATTTCACCCATGCCGCGGACTCCGTGGGGGTCTCACAGCCGACTTTAAGTAAGCAGATTCACACTCTTGAACAGACGCTCGGCGCGCCCCTCTTCGAGCGTGCCCGCGGCGCCGTCGGCCTCACCGCCGCCGGCGACACCCTGCTGCCCCTCGCCCGCCGGATGGTCGCCGACGCGGACGCCGCCCGCGACGCCGTACAGGAGATCGTCGGCCTGCGCCGCGGACGGGTCCGGGTCGGCGCCACGCCCAGCCTCTGCTCGTCGCTGGTCCCGACGGTGCTGTACCGGTTCCGCGGCGAACACCCCGACATCGAACTGCACGTGAACGAGGGCAGCTCACAGGATTTGATCGCCGACCTGCTCGCCCGCGAGCTGGACCTGGCCCTGATCGTCCAGCCGGAGCAGGGCGTCGACGAGGCCCTGCACACCGCGCCGCTGCTGCGCGAGAGCCTGGTCGTCGCGTCCGTCCGGTCCGGACCGCCGCCGACGCCGCGCGTGCAGCTCGAGCTCAACGAGCTGCGGGACCAGCCGCTGGTGATGTTCCGGCCCGGCTACGACCTGCGGGACGTGACCCTCGAAGCGTGCCGGCGGGCCGGCTTCACGCCCCGGTTCGCGGTCGAGGGCGGCGAGATGGACGCGGTGCTGGCGTTCGTCGAGGCCGGGCTGGGCATGGCGCTGGTGCCGAGCATGGTGCTGGTGAACCGGCCCCTGCTGCGGGCGACGCCACTCGCGCCGCCGGGGATGCGCCGGACGATCGCGCTGGCGCATCGGCGGCGGGCGGTGCTGCCGCACGCGGCCGAGGCGCTGCGCGCGACGCTGCTGGACCACATCGCCACCGGTGAACTCCCGATCGGCGTCCAGCCGCTCTAGCCTCGGCCCTCAGGTCGGGGACGAGCGTCAGACCCGGCGTTCATTCGTCGAGATCGAAGTCGGCGGTGATCTCCGCGTTGGTGCGCGGCGAGTCCCAGTAGCCCACCAGGTCCAGCCGTCCGGCGAGGGAGCCGATGGCGGTCCGGTTGACCCGGCGAACCAGCGGCACGATCCGTGCCACGGGAATTCCGCCCCGGTCAATGACGATCTCCTCGCCCCGTTCCACCCGCTCGATGATGTGCGACAGGTGAGTCTTGGCATCCTGCACGTCGTAGTGGACGGCCTCTGCCGACATCGCTCCACCTTTCTGGTTAGCCGACAGGCTAGCGGCTCGGGCCTTGACGGGAGGCGGTCCGGGAACGGGCCGCGGTCATGTTCGAGCAGTCCGGAACGGCCGTGAAGATCGCGTGTGAGGTTCCTACTGCCCCGAGCCCGGGTCTACTCGTCAGGCGTGACCGTGTCCTGGGCCGTCGGGCTATGCCCGGCCGATTGAGTCTGCGACGATTTTCGCGGACAAGGTCACCATCGGGAGGCCGCCGCCCGGATGTGTCGAGCCGCCCACCAGGTACAGGCCGTCAACCGGGCCGCGGTTCCCCGGGCGCAGCAGCCCGCCGGCGGTCCCGTAGATCGTCCCGCCCGGCGCGCCCGCCGTCTGCGCCAGATCGGCCGGCGTCCGCGTCTCGGCGAACAGCAGCCGGCCGCGGACGTCCGGGCCGCGCTCCGCCAGCACGTCCAGGAGGTGCGCCGCGTACGCCTCGGCCAGCCCCGGCCGCCGCCAGTCGACCGCGCCGTACGACGTGCCGTGCCGCGGCGCGTTCACCAGCACGAACCACGCCTCCGTACCCGGCGGGCGTACCGCCGGGTCCTCGGCGCGGGTCACGAAGATCGTCGGGTCCGAGGCGGGCCGGGCGCGGGCGCCGGTGGCCGGGGAGCCGAAGACCGCGTCGAACTCGGCGTCGTAGCCCCGCGGGAAGAACACCGTGTGGTGCGCCAGCTCCGGCGTCTCCCCGCGTACGCCGAGCAGCAGCACGAAGCCCGCCAGGCTGCGGTCCGCGAGGGCGCCGAGGCGTGCCGGGGTCGGCAGCAGATCCCGGTACAGCGTGAGGGCGTCCGCGTTGGACACGACGACGTCGGCCGGCACGACCTCACCGGACACCAGGTCGATCCCGGTCGCGCGCCCGGCGGATGTGCGGATGCCCGCGACCGGAGACGAGGTCGTGATCTCCACGCCGAGATCACGGCAGCGGGCGAGCAGCGCGGCCGACAGGCCGCCGAGGCCACCCGGCAGGTACCAGCCGCCGAAGGCCAGCTCCGCGTACGGGATCGCGGCCAGCGCCGCCGGGGCGCGGCGCGGATCGGCGCCCGTGTAGGTCGCGTACCGGTCGAGCAGCATCCGCAGGCGAGGGTCGCGCAGATAGCGGTGGCCCAGCCCGCGCAGCGATCGCCACGGCGCGATCGCCGCCAGGTCGCCGGCCCGCCAGGACAGCGCGGCGATCGTCGCGGGGGTGACCTCGCGCCGCAGCACCGAGCGCCAGGACGCGTGCCAGATCCGCTCGGCCCGCGCCCAGAAACGCGCCCAGTCGGCGCCCGCGTCCGCGCCGAACGCCGCGGAGATCCGGGACCGGAAGATCTCCGGATCGGAGCTCGAGTCCAGCACCGAGCCGTCCGGGAAGACGTGCCGCACCACCGGATCCAGCGCCACCGGCGACAGGCCGAGCCCCAGGTCCGCGAAGACCTGCGGCAGCGTCAGCAGGCTCGGGCCGGTGTCGAAGACGAAGCCGTCGCGCTCGTAGCCGCCGAGCTTGCCGCCCGCGGTCGCCGCGCGTTCGTGCACGGCCACCCGGTGCCCGGCGGCGGCCAGCCGCGCGGCGACGGCCAGCCCGCCGACGCCCGCGCCGATCACCGCGATCCTGCTCATACCGGCCGTCCGCGCCACGTCAGCAGCCCGCGCCGGCGCAGCGCGAACGAGCGCACGACCAGCCACCCGAAGATCAGCACCGAGACCGGATGCGCCAGCGCGTCGGGCCAGGCCCGCGCGCCGGTCGCCCGCGCCGACACCACCCGCCCCAAAACCCCGATCCCGTACGCGGACAGGCTCCACAATGCCGGCCAGGTGGCACCGGCCACCGCCAGGACCAGGGCCGCCACCGGCGGCGCCACGTACAGCAGGACCAGCAGAACCACGACGGTGGCCGCGCCGGCCGCCGAGCCGAAGGACGCACACAGCGACTTGCTGTAGCCGTCCCGCAGGTCCCGCCACGTCGGGTACATCAGGCAGTCGGCGAACGCCGAGGCGTCCGCTAGCGCGATGCGGCCGCCGGACCGCTTGACCGCGCGGGCCAGCCCGATGTCCTCGAGCACGTCGCCGCGGACGGCCGTGTGCCCGCCGGCCCGCTCGTAGCCGGCCCGGTCCGCGACCAGCCACTGCCCGCCGGCCGCCGCCAGCGACGGGCGCGGCGAGCGCTCCATGGCCCGCAACGGCAGGAACGTCAGCCACGACCACTGCAACAGGGGCTGCACGAGCCGGCCCGCCCCGATGATCCGCGGGTACGGCGACAGCAGATCGACCCCGGCGGAGCGCAGCAGCGCGACCCCGCCGGCGATCGCGTCCGGGGCGAGCACGACGTCCGCGTCGACGAAGACCAGCACGTCGGCGCCGCCGGCGGCCGCGGCCAGCCGCGCGCAGGCGTGCGGCTTGCCGAGCCAGCCGTCCGGCGGCGGCGCGCCCGTCAGCAGCCGGACCCGGTCGCCGGCCACGGCACGGACCACGTCCGCGGTGCCGTCGGACGAGCAGTCGTCCAGCACCACGATGTCCAGGTGCGGCACGCCGGACTGGCGCAGCAGCGCAGCGAGGCACGGCGCCACCCGCTCGGCCTCGTCGCGGAGCGGCAGCAGCACGGCGACGCGTTCCGTGGTGGTCTGCCCGGCGGCGGGGCGCCGCAACAGGGCCGCGTTCACGATCGTGTGCACGGTCAGCGCCGCCGGCGCCAGCAGGGCGAGCCAGATCACCGGCGGGACAGCCGTACGAGAAGGGGCAGCACGACCGCGCCCATCAGGACGCCGCCCCACAGCGCCGAGGCCGGCAGGCCGAGGAAGACCGCGTGGGCGAGCACGCAGGAAGCGTACGTCCAGATCCAGAGGGCGAGTATCGGCGCGTCGCCGTCCGCGGCGACGGCGGCCCGCGGCCCCGCCGCGGCCGCGAAAACGGCCATGAGCAGCAGCGCGAAGCCGAGCCAGCCCAGATAGTTGCCGATCGGGATGCCCGGCACGCCGGGCAGCGCGGGCGTCGGCGAGCGCCAGGTCCAGTACCCCTCGGCGACCATCTGCGGGTCGAGGAACAGGTCCCAGGCCGCCAGCCCGGCGCCGGCGACCGCGATCCGGGCGATCCGGGACCGGGCCAGCCGCAGCGCCGCCAGCCAGGCCGGCCAGGCCATCCAGGTCCAGGCCAGCGGGATGACCAGCGGCACGCCGAGCAGCTTGGGCCCGAGCCGACCCGAGTAGTCGTAGGTGCCGAACGGGAAGCCCGTCGCGACGCCGAGCGCCTCCACCGCGAAGCCGCACAGGGTCGTCGTGGCGATCAGCGCGGCCGCCGTCCGCACGCCCCGGGTGAGCAGCGCGTGCGAGACCGAGAGCAGGTAGCCGAGCACGACGGTCAGCACGGTCAGCGCGGCCCGGGCGCCGCCGACCGTCAGCGGGTAGCAGATCTGGGTCAGGATCAGGGCGCCGAGCAGCGCCCAGGGTATCGCCCGGGTCACCGTCAGATGCCGACGGTTCCGGGTGCGTCCTCGGTCGCCGGACGGCTCGCGAGCGGCAGCTCCCGGCCGAGGATCGCGAACGCGCGCTCGTCGCCGGGGAAGATGAAGTCGCGCAGCACGTCGACGAAGCCGAACCGGCGGTACAGCCGCCAGGCCCGGGACCGCTGCTCGTCCGCCTCGGGCGTGGACAGCAGCACGGTCGAGCCGTCGGCCATCGACAGCAGCGCGCGCAGCTGCCGGGCGCCGATGCCGTGGCCCTGCGCGCTCGGCCGTACGTGCAGCTCGACGACCTCGAAGCAGCTGCCGAGCCAGTACCGCCGGGCCGGCTCGTCGAGGGCGGACCGGACCTGGTCGTGCCACCACTGGCCCGGCCCGGAGACGTAGCCGTAGCCGAAACCCGCGAGGTGCCCGTCGGTGGTGAGGGTGGCGACGGCCCGGAAGCCGGCGCGCCGCACGTGCGCACCGATGTAGCCGCGGCGCGTCTGCAGCAGCTCGGCGCGGTAGCCCATCGCCTCGCCGTAGACGCCCACGACGTCGTCCAGCCGCCGGAGCATGTCGTCCGGCTGCCAGGGAACGAGCCTCATCGCTCTCCTTCCCGCCAGCCCAGCACGGCCCTGTCGCCGCTGATGTCGCGCACCGCGAACCGGGCGAACAGGTCCTCGGCGTACCACCGGGCGGCCGGCGTGCGTGCGATCACCGCGCGGTGCTCCGGCTGACGGTACGCGAAGCCGGTCAGATCTGCCTCGCTGCGCCAGACGCTCACGGTGCCCTGCCAGCCGATCGGCGCCTCGCCGATGCCGAAACGGGCCAGCAGCCCCGGCGCCGCGGCCAGCTCCCGGGCCACCGGCGCGATCGCCCGCCAGAACGTCACCGCCCTGGCCGGGCGCAGCCGGGCCCGGGTCAGCGCGAGCACCCGGCCCTCGGCGCGTGCGCCGCGCGGATCCCCGAACGGGGCCCGGCCGGACCAGCGGCCGCGGCTGACCAGCGGGGTCAGGTCGACCCGGGCGGCCTGCTCCGCGAGCCGGTCCCACGCGGCCCCGGCCGGCCCCAGGTCGCCGCCGGCCGGATCGTCCCAGGCCAGCACGGCCGCGTACCGGGTCAGGTCGGCGTCGCCCGGGCCGAAGCCGATCCCGGTGCCCGTGCCGAGCAGCTTGCCGAAGCGCACGCCGGGCAGCGCCCGCAGCCGCCCGCGATCGCGTGCCATCCGCAGCAGGGCGCCGCCGACCGCGCGCCGCGGCACCCGCCAGACATGCAACGTGACCAGCGGCGGCACGCCGCTCATGTCACCCCTCCGCTGATACTCGCTTCTCCCGTCACGCTACGTAGCACTCTTTTCCCTGAGTTCGGTGACCCTGATCCGGCGGAAGCCGGTCTGCCCGACGACGTCGTAGCGGGCCTCGATCACCGTGCGTTGATCCGGCGGCAGCATGCTCAGCGAGGGGCCCCGCGGATCTGTCGAGACGAGCCAGATCCGCGTGGTGCCCGCCAGACAGGCGGCCGGGTCCGGGCAGGCCCGCTGCCGCCACGACCAGCTCCGGCCCCGTGACCGATCGATCAGCGCCTCCCGTGGCCGCCGGTCGGGCGGCAGGTCGCGCCACTCGTAGCGGAGGCCGCGGTACGTGTAGCGGTAGCCGGTGAAGACGACGGCGTCGCCCGGCCGCTCGCCGGCCCGGATGAACGCCGCCGCCGCGCGGAACGCGAACTCGTCCTGTATCCGGTCGCCGCGGATCCGCACCTGCTCGCTCCAGCTCACGAACGTCAGCCCGGCCAGCGTCGCCGCCAGCACGGCCGCGCCGGCCCGGCGCTCGCCGGTGAGGCGTCGCAGCGCGTACGCGGTGACCAGCACCCAGGCCGGCACCGTGAAGAGCAGGTAGCGGGGGTAGAAGAAGGAGAACTCGTGGAACGTGTAGTACGCGAGCACCGGTGGCAGCAGCGCCCAGGTGGCCAGCAGCGCGGCGGTGTCGCGTGCCCCGAAGGCCAGCCCGGCCAGCGCCGCGAGGCCGAGCACCAGGAAGAACCCGGCCACCGCCGCGCTCATGAACACCTCGGTGGGCATCTGCTGCACGCGTTCCCAGGTCGGGTCGGGTATCCAGCTGCTGATCTGGCCGCTCTGACGCCGCCCGACGAGCGCCAGCGGCGCGGAGACGAGCAGGGCGGACCCGGCCGCGGCCGCCCAGCCGATCAGGATCCGCCGCCGCCGTTCGCGGTCCGCCCGGGCCGCCGCCAGCACGGCGACCAGGTGCGCGGCCAGCGCCATCAGCGCGACGATGTGGCTCCCGGCGATCCAGGCGACGGCGATCCCGTAGCCGAGCCAGCGCCACGCCGACGGGCGCTCCAGCGCGCGGAGCAGCAGCAGGATCGCGGCGACCGAGGCGAGCACGGCCATCGCGTACGGGCGGGCCTCCTGGCCGTAGCGGGTGACCGCAGGGACGGCTGCCAGCAGCAGGCCCGCGAACAGCCCCGCGGTCGCGTCGAAGAGCCGCCGCCCGACCAGCGCGGTCAGGCCGGCGGCGCCGGCCATGCACAGCGCGGACGGCAGCCGCAGCGCGGTCGCCGAGTCGCCGAACACGGCGGTCCAGCCGTGCATGAGGACGTAGTACGGCAGCAGCACGAAGTCGACGGTCTCGGCCAGCCGCCGCAGGTCGGGCAGCGACAGCGAGGACGCCCACCAGGTGGCGTGCTCGTCGCGCCAGAGTTGCCGCTCGCCGATCCCGATCAGCGTCACGATCAGCGTGACCGCGAACGGGACGGCGGCGAGCGTCAGCGTCTCCCGTGCTCCGGCCCGCGCCGGTCCCGCGTCCGTCCCGATGGCGCTACGCCACCTTCGTAGCGGCGCCGCCGGTGACGCGGAGCAGTTCGGCGTACGTGATCGGGAAGACCACCTGGGGCACCCCACCCGCGGCCCAGATCTCCGGGTACTGCGCGAGGGCGACGTCGACCAGGGTGCGCACCGGCTTCGGGTGCCCGAGCGGGGCGACGCCGCCGATCGGCTGCCCGGTGTGCAGCCGGACGAACTCCGGTGTCGCCCGGCCCAGCTTCGCGAGACCCAGCCCGGCGGCGACCATGCCGGTGTCGACCCGGTGCGCGCCGGAGGTGAGCACGAGCAGCGGCTCGCCGTCCGCGTCGAAGATCAGCGAGTTCGCGATCTGTCCTACCTCGACACCGAGGGCCGCGGCCGCCGCCGCGGCGGTGTGCACGCCCTCGTCGAAAACGGTCATCCGCGGCGAGCCGCCGTCGGCCGTGCGGGCGTCCGCGTTCTCGAGCGCGGCCTGCACGGCCTGCACGTTGGGGTGGTTCTCCATCGGCTCATTGTGCCCGGTGCGGCGGGGTGTTGCGGTTGTCAGCCCCACCCTGCGTACGGGATGGGGGTTGTCGATCACCGATGTCCCGGCGCGGTCACTCCGCGATCGCCGTCTCGGCCGCCGCCGGCCGGCCGCGCGGAGTTCAGCCCCTCCGGCGCGATCATCGGCTCGGCCGTGCCGTGGATGCTGGCAGCCCGGTCAGGCTGGGTGCTTCCGGGTGTTTGGCGTGATCGTCGGCCGTGCCGTGGATGCTTGCTGCTGGCAGCCCGGTCAGGCTGGGCGTTTCCGGGTGTCCGGCGTGATCGTCGGCCGTGCCGCGGACGCTCGCCGCCGGCAGCCCGCCAGGCTCAGCGCCGGGCCGGACCCGCTGCAGCTCGCCGGCTGGGCAACGCCGATCGGGATCCGCGCCGGCCGTCGCGGTGTCGCTGTCCTTACGCGCCGACGGCGGCGGCGCTGGCGTCCCAGAGCTTGGCGGCGAGCTCAGGGTCGGAGGCCCGGCGGTCCGGCGCGGTCACGCGGTGCCCGACGTAGTAGGCGCCGTCGGTGACCTCCTCGGTCGTCAGCCAGGAGAGCAGGGCGCCGGCCTTCTCGCAGGTGGTGAGGAACGGCGCGAACCGGTAGAAGAACCTGGTCGCCGCGCCGGTGCCGAAATTGCTGCGCACGACGCCCGGGTGGAACGACACCGAGGTGATGTCCGGCCAGCGGCGGGCCGCCTCCGCGGCGAAGAGGATGTTCGCGGCCTTGCCGGCCCCGTAGGCCCGCCAGGAGCTGTAGCCCTGCGCCGAACCGGTGAAGTCGTCCGGGTTCACCCGCGCCCCGCGGTGCGCCTGCGACGCCGTGTTCACCACCCGGCCGCCGCGCAGCGCGTCCCGCAGCAGGTGGGTCAGGAGAAACGGCGCCAGATGGTTGCCCTGGACCGTGGCCTCGAAGCCGTCCGCGGTGCGGACGTAGGACCCCACCATGCCGCCGGCGTTGTTCGCCAGGACATCGATCGACGGGTACGCCGCCAGCACCTTCGCCGCCAGGTCCCGCACCTCGTCGAGCGACTCGAAGTCGGCGCGGAACTCGTCCGGCTCCGGCCCCGTCGCGGCGGCCCGGACCTGCGCCATCGCGGCGCCCAGCCGGCGCGGGTTGCGGCCGACCACGATCACCTGATCGCCCTTGGCGGCCAGTTGCTCGGCGGCGGCCAGGCCAACACCGGAGCTGGCTCCGGTGATCATGACGGTGCGCGGCATTCCGTACCCCCTCGGTCGTCGGTGCGGTTGCCGCACCCCTCGTGCATTCTGGCACCGGTCCCACGAATGTGATCGATGAGCACGGCGCCTGTGGACGACGGGATCCGGTGCGGCGGCTGGCGGCCCACGCCTGAGTGTGCGGGTCCGACCGGTTCTGGTGCGCTGCTGTCGCCGGCGAGATCCAGACCGGCCCGGGCCGGCTCGAGCGGGAGCACCGGTGGTCCCGGTGCCGAGCGCTGCGGCACCGCGCGACCCGGGGCGGCCTGCGTTCCGCCGCCGGTGAACTGCGACTTTCCCGCCTTTGACCTGCGGCTATCCCGCCGTGGGCCGGGCCCGTCGCAGGTGATCTCCGGCCGCTCCGGCCGCCGCCGCATGTGTTGCTTTTTTGTCGTACCCGCGGTGTACTCTCATCCGTAGTTAGAACGAGTGTTCGATTGGTTCGAACTCCTGTGCCAGGCGATCGCTCGGCTGACTGACCGGGAGCCTGTTTCGCGGCGGGCTCCCACGTGCGACGCCCGCGAAGCGCCGCACGCGAGGTCCGGGCATTCGCGGGCCCGGGCCGGCACGAGGCAGGACCGTCGTTCGCCGCCCTCGACCCCCGGGCGGCGGGCGACGGACCCGCCGGCAAGCCCGGCCGGGTGTGGTGTGGGGAAGCTTCACACCCGGCCGGCTGCCACAACCGCTGTGCCTTCCTCCGCAGCGGATCGGTTCGACCAGCACGTCGGATGCGACACACGCGAGGAGAGACCATGGTGAGCAACCCGGCTTACCCGGTGCCCAGGCAACCGAGCCCCGGCCTACTGGCGCACGCGCATGCGCCCACGGCCGCGGCCCAGGCGGCGCCTACGGTTCCGGCCAACCTGCTGCCGAGCCGCACGCCCGCCCAACTGCTCGCCATCGCCCGCCAGGGCCTGGCGGAGGCGGCCCGCACCCGCCCGGACGGCCTGCGCTACGCAACGGCCCACCTGGCGGCGTTGCGCGCGGCGGCGGCGGTGCTCGCGGCCCGGGCCAGGCCGGCGGCGCCGACCAAGCGCGGCCGAGTGACAAGCGCCTGGTCGCTCCTGGTCCTGGTGGCGCCGGAGTTCAGCGATTGGGCAAGCTATTTCGCCCTGGGCGCGGCCAAGCGCTCGGCCGCGGAGGCGGGCATTCCCCGAGTGGTCAGCGAACGCGAGGCGGACGACCTGCTGCGCGCGGCGGAGCATTTCGTCTCGCTGGTGGAATCGGTCCTGGGCCTGGCCTACCAGCCGACCCTCGAGGCCGCCTGACCGCCCGGGCCCACGGTCGCCGGCCCGGATCGCCGGATCGGACCGACCCACCCCATGCGGGCTGGTCGGTCATGCCGGTGTCGAACCGTCCGAGCGAACGCGGCCGAACCCGCCACGTCGAGCTCCGTGCAGGATCGCCGGCGTGTCTGGCCCACGCAGCCCGCCCACGGCGCCGGTTGGGAGCCGGGCGAGTGCCTCCGCTGGCGGCGCGGCCCCCCGGGATGCGCGCCTTGGCGGGCTGCCGAGATCGGCCCTGCGCGGGTGCTTCGGCCGCTTCGACCCGGCCGGGTGGCCGGTTCGCTCGGAGCCGCGCGACGCTCCCCGGAAGCGGAAGCGGAAGCGGAAGCCGGGTGCGGAAGCCGGGTGCGGAAGCCGGGTGCGGAAGCCGGGTGCGGAAGCGGGTGCGGAAGCGGGTGCGGGTGTTCATAGCGCGGTCACGGTTCGCTGGTCGCGGCTCCCGTGGCCCTAGTGCTCGACTGCATGCCTTTGAGGTTTGCCTGGGTCCGTGTGGGGCTCGGGGGTCGTGGTGGCTCGGGTTGTGGGGCCCGGTGGGTGAGGGGCTCGGGGTCGTGGTGGCTCGGGGGCCGTGGTGGCTCGGGTTGTGGGGCCCGGTGGGTGAAGGGCCCGAGGGGCGTGCTGGCTCGGGTCGTGAAAGGGCTCGGGGTCGTGCGGTTCACGGGTCGTGAAGGGCTTGGGTGGTGTCCGGGTTCGAGCTCTGTGCGACGCCGGTGGTGGTGGTCCGACCGGGCCGTGCGGTATTCGGATTCACGTCGTGGCCCTTGCGGGCCCGTGGCTTTAAAGATCAACTTCGATAGGTGTAAGGCGAGGCGGGGAAATGGCCGGGCGCATGATCAACGGTGCTGCGGCCCTTGCTGACCTGATCCGCCCGGCCGGCGAGGCGGACGGTTTCGGAGCCCACCGGGTGCTGCCGGTGTTGCCGGAACTGAGCGGCCTGCTCCCGAGCCGAAGCCTCCGCCGAGGCACCACCATCGCCATCGCCGCCGGTCGTTCCCCCGATCTCGATGAATTCGCGCATGGAGCGCACCGCAACTCATCAAGATCCTCGGTGGGGAGTACCTCGTTGTTGCTGGCGTTGATCTCGGCGGCTTCTCGTGCCGGGTCGTGGTGCGCGGTCGTCGGCGTTCCTGCGCTCGGTGCGCTTGCCGCCGCCGAGAGCGGGATCGCCCTGGACCGGCTTGCGCTGGTGCCCGATCCCGGTCCTGAGTGGCCCACCGTGGTCGCCGCCCTCATCGACGGGGTGGACGTGGTCGTCATCGCCGTGCCCGGCCAGCTTTCCCCGTCGATCACCAGCCGACTCGTGGCCCGGGCGCGGCAGCGTGGCTGTGTTCTGGTGCCCTACGGGCGGTGGGACGGCGCCGACGTGACGTTGCAGGTCACGTCGGGACAGTGGGAAGGACTCGGCGCGGGCCACGGCAGGCTGCGCCGCCGGAAGGTCACCGTCGTCGCCCGGGGCCGAGGCGCGGCGGCCCGGCCCAAGGAGATCACCATGTGGATGCCGGGAGCCGCCGTCCCACCCCCGAACGACCCGGCCCCCGGCGCCCCGCCTCATCGTCGCCCCACCACCGTTCCCCCGACATCGCCTCCAGCAACCGAGGAAGGCCCGGCTCCCGCAAGCGCGGCCGGCGAAGGCCGCATCTCTGCGGGAGCAGTGAGGGCGGGCCGGATCTCCGCGGTGGTGGCGGGGGTGGGCCGAGCTTCTGCGGTGGTGGCGGGGGTGGGTCGGGTTCCTGCGGTGGTTGCGGGGGTGGGCCGAGCTTCTGCGGTGGTGGCGGGGGTGGGTCGGGTCTCTGCGGCGGAGGCGGGTCGGGCTTCTGCGGTGGTGGCGGGGGTGGGTCGGGTTCCTGCGGTGGTGGCTGGGGAGGGTCGGGTCTCTGCGCCGGAGGCAGGTCGGGTCTCTGCGGCGGAGGCGGGGGTGGGCTGGGTCTCCGCCGGGGAAGCCAAGGAGGGTTTTGTTTCCGAAGTGGGTACCGGGGCGGGCCGGGTCTCTGCGCGCCCCGGCCCGCTTGCCTCCGTCACGCCCATTGCCTCCGTGGCGGCGTCTCCGCCGGGTGCTGCCGACCTGGACTCGCCGCGGGTTGCGGACAGGGGCAGCGGCGGGCAGGCGGGGTTGTTCTCGGTGGGGTTCGGGTGAGCGGGGGCACCGCCGGAGTGCGGACCCTGCTCGTCTGGTGTCCTGACTGGCCGGTCATGGCCGCCGAGATCGTGGAGGGGGTTGCCGCTTCCGGGGCTGTCGTCGTGCTGCGGGGGAACCGGGTTCTTGCTTGTTCCGAGGCCGCGCGCGCCGAGGGGGTGCGGCGCGGGCTTCGGCGGCGGGAGGCGCAGAGCCGGTGTCCTCACCTTGTCGTGGTCGAGCACGATCCTGGGCGGGACGCCCGGGCCTTCGAGCCGGTTGTCGCCGCCGTCGAGGAGGTTGCCGTCGGGGTCGAGGTCATTCGGCCCGGGGCCTGTGCGCTCGCCGCGCGTGGGCCGGCCCGGTACTTCGGGGGCGAGGTGCAGGCCGCCGAGCGGATCGTCGAGCAGGTGGCTCAGGCCTGTTCCGTGGAGAGTCAGGTCGGGATCGCGGACGGGGTCTTCGCCGCCGGGCTCGCGGCGCGGGCCGGGCAGGTCGTTGCTGCTGGGCGTACGCGGGAGTTCTTGGCGGGGGTGCCCGTCGAGGCGCTGGAGCGGCCCGATCTGGCCGACCTGCTGCGGCGGTTGGGTATCAAGAGCCTGGGGGACTTCGCGGCGTTGCCGGCCTCCGATGTGCTGACCCGCTTCGGGTTCGACGGGGCGCTCGCGCACCGGCTGGCCGGCGGGCTCGACTATCGGCCGCTGGCGGTGCGGCGGCCGCCGCCGGATCTGGATGTCTGCGACACCTACGACGAGCCGCTCGAACGGGTCGACGTCGCCGCCTTCGCCGGCCGGGTGCTGGCCGAGCGGCTGCACGACCGGCTCGCCGCGCACGGGCTGGCCTGCACGCGGCTCGGCATCGAGGCGGTCACCGCCGACGGGCAGGAACTGCACCGGGTCTGGCGGCACGACGGCATGCTCACGGCCGCGGCCATCGCCGAACGCGTACGGTGGCAGCTCGACGGCTGGCTCACCGGCGCCCGGCGCGGCGCACCCAACCGGCCCACCGCTGGACTGGTCCGGCTGCGGCTCGTACCCGAAGGGGTGCTCGTCCACCTCGGGCTGCAGCCCGGCCTCTGGGGCGACGCGGGCTCCGAACGGGAACGGGCCCATCGCGCCCTGAGCCGGATCCAGGGTCTGCTCGGCCCGGAGGCTGTGGTCACCGCCGTGCTCGGCGGCGGGCGGTCCGCGGACGACCAGGTTCGTCTGGTGCCCTGGGGTGACGAGCGCACGCCCGCCCGGCCCAGCGGTGACCTGGTCACGCCGCTACCGGCGCCCGATGCGGTCGTCGTATCGCCGGCCGCGCCTCCCGCTCTCGTCGCGCTGACATCCGCCCCACCGCCGGCCGAAGGCTCCGCTGTGTCCCCGGTTGGTGGTTCTGCTGTGCCGTCGGTTGGTGGCTCTGCTCAGCCGTCGTTTGAAGACTTCGCCCCACCGCCGGGGGGAGAGGGGGAGCGGGGGGCGGCGGGGAAAGCGCGGCGAGGGTTGAAGGTGGTGCCGGATGTCGTCCCGCTGGAGATTTCGTGTGATGCCGCAGAGGTGGTCGCGGACCCGGCAGAAGCGGAACGGGAAGCACGGGAAGCACGGGAAGCACGGGAAGCACGGGAAGCACGGGAAGAAGGCGCGACATCGCTGAAGGAGGCCGGGCCGCCCAACGCGCCACAGGATGTGACGCGCAAGGCCCCGGTCCGCCGGCCGCTTCATGATCCCGAACGTGCCGCGGCGGAAAAGGCCGCGGCCTATACGGCAGCGGGAGCGGTCCAGGCACGAGAGGCCCGGGCGCAAGAGGTCCAAGCGCAAGAGCTTCAGGCGGGAGAGGTCCGGGCGCAAGAGGTCCAAGCGCAAGAGGTCCAAGCGCAAGAGGTCCAAGCGCAAGAGGTCCAGGCGGGAGAGGTCCGGGCGCGAGAGGTCCGGGCGCAAGCGCTTCAGGCGCAAGCGCTTCAGGCGCAAGAGCTTCAGGCGGGAACTGCCCGGAGAGGCGCTGGTCGAGCAGGGGCGGGAGGAGGAAGAGAGCCGGGAAGGGGCAGGGGCGTCAAGCGGCCCGTGCCGCTGCCGCCCTGGCCCGGTCGGCTGCCTCGTCCCGCGCCCGCCCTGGTCCTCCCGCAGTCCCTGCCCGCCGTTGTGCTGGACGTCGATGGGCAGCCGGTCGGGGTAAGCGCCCGGCTCGAGCTCTCCGGTGACCCCGCCTTCCTCCTGATCGAGAACGGCGGCCCGATCGGAAACGGCGGGCGGGTGGAGATCGCCGGGTGGGCCGGACCCTGGCCGGTCGACGAGCGTTGGTGGGCGCCCGTCGAGGCCCGGCGCCGGGCCCGTTTCCAGATCGCCGTCGCCGACGGCCGGGCGTTCCTGCTCTCCCTGGTCTCCGGGCACTGGGCCGTGGAGGCCATCTATGACTAGCGCCTGCTTCGAAAAGGATGGCGGGGCTGCGGCGGCCCAGGCCGCCGCCTGGCCACACGCCGGAATGATCCGGATACATCAGCATCTGGACAATCCCGACGCACGCCCAGACGACACGCCGGGCCTCGCCTCACCTCGACCCTCTATTCGAACAGGCGCCGTCCTGCCGATCTTGCCGGCCCGGGCGAGGAAAAGACCGACAGGATGCGCCCCGGGCCGGGGCGGAAGGGCAGGGCGCGGCGATGAGTTTTCATAACCCGCGGATGCCGTGGTCCACGCTCGAGGGCACGCTCTCCGGCAAGAGGCATCTGCACGTCGTGGATCCGCTCGCCATCGACGCCGACGGTGGGGATTCGCCCGCCTGGAGCCGGAAGCGGCAGCCTTACCAGGCGCCGGCCCTGCTCCGGACCCCCAGCCCGGACAGGTACGCCGAGCTGCACTGCCACACCAATTTCAGCTTCCTGGACGGGGCCAGCCATCCCGAGGAGCTTGCCGAGGAGGCCGCCCGGCTCGGGCTCACCGGGCTCGCCGTCACCGATCATGACGGCTTCTACGGGGTGGTGCGGTTTTCGCAGGCCGCGCGGGAACTCGGTCTGCCCACCATCTTCGGGTCCGAGCTCTCCCTCGATCTCGCCAAGCCGCAGAACGGCGAGGCCGATCCCGAGGGCCGTCATCTGCTGGCCCTCGCGCACGGTCCCGAGGGGTACGCCCGCCTCGCGCGCACCATCTCCCGCGGTCAGCTCGACGGCGCGGAGAAGGGCAAGCCGGCGTACGGCGATCTGGAGGACGTCGCCGCGGTCCTGCGCGATCACGTGCTGGTGCTCACCGGCTGCCGCAAGGGCAGCGTGCCCCGGGCGCTCGCGCGGGGCGGCGCCCCGGCCGCGGCGTACGAGTTGGATCGGCTCGTCGATCTCTTCGGGCGCAGCAACGTCGCGGTGGAGCTCACCGATCACGGCGACCCCTACGACGACGACCGGAACGACGCTCTCCATGAGCTTGCGCTCAGCCGGCGGCTGGAGATCGTCGCCACCAACAACGTGCACTACGCGACCCCGGCCCGGCGCAGGCTCGCCACCGCGCTCGCCGCGGTCCGGGCGCGGCGCAGCCTGGACGACATGGACGGGTGGCTGCCGGCCGCGGGTACCGCCCATCTGCGCAGCGGCGCCGAGATGAAGCGGCGGTTCGCCGCCTATCCCGGTGCGGTCGAGAATGCCGCGATGTTCGGCGAGGATCTCGCCTTCGACCTCAATCTGGTCGCGCCGAAGCTGCCCGATTTTCCCATCCCCGAGGCCGGGCACAGCGAGATGAGCTGGCTGCGGGAGCTGACCATGCGCGGCGCGCGGGAGCGGTACGGGCCGCCGCAGGCGCACCCCCGGGCGTACGCGCAGATCGAGCACGAGTTGCGGATGATCGAGGAGCTCGATTTTCCCGGGTACTTCCTGGTCGTCTTCGACATCGTGCGGTTCTGCCGCGAGCAGAACATCTACTGCCAGGGCCGGGGCTCCGCCGCCAACTCGGCGGTCTGCTACGCGTTACGGATCACCAATGTGGATGCCGTCGAGTACGACCTGCTCTTCGAGCGGTTCCTCGCCCCCGAGCGGGACGGGCCGCCCGACATCGACGTGGACATCGAGTCGGACCGTCGCGAGGAGGTCATCCAGTACGTCTACCGACAGTACGGGCGGGAGCACACCGCGCAGGTCGCCAACGTCATCTCCTATCGGCCGCGTTCCGCCGTACGGGATATGGCCAAGGCCTTCGGGTTCTCGCCCGGGCAGCAGGATGCGTGGAGCAAGCAGATCGACCGGTGGGGCAGCGTCGCGTCGGTCGACGCGGACGAGATTCCGGAGCAGGTCCTCGCGTTCGCCAACGAGGTGCAGAGCTTTCCGCGGCATCTCGGCATCCACTCCGGCGGCATGGTCATCTGCGATCGGCCGATCATCGAGGTGTGCCCGGTCGAGTGGGGGCGGATGCCGGGGCGCACGGTGCTGCAGTGGGACAAGGACGACTGCGCGGCGATCGAGTTGGTCAAGTTCGACCTGCTGGGGCTGGGGATGCTGTCGGCGTTGCACTATGCGTACGACATGATCGAGTCCGACCTGGACATCGGCACGATGCGGTTGGACGATCCCGAGGTCTACGCGATGTTGTGCCGGGCCGATTCCGTCGGGGTCTTCCAGGTGGAGAGCCGGGCGCAGATGGCGACCCTGCCCAGGCTCAAGCCGAGAGTGTTCTACGACCTGGTCGTCGAGGTCGCCCTGATCCGGCCGGGCCCGATCCAGGGCGGCTCGGTGCACCCCTTCATCAGGCGCAAGAACGGCCTCGAGGAGGTGACCTACCCGCACCCGCTGATGCGCAACGCGCTGGAGAAGACCCTCGGCGTGCCGCTGTTCCAGGAGCAGCTCATGCAGCTGGCGATCGACGTCGCCGGCTTCGATCCGTCCGAGGCCGACCAGCTGCGCCGGGCGATGGGCTCGAAGCGGTCCGTGGAGAAGATGGAGCGGATCAAGGCCCGGCTCTACGAGGGCATGGCCGAGCGCGGCATCACCGGGGAGCTCGCCGACGACCTGTTCGTGAAGCTGTCCGCGTTCGCCAGTTACGGCTTTCCGGAGAGCCATGCGATGAGCTTCGCGTACCTCGTCTACGCCAGCGCCTGGCTCAAGCGCTACCACCCGGCGGCCTTCTGCGCCGCCCTGCTCAACGCGCAGCCGATGGGCTTCTACTCGCCGCAGTCGCTGGTGGACGACGCCCGCCGGCACGGGGTCGAGGTGCGCCGGCCGGACATCAACGCCAGCGACGCCGCGGCGGTCCTGGAGTCGACCGCGCGGACGCGTTGGTGCAGCGAACGCGACGATCCGCCGCACGCCTGGGGGCTCGGGGGTCCGGCCGTGCGGATGGGGCTGACAAGCGTCCGTACCCTCGGCGACGATCTCGCACAAACCATCGAGGACGAGCGGCGCGCGCACGGGCCGTACCGGGACATGGCGGATCTCGCGCGCCGGACCGGATGCGCGACCGCCCACCTGGAGGCCCTCGCGACCGCCGACGCCTTCGCGGGTTTCGGTCTCTCGCGGCGCGAGGCGCTGTGGGCGGCGGGGGCGGCCGCCCAGGACAGGCCGGACCGCCTTCCGGGTACGGTCACCGGCATCGAGGCGCCGACCCTGCCGGGCATGGCCGACGTGGACAAGCTCGTCGCGGACGTCTGGGCGACCGGACTGTCCCCGGACGCGCACCCGGCGCAGTTCATCCGGGCCGAGTTCGGGCGCGCCGGCGCGCTGCCGATCGCGCGGCTGGGCCGGGTCGAGGCCGGCACCCGGATCCGGGTCGGCGGCATCGTCACCCACCGGCAGCGGCCGGCGACGGCGGGCGGGGTCACCTTCATCAACCTCGAGGACGAGACGGGGATGCTCAACGTCACCTGTTCGCCCGGTCTGTGGCAGCGCTACCGGCGGGTGGCCCGGACCAGCACGGCGCTGATCGTGCGGGGCCGGCTGGAGAAGTCCGAGGGGGTGCTCAATCTGGTGGCGGACCGGCTGGAGGCCGTCACCCCGCCGATCAGCCCGGCGTCCCGGGATTTCCGCTGAGCGGGCACTATATTCCCCGTTCTGCGTGTCTTGCACCTTTTATGGCGTAAACCGGATGCGCACCGAAACGTGCTACCCGGGGAGCTCACCATGATCCGCGCCGTCGCCGCCTTGGCCGTCGCCGCACTCCTGCTCACGGCCGATCCCGCCGCCGCGATCGGTGGTTCGGCCGGCATCGTGGCCTCCCGTGCCGCCGTCGCCGCGGTCGGCGGCCCGGTCGCCGCCGGGACCGGCAGTCCGGACGCGGCCGCGATCAGCGCCGCGGCCGGTAACAAGGCCACGGCCAGGAGGAACGTCGTGGCCGGGGGCCGGGCCGCGGGCGGGGCCGCGGCAGGGACGCCGGCGGCGAAGGAGAAGACCGAGCTGACCCTGAGCCGCATGTCCGACAACGGGTACGCGACCGCGGTCGTGCTGCGCTGCCACCCGGCCGGCGGCGGCCACCCGAAGAAGGTCAAGGCCTGCCGGCTGCTGGCGAAGGTCGACGGCGACCCGAGCAAGCTCGAGCCCGCACCGACGATGTGCACGTTGGAATACGCGCCGGTCACCGCCCAGATCAAGGGCACCTGGCAGGGCCGAAGGGTCGACTGGTCGCGGCGGTTCGGCAACCGCTGCGAGATGAACCGGACGACCGGCGTGCTCATGGCCTTCTGAGCGGCACCTCGGAGGGTGGCGGGCCGCGGCTCGGCGCCCCTTCGCGGCACGCGGCCGATACGCTGCGCAGGTGGACACCGCATCGACGCGTACCCCCCGATCGCCCGTCACCGTGCGTACCGCCGCCGTCTGGGCGGTGCTGCGGCGCGAACTCGAGCGCAGCGCCGGACGGGCGCTGACCGTGCTCGACGTCGGCGGCGGGACGGGCGGATTCGCCGTACCGCTCGCCGAGGCCGGACACTCCGTCACCGTCGTGGACGCCAGCCCCGACGCGCTCGCCGCCCTGACCCGCCGCGCCGCCGACGCCGGCGTCGCCGACCGGGTCCGCGCGGTGCAGGGCGACGGCGACGCGCTCGCGGGCCTGGTCGCGCCGGCCAGCGCCGACCTGATCCTCTGCCACGCGGTGCTCGAGGTCGTCGACGATCCGGCCAAGGTGGTCGCCGCCATCGCCGCCGCCCTGCGCCCGGGCGGCGCGCTCAGCCTGCTCGTCGCCGGGCGGGCCGCGGCGGTGCTGGGCCGTGCGGTCAACGGCCACCTCGGGGCGGCATCGGCGCTGCTCAACGACGCGGAGGGCCGCGCCGGCACCCGGGACACCCTGCGCCGGCGCTACGACGCGGAGACCGCGTCGGCGCTGCTCGGCGGGGCCGGTCTCACGATCGAGGAGATCCACGGGGTACGCGTCCTGGCGGACCTCGTGCCGGCGGCGGTGGTGGAGGCCGACCCGCAGGCGATGCTCAACCTCGAACTGGCGCTCGCGGCCCGGCCGCCGTTCCGCGACATCGCCTCCCAGCTGCATCTTTTCGCGCGACGCCCGTGACCGACCTGCTGCCACCGGAGGCGTTCGAGCCGGTCCGCCCGACGTACGGGATCAGCAGCCTCGCCGACCTGATGCCCAGCGTGTCCGCGCTGCTCGGCGTGCCGGGCACGACGGACACGCTGGGGCTGGGCGCAGAGCTCGAGGGCATCGACCGGATCGCGGTGCTGCTGGTCGACGGGCTGGGCAGCTATCAGCTGCCGGTCGCCGCCGCGTACGCCCCGATCCTGAGGGAGCTACCGGGCCGGGACCTGACCGTGGGCTTCCCGTCCACGACCCCGGCCAGCCTGGTCACGCTCGGCACCGGCGCGCTGCCGGGCGCACACGGGATCCTGGGCTTCACCCTGCGCATGCCGGACGGCCGCATCCTCAACCACATCAGGTGGGACACGGACCCGGACCCGGCGCAGTGGCAGCCGGTGCCGACCCGCTTCGAGCTGGCGGCCGCGGCCGGGGTGAACGTCACGCAGGTGACCCGCCCGCAGTTCGAGGGCACGGGCCTGTCGGTGGCGGCGAACCGGGGTGCCGCATTCGTCGGCGCGGCGGATCCGCGGGCGCTGTCGGCGGGCATGCTCGCGGCGCTGTCCCGGCCCGGGCTCGTCTACGGGTACCACCCGGACCTGGACCACCACGGACACGAGTCGGGGGTGGACTCGCCGCCGTGGCGCACGGCGGCGGAGGAGGTCGGGCAGCTGGTCTCCCGCCTGGTCGACGGGTTGCCGGCCGGGGCCGCGCTGCTGGTCACGGCCGATCACGGCCAGCTCAACGTGCCCGCGCAGGGGCGGGTCGACCTGGACCGGGATCCGGCGCTCGCGGCCGGGATCGTCGCGGTCTCCGGCGAGCCCCGGGTCCGCTACCTGTACGTGGCGGACGGCGCGCTCGAGGACGTCGTCGCGGCGTGGCGCGGGGTGCTGGGACCGTCGGCCTGGGTGCTCACGCGCGAGGAGGCGGTCGCACAGGGCTGGTACGGGCCGGTGTCGTCCGCGCACCTGAGCCGGATCGGCGATGTCGTGGTGATCTGCCAGGGGCGGACCGTGGTGCTGGCGAGCGGGCGTGAGCCGCCCGCGGTGGGGCGGCTGGTCGCGTACCACGGGTCGGTGACGGCGGCCGAGATGACGGTTCCGCTGCTGATCGCCCGCTGAGCTCCGGATTCTTGTCGTACCCGCCGGATAGCGTGCCGGTCGTGGGACGAAGTCAGGCCATCGGCCGGGGGCACGATCCGCGGTTCGGGCCGGAGGCCGACGACGCGGGATGCACGATCCTGCACGTCGACATGGACGCGTTCTTCGCCGCCGTCGAGGTCCGCCGCCGCCCCGAGCTGCGCGGCAGGCCGGTCGTGGTCGGCGGCGTCGGCCCGCGCGGCGTGGTCAGCTCGGCCAGCTACGAGGCGCGGCGATACGGGGTCCGCAGCGCGATGCCGGCCGCCCGCGCCCGCGCGCTCTGCCCGCACGCCGTGTTCCTGCCGCCCGACTTCGCCGAGTATTCGGCCGCCTCCGACGCGGTCATGCGGATCTTCAGGGACGTGACCCCGCTGGTCGAGCCGCTCTCGCTCGACGAGGCGTTCCTCGACGTCTCCGGCGCACAGCGGCTGCTGGGCCGCCCCGCGGTGATCGCCCGCGACATCCGTGCGAGGGTCGCCGCGGAGCAGCGGCTGACCTGCTCGGTCGGGGTCGCGGGCAGCAAGTTCGTGGCCAAGCTCGGCTCCACCCGCGCCAAGCCGGACGGCGTGATCATCGTCCCGGCCGGCCAGGTGCTCGACTTTCTGCACCCGCTGCCGGTCGGCGCGCTGTGGGGCGTGGGGGAGCGGGCCGCCGAGACGTTGCACCGGCTCGGCCTGATGACGGTCGGCGACCTGGCCGCGGCGCCCACCCGGATGCTGCGCGCCGCGCTCGGCGAGTCGTCCGCGGCGCACCTGCACGAGCTGGCCTGGGGCCGCGACCCCCGCCGGGTCGTGTCCGAGCAGGCGGAGAAGTCGATCGGCGCCGAGATGACCTACGACACCGACGTCACCGACGCGGCCACGATCCGCCGCAGCCTGCTGGCCCTCGCCGACAAGGTGGGTGCCCGGCTGCGGGCCGGCGGTCACGTGGGCCGCACGGTCACCATCAAGATCCGCGTGGCGGACTTCCGCACGGTCAACCGGTCACGCACGATGCAGACGGGCACCGATGTGGCACGGGAGATTTTCGAGACTTCCTGGGCCCTGTTCGAGGCGCTCCGCCCGGGCGAGGCCATCCGTCTCGTCGGCGTCCGAGTCGAGGGACTGGCCCCGGCGGCGGGCGCATCGCGCCAGCTCAGCCTGGGTGAACCGGATCGTGGCTGGCGCGAGGCGGAGGCCGCGACGGACGCCGCGGCGGCCCGCTTCGGGCGCTCCATCGTCGTACCGGCCAGTCTTTTGGGACAAACCGATCTACGGCGAACCGAAAATCACCCGCACTCAACGGTCGTCCCGCTTTCCGACCCGCCACCGCCCTCGTAGACTGCGATTAGGCAGCCGGACGGCTGTCTCGCAACATCGGCCCGCCTGCACCACCGCCGGGGGGCCGGACATGCGCCCGGGGAGGAATGCCGTGCCGCTCTCGGAGCACGAGCAGCGGCTGTTCGACCAGATCGAGCAGTCGCTTGCCGAGGACCCCAAATTCGCCTCCGCAGTGCGGGCCAGCGACCCGCGATTCCACGCCCGGCGCCGACTGGTCATCGCCGCGTTCGTGATCGTCGCTGGGCTCGCGTTGGTTGTCTACGGCACGGTGAGCAGCAATACGCCGCTCGGCGTGGCCGGATTCGTGGTCATGCTGGCCTCCGCAGCGTTCGCGATGCAGAGCCGCCGGAGGGGGCAGGCGCCTGACCTGCACGCCGTCGGTGGCACCGCGACGCGCCGCACCCGGCAGACCCGGAAAGCGGGCTTCATCGACCGCCTGGAGGACCGCTGGCGCCAGCGTCCTGAGGGCCACCGCTAGCCTGGCAACCAGAGGCGACGAAATGGCGGCCAACCGGCCGCCATCGCCGTATCCGCACGGCTCGTCACCAGGATGAGCCGACGAATACCCGAGCGGCGTTCCGACCAGGGATGCCGCTCATTGCTATGCGCGCGGCGGCCTCATGGTTATGCGCGCCGGGGGATCAATTCCCGGCGCGGCCCCGAGACGAATCTCGCCCGGCCTGGCTGCGTGCCCGGTCTGGCTGCGTGCCCGGTCTGGCTGCGTGCCCGGGCCGCGGCTGGGCGGAGGGTGGCACGCCGGGCTGAGCCTGCGCGGGGTTGAACCTGTCGTGGGAGGGGCCTGGATGTGCGAACGCCGCCCGGCGGGTTTGTCGGCCGGGCGGCGTTCGGCGAGTTGCGCGGAGGTCAGCGGGCGCGGCCCGCCAGCAACCGTCGGGGGCTGAAGCGGACCAGCAGGTCCCGCCCGCGGCTGAAGAGGCTCACCCCGCGGGCCGACATGTCGCCGAGCCCCATCCGCCAGCGCAGCATCACCGACGGCGGTAGCAGCAGCGCCACCATTCGCGTTCGCCTCGTCGCCGTCTTGGCGAGACCCTTGCGGACCTGGCCCAGCGCCGCCGTCAGTTCCCCGCCCTGCAGCGGCTGTCGCGCATAGCGGGCTCGCTCCTCGGCCCGCCCGAGCAGCACCGCCGATTCGGCCGGGGAGTCGCTCAGGTCGGCCTCGCGGACCAGGCGCTGCGCGGTGTGCCGGGGGGTTTCCGTCGGGTCGACGGGTACGCGGTAGTCGATCATGGTGTCGACCAGTTCGTCCCAGGCGGCGTGGGCGTCCTCGCGGGCCTGGACCGTTTCCGTGGTCACCACGACCTCGCGGCCGCCCGGCGGGGCCGGGCCCGCCGCCACCGTCGTCGTCCTCGGGACCGTCGCGGAGTGGCGGCGCCTGCGGACGATGATGCGGCGCAGGGCCGGCACCGCCAGCAGGACCAGCAGCAGCGCGACGAGCGCCATCGTCAGCACGGTCGCCGCCGAGATGCCCGCCTGGGTGCCGGCGCCCGGGGCGTCCAGGGCGCCGTCGTTCACGTCCCGGTCGGGGCGGTTCGCCGTGCCCGGCGCCGCCGACGGGTCCGCGCCCGGTGCCGCCGTGGCCGTCGAGGACGCCGACGGGGTGGCCACCGCGTCGGTGTCGTTGGCCCAGGCCGAGCGGGCCGAGCCGACCACGGCCGCCGCCGGTGTGGCGTCGAACGGGACCCAGCCGAAGCCTTCCAGGTAGACCTCGGTCCACGCGTGCGCGTTGCGGTTCGTCAGCACGTACGCGTCGCCGTCGCGAGTGCTGCCGCGGGTGAAGCCGAAGGCCACCCGGGCCGGGATGCCCGCCTCCCGGACCATCCAGGCCATCGCCGCCGCGTACTGCTGGCAGTAGCCGGCCTTGCCCTCGAGGAACGCCGAGATCGCGGACTTGCCGGCCTGCGGGTCCGCGGTCTGCAGGCTGTACGTGAAGCCGTTGTCCCGGGAGAAGTAGCGGTAGATCGCCGAGACCTTGTCGTACTCGGTGCGCTGGTTCTTGATCAGCCCGGCCACCAGCGCCTCGACCTTGGGGTCGGCCGGTACGGCGGTGAACTGGGTGCGCAGCGGGTTGTCGCGGGGCAGCGCCTCGGCCGTGCGCAGCTGGGCCGGGGTGTACTTGGCGCGGACGTAGTCGAACGAGTACTTCCGGCCCTTGGTGGTCGTGCGGTTGGAGAAGACCACCTGGGTGTTCGGGTCGTACAGCCAGGCGCCGTCGAGGCCGTCCGTGTCGACGACGGTCGAGTAGACCGGCGCCAGGGTCTGGCCGAAGTCGTTGGTGATCTCCACCTCCGCCCGGTACTGGGTGTACTCGACGCCCGCGGTGGCGCTGCTCTGCCGCGGGTCGTCCAGGCCGCGCGACAGCGGCCGACCGGTCGGCGTCCGGTTGGTGACGGCCTCGGCCGTGATCACGTCGGCCACGCCGAAGCGCAGGTAGAACGGGTCGGGTTCGTTCGTGGTGACCCGGACGTAGTTGGTGATCTGTGCCTGGTTGAGCTGGCCGCTCAGCGACGCGAAGAGGTTGATCCGCCCGCTGCCGCCCGTGCCGCTGCCGCCGACGCCGCCGCCGGTGCCCACCTGGGTGAGGCTGTTCAGCAGGCCGGTGTTGATGCCCGGCACGACCAGCGGCAGCAGCACGGCCGCCGCCATCCCGATCACGGCGAGCCGGCGGCCCGCCGCCGCCAGCGGCGACGGCTCCCACACGTCGACGTCGCGGCCGTCCCCGGTGAACCGGCGGCCGAAGCGGCGTACCCGGTCGACGTTGTCGGCGACCAGCAGCCAGAGGAAGCCGGTCGCGCCGATGACGAAGGTGAGCATCGGAACGCTGTCGAGGTACACGGCGACCGGGACCGAGTAGATCGCCAGCATCGGCAGGCCGGCGAGGGCCGGCTTGCGGGCGACCACGGCGAGCAGGTCGACCGCGATGGCGACCGTGCCGATGCCGAGCACCGCGATGAAGAGCAGGCCGCTGCGGTCCGGCACCGGGACGCCGTAGGAGCGGGTGTCGTTGCCGGCCTCGGTGAAGAGCTCGCCGAAGTGGTTGAACGTCGCCGGCGACGGGATCAGCGACAGCAGCTCGTCGCCGCTGGGGAACATCCAGGTCAGCGTCAGCAGCAGGACCGCGACCATGGCGATCGCCTGCGCCCAGGTCGGGAAGCGCAGCGTACGGGTGAGCACCGCCGCGCCGGCGACGAGGCCGACCGCGAGGATGCACTGCAGCAGCCACGTCCAGGTATCGAAGATCGCCGACAGGGGCGCGGCCGCCAGCAGGGTCGCGGCCGCCGCCACGAGTCCCAGTCGTCGTCGCCCGGTCACCGCTGAACTCCCGTCATCGTCCCACCGTCTCCGCCATCGCCGCCCGGTAGGCGAATCCCTGCGAGCCGCGGCCGGCGTTCGGCCAGAGCGCGGCGAGGGAGTCGCCGTGCGCGACCGGCACCGAGCGCCAGCCGCTGCGCAGCAGCGCCAGGGCCGAGGCGCCGTGCGCCCGGTCGGCCTCGGTGCGGTCGCCGGGGAGCATGTTCACCCAGGTGGAGCTGTCGATCGCGAACCCGATGCAGGTCGCGCCGTTGCCGCGCAGCCCGGTCAGCACCTCTGCCTCGGCGACGCTGAGCGTGCCGAACAGGCCGATGACCAGGCCGCCGTCGGAGCGCCGCCGCACCTGTTCGACGAGCACCGAGATGTCGCCGGCGGAGCTGAGCTTCACGTCGGCGAGCGTGTCCAGGATCGCGCCCTCACCGCCGATCTCCGTGGCGTCCACGTCGACGCCGGTGCCGGTGACCAGCCGCAGCTTGTAGCCGGCGTGGCGCAGGTGCACCGCGATGCTCGCGGCCGCCGACACCGCCCACTCGAAGCTCGCGGTCGGGCCCTCGCCGCGGTGCGCGGCGAGCCGGGTGTCGAGCACGACGGTGGCGCGGCTCTCCCACGGCTGCTCCTCGCGGCGGACCATCAGCTCGCCCGTACGCGCGGTGGAGCGCCAGTGCACCCGCCGCAGGTCGTCGCCGCGCCGGTATTCGCGGGTGGCCGCGTCGTCCTCGCCGTGCACGGCGACCGAGCGGGCACGGCTGTCGCCGGTGCCCGCGTACTCCCCGGCGAGGCGCACGGCCGGCAGGGGGACGACCTGCGGGATGACCGTGAGCCGGTCGACGCTGGGGAACGAGCGGGTCAGTTCGCACAGCCCGAACGGGTCGGTCAGCCGGATCACCAGCGGGCCGACCGGATAGCGGCCGCGCACGTCGGCGCGGACGGTGTACGCCACCGAGCTGGCCTGGTGCGCGCCGAGCCGCTCGAGCACCACCCGGGGCCGGCTGCCCAGCGCGTACGGGAGCCGGTCCTCGAGCAGCAGCGTGCCGGTGGGCAGCCGGGACATGTTCTGCAGGCGCAGGATCACCCGCGCGCTGGAGCCGACCGGCGCGCGGCCGGGCTCCAGCGAGCGGGTGCAGGCCAGCTTGTATCGGCTGCGGCCGACGTACGCCGCGGCCAGCAACGGCAGCGCCGCCAGCAGGAACGCGACGCGCAGCAGGTCCCGCTCGCCGAGGACGATGGCGGAGACGCCGGCGGCCGCGGCCGCGGCCAGGAACGAGCGGCCGCGGGTGGTCATTCCCCGCATAGCCTCCCGCATGTCACCGCCCCCGTGACTCGTACTGCCCGGCCACGCCGCCGCCGGCGCGGGTGTCGTACGGCGAGCGGCCGCGGTCGTGCGGCAGCGGGAGCCGGTGCACGATCTCGGCCACGATGGCGTCGGTCGTGCGCCTGTTCAGCTGGGCGTCGGCCGTGGGGATGATGCGGTGCGCCAGCACCGGCACCGCGAGGGTCTGCAGGTCGTCGGGGAGGACGTAGTCGCGGCCCTCGAGGGCCGCCACGGCCTTGGCGGTGCGGATGAGCTGCAGCGTGGAGCGGGGCGAGGCGCCGAGGCGGATCTCCGGTGCCTCCCGGGTGGCCGTGACGAGCGCGATCGCGTACTGCTGGACTGCCTCGGCCGCGTGCACGTCGCGGGCGGTCGCGATGAGCCGGCGCACGAGCGCGGCGTCGGCGACGGCCCGCAGGTCGTTGAGCGGGTCGTGCGCGCCGTGGCCGTTGAGCATCGCCATCTCCGCCCGGGGGTCCGGGTAGCCCATCGCGATGCGTGCGGTGAAGCGGTCGCGCTGCGCCTCGGGGAGGGGGTAGGTGCCCTCCATCTCGATCGGGTTCTGGGTCGCGATGACCATGAACGGCGCCTGCAGCTCGTAGGTGGTGCCGTCGACCGTGACCTGCCGCTCCTCCATGCACTCCAGGAGGGCCGACTGGGTCTTGGGCGAGGCCCGGTTGATCTCGTCGCCGACCACCAGGTTGGCGAACACCGCGCCCGGCTTGAACTCGAAGTCGCGCGTCTCCTGGTTGTAGACGCTGACCCCGGTCACATCGCTGGGCAGCAGGTCGGGGGTGAACTGGATGCGCCGAACCGAGCAGTCGATCGAGCGGGCGAGGGCCTTGGCGAGTTTGGTCTTGCCGACGCCGGGCACATCCTCGATCAGCAGGTGGCCCTCGGCGAGCAGTACCGCCAGGGCCAGCCGGATCGTGGCGCTCTTGCCCTCGATGACCTGCTCGATGTTCGCCACGATGGCGCCGCTGGCGGCGAGGAACTCATCGCTCGGCAGGGGACCGCCGGGCTGGTCCCAGGTTGGCGTTGTCACGGGCCTCCTCCATGTCGTTCAAGCTCCTCTCCGCGCGTCTTTCGCGGAAAGGAGCCGAAGGTTCGCGGGCGGCCGGCGGTCCGTGGGCCTCCGGCGCTCGCCGCCCGTTCACCACAGATTAGCCCGGTCGATGCAACCTGCCGAGTGGGGCGCTAGCGCCCATCACGACACGTGGTCAACCAGACACGCATATCGGATCCATTACGAATCGTCCTGGGCGATACCGGTCGCCGTCGCCGTATCGCGCCCGGTATCATGCATGGATGGCTCGGTCATTCCTGCTTCTTAGCCGGCCGTGCTGATCTCCTAGCAGAGAACAGCGCGGCGCCCCCTCCTGCGAGAGGGGCTTTTTTGTGCCCTGAAGCAGGTGACCCTGTCCACTGACCTCGAAAGAACGAGATGGTGACGATGAGCGAGTCCGAGACCAACGCGGACGTCCCGCCGTACCGCTACACGGCGGCGATGGCCGCGGAGATCGAGCCACGCTGGCAGGCATACTGGGCCGACAACGGCACATTCTTCGCGCCGAACCCGACCGGCGAGCTGGCCGACGCCGCACACCCGCGCGCCGGCGCGCCGAAGCTGCACGTGCAGGACATGTTCCCGTACCCGTCCGGCGCGGGCCTGCACGTCGGGCACCCGCTGGGATACATCGGCACGGACTCCTACACCCGCTACAAGCGGATGGCGGGCTACAACGTCCTGCACCCGATGGGCTTCGACGCGTTCGGGCTGCCCGCCGAGCAGTACGCGGTGCAGACCGGCACCCACCCGCGCACCACGACCGAGGCGAACGTCGAGCGCTACCGCGGCCAGCTGCGCCGGCTGGGGCTGGCCTACGACGACCGCCGCTCCTTCTCCACCACGGACCCGGAGTACTACCGGTGGACCCAGTGGATCTTCCTGCAGGTGTTCAACTCGTGGTTCGACCCGTCGCTGCGCAAGGCGCGCCCGATCGCCACGCTGATCGACCAGTTCGTCTCGGGCGCGCGCAAGGCCGACGACCGGCCGTGGGCGGAGCTGTCGGCCGCCGAGCAGCGCGCGGTGATCAACGAACACCGGCTGGCGTACGTCAGTGAGGCACCGGTCAACTGGTGCCCGGGGCTGGGCACGGTGCTGGCCAACGAGGAGGTCACCCCCGAGGGCCGCAGCGAGCGGGGCAACTTCCCGGTCTTCCAGCGCAGCCTGAAGCAGTGGAAGATGCGGATCACCGCGTACGGCGACCGCCTGGTCGAGGACCTGGACGGCCTGGACTGGCCGGAGCCGGTCAAGCTGATGCAGCGCAACTGGATCGGCCGCTCGCGCGGCGCGCACGTCGACTTCCCGATCGACGGCTTCAAGATCTCGGTCTTCACCACCCGGCCCGACACCCTGTTCGGCGCGACCTACATGGTGCTGGCGCCGGAGCACTCCCTGGTCGACTCGCTGGTGCCGGCCGCCTGGCCCGAGGGCACCAAGGACGCCTGGACCGGCGGGCACGCCACGCCCGAGGCGGCCGTCGCCGCGTACCGGGCCGCGGCGGCCGCGAAGACGGAGCAGGAGCGCACCGCCGACGCCAAGGTCAAGACGGGCGTCTTCACCGGCGCGTACGCGACCAACCCGGTCAACGGCGCGCGCATCCCGGTCTTCATCGCCGACTACGTGCTGGCCGGCTACGGCACCGGCGCGATCATGGCGGTGCCCGGCCAGGACGAGCGGGACTGGGCGTTCGCCGAGGTCTTCGACCTGCCGATCATCCGAACGGTGCAGGCGCCGGCCGACTTCGAGGGCGCGTACACCGGCGACGGGCCGGCGGTGAACAGCGACTTCCTGAACGGCATGGGCGTCGTCGACGCGAAGGCGTCGATGATCTCCTGGCTGGAGGAGAAGGGCCACGGCCGCGGCGCGACGACCTTCCGGCTGCGGGACTGGCTGTTCAGCCGGCAGCGCTACTGGGGCGAGCCGTTCCCGATCGTCTACGACGAGACCGGCCTGCCGATCGCGCTGCCCGACTCGATGCTGCCCGTCGAGCTGCCGGACGTCGACGACTTCTCGCCGCGCACCTTCGACCCGCAGGACGCGGCGAGCGAGCCGGAGACGCCGCTGTCGCGCAAGAAGGACTGGGTCAACGTCGAGCTGGACCTGGGCGACGGACCGAAGCAGTACGTCCGCGAGACCAACACGATGCCGCAGTGGGCCGGCTCCTGCTGGTACGAGCTGCGCTACCTGGACCCGCACAACGACAAGGCCCTGGTCGATCCGGAGAACGAGGCGTACTGGATGGGACCGCAGCGGGCCGGCGACCCGGGCGGCGTCGACCTGTACGTCGGCGGCGTCGAGCACGCCGTGCTGCACCTGCTGTACGCCCGCTTCTGGCACAAGGTGCTGTTCGACCTGGGCCACGTCTCGTCGTACGAGCCGTTCCGCAAGCTGTTCAACCAGGGCTACATCCAGGCGTACGCGTTCCGCGACGCGCGCGGCGTCATCGTGGCCGCCGAGGAGGTCGTCGAGCGCGACGGCAGGTGGTTCCACGGCGATCAGGAGGTGTCCCGCGAGTACGGCAAGATGGGCAAGTCGCTGAAGAACGTCGTCACCCCGGACGAGATGAGCGAGCAGTACGGCGCCGACACGTTCCGGGTGTACGAGATGGCGATGGGCCCGCTGGACGTCTCGCGCCCGTGGGAGACCCGCGCGGTCGTCGGCTCGCAGCGTTTCCTGCAGCGGGTCTGGCGCCTGGTCGTGGACGAGACGACCGGCGCCGTCCGGGTCACCGAGGACCCGCTGGACGTCAAGACCCGGCGCGCCCTGCACCGGACCATCGACGGCGTCCGCGGCGACATGGACGAGCTGCGCTTCAACACGGCGATCGCGAAGCTGATCGAGCTGACCAACACGCTGACGCCGCTGCCGGCGGCGTCGCGGGAGGCGATCGAGCCGCTGGTGCTGATGATGTCGCCGTTCGCGCCGCACCTGGCCGAGGAGCTGTGGCGCAAGCTGGGGCACGACGGCACCCTGGCCTACGTGGACTTCCCGGTGGCGGATCCCGCCCTGCTGGTCGCGGAGTCGATCACCTACCCGGTGCAGGTGAACGGCAAGGTCCGCGGCCGGGTCGAGGTCGCGCCCGACACGACCGAGGATTCCGTACGCGCGGCGGCGCTGGCCGAGGTCGCCGAGGCACTGGCCGGCCGGGAGCCGCGGAAGGTGATCGTGGTACCGGGCCGGCTGGTCAGCGTCGTGGTCTGACCGCAGTCGTCTCCGGGCGGCCCGTCGCGATCCGTTCGCGGCGGGCCGTTCCGCGTCAGCCGGGTGTGCAGACCGGCCCGGGCGTCAGGTGGGGTCAGGCGGCGGGTGCGGCCACGGCCGCCGCCGCGGCGGCGTCGCGGCGGGCGGCCAGGCGCCAGCGCAGCACGATCGCGGTGGTCAGGCCCATGCCGATCGCGGCCGGGGCGAGCGTGAGCGGGTTCATCGAGCCCGGCGAGGTCACGGCCGCGCCGATCACCGCGTACGAGACCGCGGACGGCACCGCCGCCAGGGTGGTGCCGAGCAGGTAGCGCACGCGGCAGACGGACGTCGTGCCGTACGCGTAGCCGATCAGGCCGTAGGGCGCGAGCGGCAGGAAGCGGACCAGCAGGACCGCGGCGAGGCCGCGGCGGTTAAGCCAGCCGTCGAGGCGCTCGAGCTTGCCGCCGGCCCGGGCGCCGAGCGCGCCCCGGCCGGCCCAGCGGCCCGCGTAGTAGGTGGCCGCGGCGGCGATGACGGCCGCGGCAAGCGCGGTCGCCGCGCCGATCGCCGGGCCGAGCAGCGCGCCGCAGGCGAGGGTGATCGCCGTGCGGGGGACGAGCACCGAGAGCAGCAGGCCGCCGACCACGGCGATCGCCACGGCGGCCGCGGGGCCGAGGGCGACGACCGAGTCGGCGATGGCGTGCAGGGGCAGGACCGCGGCGGCGACGCCGAGCGAGGCCACCACCGTCCCGAGTACGCCGAAGCGGACCAGTCGCCGCCGCCAGCCGATGGGGGTGTCCGGGTGCTGCGTGCTGACCTGAGGGTCCGTGGCGGGGGTTTCGATGCCCCGCGGGGCGATCAGGGTGTCAGTCATGCAGGCGTACCGCCCCAACTTCTCGTCGGTCCAGGACAGGTCGTGCTGGTCAGGCGTCAGTCACGGGTCATACGGCGCCCGCTGCGGCGAGCCGCTCGCCTCGAAGCCGGTCGGCCCAGGTGTCGTCGAGCGGTTGAAGACTATCGGCGCCGATCGCCCAACGCAGTAGCAGATCGGCTATAGCTGGGTTGCGAGCGAGTGCGGGCCCGTGCGCGTAGGTGCCGAGGATCTTCCCGTGCCAGGCGCCCTCGGTCTGGCCGTCGTTGCCGACGCCGGCCGTCACCCGTGCGAGCGGTGCGACCCCGGGGCCCAGCCGGGTCCGGCCGCCGTGGTTCTCGAAGCCGGTCAGCGGGGGGAGCCCGAGCCGCGGATCGATGTCGCCGCGAACCTCACCGACCGCGCGGGTCTCGCCGCGGTCGGAGGTGAGGTCGAGCAGGTCCAGTCCGGCGCATTTGGCGCCCTTCGCGTAGAACGAGCCACCGAAGAGCTGGTAGCCCGCGCAGACGGCCAGCACGGCCGCGCCCTGGTGCACTGCCCGGTGCAGGCCGCCGTCGGTTATCAGCCGCTGCGCCGCGAGCGCCTGCGGCCCGTCCTCGCCGCCGCCGATCAGGTAGATGTCGGCGGTGGTGGGCAGCGCCTGGTCGGAGCGGACCTCGTAGGTCTCCACCGGGATGCCGCGCAGGGCGGCCCGGCGGCGCAGGATCAGCATGTTGCCCCGGTCGCCGTACGTCGACAGCAGGTCGGGGTAGATCCACACGATCCGCAGCGTGCTCTCACTCATGCCTTCACCTCCGCTGGCGCTCCGGCGACGACATGAGTTTGGTACTGAGTTGATGATTCGCTCGCAAGCTCGCTCATGCCGTCACCTCCGCTAGCGCTCCGGCGACGACATGAGTTTGGTACTGAGTTGATGATTCGCTCGCAAGCTCGCTCATGCCGTCACCTCCGCTGGCGCTCCGGCGACGACATGAGTTTGGTACTGAGTTGATGATTCGCTCGCAAGCTCGCTCATGTGTTCTTCCTCGGTTCTCCGCCGCGGGCAGGCTCAGTTGACACGGTCCAACTCCGCTCGGATGTCCTGGAACGCGGTGTAGTTCGCGATCACCTCGAGTCGGCCCGGCGGGCTCGCCCGCACCGCCTCGTCGAAGGTATGAACGTGCCGGAAGGCCACATCGTTCACTTCCAGGCGTACGGCGAGGTCGTAGGCACGGTCGCCGGTGATCAGGACCTGCCGCCCGCGGAGCGGGGAGAAGTCGACGTCGTAGAGCCACGACGTGTCGAAGCCGTCGGGGTCGCGGGCGTTGATGGAGAGCAGTGTCGGCGCCACCTCGGCCATGTCGAAGGCCTCCAGCCAGCTGGCCGGGTTCTTCGCCAGCAGCAGCCGGATGTTGCGCCCGTCGCGCTCCACCTGTGCGTAGCGGCCGGCCACGGAGGCCACGCCGGCGAGCCGTGGCGCGGCCTCTATCGGCCGGACGCCGAACTCGGCGGCGACGGCCAGCGCGGTGGCCGCGTTGCCGAGGTTGACCTGTCCCGGCAGCTGCAGCTTGACCAGGTGCCAGTCGCCCTTGGGGTCGACGACGCCGTCGTCCTCCACGGTCCACTGGGCCCGCGGGCGGCGCAGCGGGCAGCCGCTGCACCACCAGTCGCCGTCGGCGCGCTCGATGGGCGAGCCGCACTCGGGACAGACGAAGGAGTCGTCGTGCCACCGCTGCCCGGCGCTGAACCACACGACGTGCTGCGTGTCGATCGCCGCCCAGACGACCATCGGGTCGTCGGCGTTGGCGACCACGTGCACGTCGGGGTGGGCCGCAAGGGCCGTGCGCCACATCTGCGCCATCATCGCCACCTCCTTCGCCCGGTCGAGCTGGTCGCGGGACAGGTTGAGCAAGGCGACCACACGCGGGGTGGTCTCGTCGATCACCCGGGCGAGGTAGTGCTCGTCGACCTCGAGCACCGCGAACGGGGTGGCGCCGGCCTTGGCCAGGGCCGAGGTGTGCCCGGTCGGCATGTTGGCACCGAAGGAGTTGGTGGCGACCGGGCCGAGCACGCCGAGCGTGGCCGCGGCGAACCGGGTCGTGGTTGTCTTGCCGTTGGTGCCCGACACCAGCGCGATCGCGCGGCCGGCGGCCAGGTTCCTGAGCAGGTCAGGATCGATCTTGAGACCGATCCAGCCGCCGATCACCGAGCCGTCACCGCGTCCCGCGGCCCGCGAGAGCGCCGCAGCGGTTCGCGACACGGAGGTCGCGACCTTGGCCCGTAGGGGCATTTTCCCGTCCGTCACGGCGACGAGGGTACCGGAAACGGACACTACGTCGAGTGGCCCCGGGGCCCGCGGCCTGCGGTGGGCCGGGATCGGCCGAACGGATGATCTCCGCTCCGCCGCTCGGTGCGACGTTTGGGCCGGTGGGGGCGTTTAGACCGGCATTCTCCCGATCTTGGCCCGGTCCAAGATCCACCCGCCCGCGGCTTTTTGTGTGTTGTGTTTCACCCGTTACTTTCGGCGCAGCGTAAGTGGTCAACTACGCCACGTATCGGCATTTGTCACAGCGGGGTTACAAACCGGACAGGGTCAGGTGTGCCAAATACTCTGGGTGACCATTCGGGGCCCCACGGTCCCCGCGGAAATCGGGTAGCAAGGTTGGGCCGGTGAGCGTCCGCTCGCCGCTCGTATCGCATCGGACCACGCCGAGCCCTGCCCCGGTCCGGGCGGCACGACCACTGAGGTAGCAACAACCACACAGGCATACGGGGGCAGGGACGGGGGACCCAGATTCGGTCCGCCGGTGGTCACGTCGCTTCGGCGGCGCGTACCGCCGGGACCTTGGGGTGAAGTCGCCAGCGGCGACCGGGCATCCTTCCCGCCCGAACCCGACAGCTAACCTCGCAGGCGTGCCGGAGGGATATCTCTACCGTGCACGAACGCAGTTCGAGCCGGAACCGCCGCATGGCCGGAACCGGCACCATCGCACTGTCCCTGGGTCTCTGCCTCTGTGCCGGCCAGCTGGTCGCCACCCCGGCAGCGTCCGCCGCGGCTCCCGTCGTCGAGGCGGCCGCCGCATCGGCGATCAAGCCGAAGATCACCAACTCCGCGACCCGCTCCATCGCGTGGGGCAAGGCGGTCAGGGTGACCGCCAAGGTGATCGACCCCAAGACCGGCAAGGTCGTCACCAAGGGCTCGGTACGCCTGCAGGCCAAGCGCGACGGCAAGTGGCGCACCTGGGTGACCCGGAAGCTGTCCGCCAAGGGGACGGTGACCCTGGCCGCCGAGCCGCACATCACCGGCTACTTCCGGACGCAGTACACCGGAGCCACCGGCTACAGCTCGGTGACCAGTCCAGGCATCAAGGTCACCGTGCGCAGCAGCGGCGCGAAGGTCCTCGCCGAGGCCAGGAAGCACAAGGGCGCGCTGTACAAGTTCGCCGCGGCGGGCCCCAAGCGCTTTGACTGCTCGGGCTACACCCAGTACGTCTTCCGCAAGACGACGGGCAAGAAGCTCCCGCACAAGGCGAACTCGCAGCAGAAGCACGGCAAGAAGATCAGCAAGAGCAAGAAGCGGATCGGCGACCTCATCGTGGTCCGGTCGGGCTCGTACGGCACGCACGCCGGCATCTACGCGGGCAACGGCTACATGTGGGACTCGCCGCACTCGGGCGCCCGGGTGGGCAAGCACAAGATCTGGAGCAACAACTACGTCGTCCGGCGCCTCGCCGCCGCCTGACGGAGTCATCCGTAGCGGTGCGGCACCAGTAAGTACGGTGCGGCACTAGTAAGAGCAGTACGACAGTTCAGTGGGGCGCGACCCGGTTCGGGTCGCGCCCCACTGTCGTATGCGCTCCACTTTCTCCTCCACTTTGCTCCCCGCCCGGGTGCCGGGGGGCGGCGTCCCGCTCCCGAACGCCCGATTTCGGGGGACTTTCGTGCCCGGGTGGGCGGCATGTCGGAAAGTGGACCATGGCGCGGACCGTGAACCCCTCCACTTCGGCTCCACCGGCTCTGACGTGCGCATTCATCCGCGAATCTGACTCGCAGGCCGCGTCATTCTGGTTGCGGGTGGAGGGAAGTGGAGTAGAGTGGAGCGCAGTGGCAGGGCCTGAGGAGCTGACTCCGAAGGGGTTGCCGGCCCAGACGACAGGCGGTCCGCGAAACCGCCCGGGGCAGGGGGGTTGGGCCGATGTTTCTCGGCACGCACACCCCGCGCCTCGACGACAAGGGACGGCTGATCCTTCCGGCGAAGTTCCGCGACGAGCTGGCGGGAGGTGTCGTGATCACCAAGGGGCAGGAGCGTTGCCTTTACGTCTTCCCGATGCCTGAGTTCCAGCGCATCGCGGGCCAGTTGCGCGAGGCGCCGGTCACCAACAAGGCGGCGCGGGCCTACAGCCGGGTGTTCTTCGCCAGCGCGCACGACGAGATCCCCGACAAACAGGGCCGGGTCACCATCCCGGCCCACCTGCGGGGGTATGCGGCGCTCGACCGCGAGCTGGTCGTGATCGGCGCGAGCACCCGGGTGGAGATCTGGGACAAGCAGTCCTGGGAGCAGTACCTCTCGGCGAGCGAGGACGAGTTCGCCGACATCGAGGAGGGGGTGCTGCCCGGCGGACTGTGAGGCGTGGCACCTGTGGGCCGCCGACACGGTCCGGACGTCGCCGCCGCCGTACTGCGAGATCTCCAGCCGCTCCCGCTCCTGGCGCCTCTTCCCCGGCGCCAGGCGTGTGTCCGGTCGGGCGCGCCCGAAGGCAACGGGCACGAGCGGATGGGGATCTGGCGGTACGGACGGACGACCGGGCACATCGGCGCCGAACGCCCCGGTCGGGGGCGGCCGGCACTGGGGTAGGGCCGGGTGAGCGCGGAAAGAGCGGGCTATGGGGGTCGTCATGGGGGAGCTTCGCGGCACGCACGTGCCGGTGCTGCTCGAGCGCTGCCTCGAGCTGCTCGCCCCCGCCCTGGCCCTGCCGGGCGCGGTGCACGTCGACTTCACGCTGGGGCTGGGCGGGCACGCCGAGGCCGTGCTGGAGCGGCACCCGGACGTGGTCCTCATCGGACTCGACCGGGACACCGAGGCGCTCACGCACTCCCGGCACCGGCTGGCCCGTTTCGGCGACCGGGTGCACTTCGTGCACGCGGTCTACGACGAGCTGCCGGACGTGCTCGCGGGGCTCGGCCGCCCGGCGTTCCACAGTGGGCTGTTCGATCTCGGCGTCTCCTCGCTGCAGCTCGACGAGCCGGACCGGGGCTTCGCCTATTCGCGGGACGCGCCGCTGGACATGCGGATGGACCAGTCGCGGGGCATCACCGCGGAAGAGGTCGTCAACGGCTACGAGCCGGGCGAGCTCGTCCGCATCCTGCGGGTGTACGGCGAGGAGAAGTTCGCGCCCCGCGTCGTCTCGGCGATCGTCCGGGAGCGGGCGAAGGCGCGGATCGTCTCCTCGGCGCACCTGGCGGAGCTGGTCAAGGACGCCATCCCGGCCGCCGGCCGGCGTACGGGTGGCAATCCGGCGAAGAGAACGTTTCAGGCGCTGCGGATCGAGGTAAATGCGGAACTCACGGCGGTCGAGTCCGCCGTGCCGGCTGCGCTCGACCTGCTGGCGCCGAAGGGGCGCCTCGTAGTGATGTCGTATCAGTCCTTGGAGGACCGGATCGTCAAGCGCGCCTTCGCCGCGAGGGCACGCAGTACCGGGCCGATCGAACTGCCGGTCGAGCTGCCCGGCACGGGTCCTTCGGTGCGGCTGCTGACCCGCGGGTCGGAACCGCCGAGCGAGGCGGAAGTGGCGGAGAACCCGCGGGCGGCCTCGGTGAAGCTGCGCGCGGTAGAACGGATCGATAAGCACGAACAGGCATCGGGTGCCGCCCGCGAACGGCCCCGGATGTCTGCGCACGGGGGACAAGGGCGGTCACGCCCGGGGGCACTCCAGGAGGGGGAGGGGCATTGAGCGAGCGCAGGACTGCGCCGCGGTCGGGGGGCCGGACCGCGGAGCAGGTTGGCAAGGACCGGCGCAAGCCGGCCGCCGCGACGAGCGGCACCACGACGGGCGGTGGCGGCCGGGGGGCGCGTCAGCACCCGGCCGTCGGTGCCACCCAGGGAAGTGCCGCCCTGAAACTGACGGCCGAGCAGCAGACCGACAACGCCGCCGCGCCCCGGCTGCGGGTCGCCCCGCCGGCGCCGATCAACGCGCCCCGGGCGCCGTTCATCGCGCTCGTGGTCGCGGTCGTCGTGGCCGGGGTGATCGGCATCCTGCTGATCAACACCAAGACCGCGGAGAACTCCTTCCGCATCGACACGCTGCAGCAGCAGCAGAAGAAGCTGGACACCCAGCAGCAGGAGCTGGAGAACGAGATCGCCGCCAACAACAGCCCGGGCAGCCTGGACGCGGCCGCCCGCCGGCTGGGCCTGGTCAAGGCCGAGAACCCGGCGTACATCCGGCTGCCGGACGGTGTGATCGTCGGCGTGCCGCGGCCGGCGACCGGCGATGTGGCCGTGACCGCGCAGGACTCCGCCGCCACCTCGGCGACCGGAAGGTAGAGCATGTCGCCGCGCGCCGACGAGACGCCGCGCCGGGGCCGGGAGCCCCGGCGCGGCGCTTCGCGTGACCTGCCGCCGGCCGAGGAGTCCGGGCGCGACGACGACCGGACCCGCGGCTTCGGCGGCATCGGCGACGCGCGGGCGTACACGCCCCGCGGCCGGACCGTGCGCGAGGGCGACCAGCGCACCCGTTCGCCGCGTGCCGGCCGGGACACCGACCCGTTCCGCCCGGCGCTGCAGGTGCTCGACGGCGGGCGGCCGGCCCGCGCCCGCCGCCGCGAGCCCGAGGAGCCGCCGCCGCCACCGCAGCGCCGCGGCCGGGAGGAGCGGGACCGCGAGCGCGAGCCCAAGGGCCGCGCCGCCCGCGGAACGACCCGCGCGGCCCCGCCCGAGGACGACGAGTGGGACGACGACACCCCGCGCCGGCCCCGCCGGACCACGGCCGGTGCCACCCGCGCCCGCTCGACGGCGAACCCGCGCAAGGGCGCGGCCGCCACCCGTACCGAATCGGGGGCCCGGACCGGCCGCGAGCGTAAGGTCGCCGCGCCGCCGGGACCGCGACGCGGCACCGCCGGTCGGCCCGCCAAGGCCGCGCCGCCGACCCGGCCCCGCTCGCGTCGGCCCGTGCCCGCGGTACCGGCCGAGCCGCCGAAGCTGGCCAACAGCACCCGGCGGCTGCGGCTGGGCACCGTGTTGGCGCTCGCCCTGTTCGCGACGATCGGGGTACGGCTGGTCGTGCTCCAGGTCGTCGACACCCCCGCGTCCGCGCAGAGCCTGCTGGAGCAGCGGCAGAGCCGGCTCACCGACGTGACGCTGCCCGCGCCGCGCGGCAGCATCCTGGACCGTTCGGGCGCGGTGCTCGCGCACAGCGTCGAGGCGCGCTACATCTACGCCGACCCCGAACTGGTCAAGGACGCGCCCGGGGCGGCGGCGAAGCTGTCACCGCTGCTCGGCGTCCCGTCGTCGCGGCTGGTCGAGCTGATGGCGAAGAAGAAGCGCCCCGGCGGCGGCGCGTCCCGCTTCGAGTACCTCGCCCGCGGTGTCGACATCGCGGTGGCGGACCGGATCGCCCTGATGAAGCTTCCGGGCATCGGCTCCGACCGCGACGAGCGCCGCGACGTGCCCGGTGCCGACCTGGCCGCGAACCTGATCGGCTTCACCGGCGAGGACCACTTCGGTCTGGAGGGCATCGAGGCCCGCTACGACGACCTGCTGCGCGGCACCGACGGCAAGCGGGTCTTCGAGCGCGGCAACCCGGACGTCAAGAAGGGAATGCTGGCCAAGGAGATCCCGGGCGGCTACAGCTCGTACCGGCCGGCCGCGCCGGGCTCGTCGATCCAGCTGACCATCGAGCGCGACCTGCAGTTCGAAGTGCAGCGCATCCTGAGCCGGCAGATGGAGCGGGTGAGCGCCACCATCGGCGCCGCCGTCGTCATAGACGTGCGGACCGGCGAGGTGCTGGCGCAGGCCAGCTACCCGGCGTACAACGCGGCGAAGCCGTTCGACTTCAAGCCGACCGAGCGCGAGGACGTCGCCAGCAGCGTCATCGCCGACCCGGGTTCGACGCACAAGGCCTTCACCATCGGCGCGGCCCTCCAGGAGGGCGTCATCACGCCCGACTCCACCGTCACGGTCGGCCCGGGGCTCGTGCTGGGCGGCAAGCCGTTCACGGACACGCACAGGTTCGCGGCCGGCACCAAGCTGACCATCCCCGGCGTTCTCGCGTACTCGTCGAACATCGGCACGATCCGCATCGCCCAGAAGCTCGGCAAGGAGAGGCTGTACGACTACCAGCGCCGGTTCGGCCTCGGCGAGACCACGAACGAGGGTATGCCGGGCGAGGCGAGCGGCCGGCTGCTCACCCCGGACGAGTGGAGCGGCTCGGCGTGGGGCTCGGTGCCGATCGGCATGAGCGTCGACGCCACGCTGGTCCAGATGGCGGCCGGCTACGCGGCGATCGCGAACGACGGCACCTACATCCAGCCGCGGCTCATCAAGGCCACCATCTCGGGCAAGGACGGCTCGGTCACCCCTGCGCCGGCGCCCGTGACCCGCGAGGTGCTCAGCCCCGAGGTCGCGAGCCAGCTGCGCACGATGATGGAGTCCGTCGTCGATTCCAAGGGCGGCACCGGCGGCCGGGCCGCGGTCGCGGGCTACCGGGTCTCCGGCAAGACCGGAACCGGAAAGATGCTGGTCGAGGGGCAGTACACCAAGCACAACGCGGGCTCGTTCATCGGCATGGCGCCGGCCGACAATCCGCGCTTCGTGATCGGTGTCTTCGCCGACGTGGCCGACGGCACCGGCGGCGACGTCGCCGCACCGGCGTTCAGCGAGATGATGGCCTCCGCGCTGCGGCACCTGCGGGTGCCGCCGTCGGGCACGGAGCCGCCGACCTTCAAGCTGAAGGCGGAGTAGCGGCGCCCATGGCGTTCGCAGGCGGATCCGGGGCACCGGGTAGGGTCTGACGCCGTGCCCGGCATTCCCCGTCCCCAGACCGTCCGCCCCCGCGGGCTGGCCGACCTCGCCGCCCTGATCGGCGGTCGGCTGACCGGCGCGGACGTCGAGGTCACCGGCGTGACCCACGCGAGCAACGAGGTACGCCCCGGCGATCTCTACGCCGCGCTGCCGGGCGCCCGGCGCCACGGCGCCGAGTTCGTCGCGGGCGCCGCCGAGGCGGGCGCGGTCGCCGTGCTGACCGACCCCGCCGGACGCGACGCCGCGGCCGCGGCCGGGCTGCCGGCGATCGTCGTCGATGATCCCCGCGAGGTGCTCGGCGTGGCCGCGTCGCGGATCTACGGCGACCCCACGGAGCGGCTCACCGTCATCGGTCTCACCGGCACGGCGGGCAAGACCTCGACGGCCTACCTGGTCGAGTCGGGGCTGCGGGCGGCCGGGCTGACCACCGGCCTGATCGGCACGGTCGAGACCCGCCTCGGCGACCTGGTCGTGCAGAGCGTGCGGACCACGCCCGAGGCCACCGACCTGCACGCGATCCTGGCCGCCGCGCTCGAGCGCGGCGTCACCGCGGTCGTGATGGAGGTTTCCAGCCACGCGCTGGCCATGGGCCGCGTCGGCGGGGTCCGCTTCGCCGTCGGCGGCTACACCAACTTCGGCCTGGACCACCTCGACTTCCACGCCGACGCCGACGACTACTTCGCGGCGAAGGCGAAGCTGTTCGACGGCCGCTGCCGCTTCGAGGTGCTCAACGCCGACGAGCCGGCGCTCGAGCCGCTGCGCAAGCCCGCCACCGTCACCTACTCCGCCGCCGGCGACCGGACGGCGACCTGGTCCGCGGGCGACGTCGCCGGCGACGCCTTCGGACAGCGCTTCACCGCGCACGGACCCGCGGGCGCCGTGCGGGCGGGCGTGGCGCTGCCCGGCCGGCACAACGTCGCCAACGCGCTGCTCGCCCTGGCCTCGCTTGTCGCGGCCGGCATCGACCCGCAGGTCGCGGCCGACGGCATCGCCGCCTGCAAGGGCGTGCCCGGCCGGCTCGAGCGGGTCGACTCGCCGGGCGAGGTGTTCGGCGTCGTCGACTACGCGCACAAGCCGGACGCGATCGTCGCCGCCCTCGCCGCCCTGCGCGAGCTGGCCACCGCCCGCGGCGGTCACCTGGTCTGCGTCATCGGCGCGGGCGGTGACCGCGATCGCGGCAAGCGACCGCTGATGGGCGCGGCCGCCGCCCGCGGCTGCGACCTGGTCGTCGTCACCGACGACAACCCGCGCACCGAGGACCCGGCCGAGATCCGAGCGGCCGTCCGGCAGGGCGCCGAGACGGCCGGAGCACCGGCGAAGATCATCGAGGTGGCGGGCCGCCGTGCCGCCATCGACGAGGCGGTCCGGCTGGCCGGCCCCGGCGACGTCGTCGCCGTGCTGGGCAAGGGACACGAGCGTGGCCAGGAGGTGGACGGCCAGGTGCTGCCGTTCGACGACCGGATCGAGCTGACCGCCGCGCTGGCCGCGCGCCCGGGCGGTGCCGCTTGATCCGCATGACGCTGGACGAGATCGCCGCGATCACGGGTGGGCGTCTCGTCAACGCCGACCCGGCCGCGACCGTCACCGGACCGGTCGAGTACGACACCCGGGCGCTGCTGCCCGGCGGGCTCTTCGTGGCGTTCGCGGGCGAGAAGGTGGACGGGCACGACTTCGCCGGCGCCGCGGTCGAGGCCGGCGCCGTCGGGGTGCTCGGCACCCGGGACACCGGCCTGCCCGGCATCGTCGTCGACGACCCGCTGCGGGCGCTGGCCGCGCTGGCGAGCGTCGTCGTGTCCCGGCTGCCGGGGCTGACCATCGTCGGGCTCACCGGCTCGTCCGGCAAGACCACGACCAAGGACTACATCGGGCAGTTGCTCGGCCGCCTCGGCGAGACCGTGGCGCCGGCCGGATCGCTCAACAACGAGCTCGGCTTCCCGTACACGGTGCTGAAGGCGAACACGGCGACCCGGTTCCTGGTGCTCGAGATGGGCGCCCGCGGTATCGGGCACATCCGCTACCTCACCGACATGGCCGGGCCGCGGATCGGCGTGGTGCTCAACGTCGGCGCGGCGCACATCGGCGAGTTCGGTTCGGTCGAGGGCACCGCGCGGGCCAAGGGCGAGCTGGTCGAGGCGCTCGGCGAGGACGGCGTGGCGGTGCTCAACGCCGACGACCCGCTGGTCGCCGCGATGGCCACGCGCACGACCGCCCGGGTGGTGCGGGTCGGCGAGGCGGCCGAGGCCACCGTGCGGGCCGTCGACGTGACGCTGGACGCCCGCGGACGGGCGGCGTACACGCTGGTGACGCCCGCCGGGTCGGGGCCGGTCCGGCTGGCGGTGACCGGACGCCACCAGGTCGGCAACACCCTCGCCGCCGCGGCCGTCGCGCTCGAGGCCGGGATGGCGCCCGCCGCCGTCGCCGCCGCGCTCGGCGAGGTCGGCATCGTCTCCGGCCGCCGGATGGACGTCTTCGACCGGACCGACGGGGTGACGGTCATCGACGACTCCTACAACGCCAATCCGTCCTCGACCGCCGCGGCGCTGCACGCGCTCGCGGCGCTGGGGCAGGGGCGGCGCACCACCGCCGTGCTCGGCTACATGGCCGAGCTCGGCGAGCACGACACCTCCGGCCACCAGGAGGTGGGCCGGCTCGCCGCCGTTCTCGGCGTCGACCGGCTGATCGCGGTCGCCGGCAACGCCGCCCCGATCCTCGACGGCGCGGCAACGGTGCCCGCCTGGAAGGGCGAGGCTGTTCTCGCGGCCGATCAGGCCGAGGCCGTCGCGGTGCTGCGCGGCGACCTGCAGCCGGGCGACGTGGTGCTGGTCAAGGGTTCGCGGTACCGGACGTGGGAGGTGGCCGACGCGCTCCGCGCGGATGCGGCCGCCGAGGAGGTAGGCCCGTGAGGGCAGTCATCGTCGCGGCCGCGGTCGCGTTCATCATCTCGCTGTTCGGCACCCCGGTCGCCATCCGCGTGTTCACCGCGCTGAAGGCCGGGCAGCCGATCCGGGCGGTCGGGCCGGCCACCCACCAGGGCAAGAAGGGCACGCCCACGATGGGCGGTGTGGCGTTCATCGTCGCGACCGTCCTGGCGTACGTGGCCGGGCACATCGCCCTGACCACGCTGCCGACGGAGCAGATCGCCCAGGTCCAGCCCACGATGACGGCGCTGGTGCTGCTCGGGCTCTTCGTCTTCTGCGGCGCGGTCGGCTTCCTCGACGACTTCCTCAAGGTACGCAAGCGCAACTCCAGCGGTCTGAGCGCGAAGGGCAAGCTGCTCGGCCAGCTGCTGGTCGGCGGCGGCCTGGGCATCGCGGCCCTGTACGTGCCGAGCACCAACGGGCAGACCGTGGCGAGCGAGCACATCTCGTTCATCCGCGACATCAGCTTCCTCGACGTCGGCAAGGTCGGCTCGGTGCTGGTCTTCGTCTTCGTCATCATGTCGATGTCGAACGGCGTGAACCTGACCGACGGCCTCGACGGGCTGGCGACCGGGGCGTCGATCCTGGTGCTCGGCGCGTACTCGCTGATCGGGTTCTGGCAGTACCGGCACTGGTGCGGTGACGACACCTACGCCCGCACCGCCAACTACTGCTACGAGGTGCGGGATCCGCTGGAGGTCGCGCTGATCGCGGCCGCGGCGGCCGGCGCCTGCGTCGGCTTCCTCTGGTGGAACACCTCGCCGGCCCGGATCTTCATGGGTGACACCGGCGCGCTGGGCCTCGGCGGCCTGATCGGCGGCCTCGCCATGGCGACCCGCACGACGCTGCTGTCGATCATCATCGGCGGCCTGTTCGTCATCATCACGATGTCCGTGGTCATCCAGATCATCTCGTTCAAGACCACCGGCAAGCGGGTCTTCCGGATGTCGCCGCTGCAGCACCACTTCGAGCTGGCGGGCTGGAGCGAGGTCAACATCGTGGTCCGGTTCTGGATCGTCGCCGGCATCTGCACCGCCATCGGCCTCGGCCTGTTCTACAGCGACTTCCTCGCGGTGATGGGATAGATCTCTCGCGACACGCCAGCCCCGCATCCCGGGGTGGGCGTGTCACGCCACCATGATGGTGCACATGGGGGAGGAGAAGCCTGACGCCCGGCCCACGGTCACCGTGTCGCCGGCCGCGACCGCGCAGCCGACCCCGCCCGCGGCCCGGCCGAGATCGCTCAGCCAGCAGCTGCTGCCGGCGGTGCACGGGCTGCTGGCCCGGCCGCTGTCGTCGTACTACCTGCTGATCGCGAGCTCCGGCCTGCTGCTCCTGATCGGCCTGACCATGGTCTTCTCGGCGACCAGCGTCAAGGCGTACGCGGAGGACGGCAACGCCTTCTCGGCGATCCGCAACCAGCTGCTCTTCGCCGTCCTCGGGCTGTTCGGCTTCTGGGTCTGCCAGCGCCTGCCGTCCGGCACCCTGCGTTTCCTCGGCAAGTACGTGCTCGGCCTGGCGGTCGTGCTGCTCGCCGTCCTCGACCTGCTGATGGCGCTCAAGGCGGTCGACCTGGTCGACAAGCCGCGGCTCGGCCCGGTGCACGCCGACCTGCTCTGGCTCTACGTCGGCCCGGTCGGCGTGCAGCCGTCGGAGTTCGCGAAGCTCGGCGTGGTGCTCTGGGGCGCCGACATCATCGCCCGCAAGGGCGCGGCCCTCGGCTACTGGCGCGAGCTGGCCATGCCGCTGTTCCCGATCGTCGGCCTGCTCTTCGTGCTGGTCGGCTACAACGACCTCGGCACCATGCTGGTGCTGCTCGCCCTGATCATCGGGCTGCTCTGGGCGGCCGGGGTGCGGCTTCGGGTCTTCGCGGCGCTGGGCGTGCTCGGCTTCTCCGGCATCGGGCTGCTCATCGCCGCCGCGTCCCGCGGCGCCGGATCCGGCTCCGACGGCGAGGCGAACTACCGGCTGCTGCGCCTGACGACCTTCCTGAAGCCGCCGGAGAAGTGCTCCCTCGGCCCCTGCTACCAGCTGCTGCAGGGCCGCTCGGCGATCTACGAGGGCGGCTGGTTCGGCGTCGGGCTCGGCAAGGGCGCCCTGAAGTGGAACTGGCTGCCCGCCGCGGACAACGACTTCATCTACGCCGTCGTCGCCGAGGAACTGGGCGTCGTCGGCTGCGTGGTCATCCTGGCGCTGTTCGCGGTGCTGGCGTACACCGGCTTCCGGATCGCGCGCCGGGTACAGGACCCGTTCCGGCGGCTGGCCGCCACCGCGATCACCACGTGGCTGGTGGCGCAGGCGGTCATCAACATCGGCGGCGTGGTCGGCCTGCTGCCGATCACCGGGCTGCCGCTGCCGTTCATCTCCGCCGGCGGCAGCGCGCTCGTCGTCACGCTCGCCGCCATCGGCATGCTCGCCTCCTTCGCCCGCGCGGAGCCCGACGCCGCCCGTGCCCTGCACGCCCGTCCGCCCGCTCGGTGGGTACGGCTAGTCTGGGCCCCGCTGCCGCCGCTCCCCCCGCCGCGGCGGCCTGGGCAATCGCGCCCGATCGCCCAGAAAAAGGGCGGCCGGGCATCCGTGAGGGACCGCCTTTAGTCCAGTCTAGGGTGGCGGGCGGGGTGGTTGGATGGGAGAGGAGACGGTGATGGGTCTGCTGCGGTCGGTCGTGCTCGCCGGAGGAGGCACCGGCGGTCACATCTACCCGCTGCTCGCCTTCGCCGACGCCCTGCGCCGCCACTTCCCCGAGGTGCGGATCACCACCCTGGGCAGCCCGAAGGGCATGGAGAACGAGCTGATCCCGCCGGCCGGTTACGACCTGCGGGTCATACCGGCGTTCCAGCTGCCGCGGGCGATCAACCTGAACCTGCTGCGTACCCCGGACCGGATGTACAAGTCCGCGCACGCCGCGGGAAAGATCATCGACGAGGTCGAGGCGGACGTCGTGGTCGGCTTCGGCGGGTACGTCTCGGTGCCGGCGTACCTGGCGGCCTGGCGGCGCGAGCTGCCGATCGTCATCCACGAGGTCAACGTGCCGCCGGGGGTGGCCAACCGGATGGGCATGAAGTTCACCAAGAACATCGCGGTCGGTTTCCCGACCCAGCCGCAGCAGGCCGAGTCGCTGCGCGACGCCCGGGTCGTCGGCGTGCCGCTGCGCACGGCCATCGCCCGGATGGACCGCCAGGCGCTGCGCCCGCAGGCCCTTGCCCACTTCGGGCTGCGTCCCGACCTGCCGGTGCTCTTCGTCTCCGGCGGTTCCTCGGGCGCCCGCACGATCAACCTCGCGGTCGCCGGCGCGGCCAAGAAGCTGGCGCACGCCGGCGTACAGGTGCTGCACGTGCAGGGCGGGCGCAACGACCCGTTCGACGTGCCCAGCGACCTGCCGGTGCCGTACGTGGTCGTGCCGTACCTGTCCGACATGCAGCTCGGCTACGCGGCCGCCGACCTGATGCTGTGCCGCGGCGGCGCGATCACGGTGGCCGAGACGACGGCGATCGGCATGCCCGCGATCTACGTCCCGTACCCGCACAGCAACCAGGAGCAGAAGCGCAACGCGCTGCCCGTCGTCGAGGCCGGCGGCGGCCTGCTGGTGGACAATGCCGAGCTCACGCCCGAGTGGATCGAGCGTACCGTCGTGCCGCTGGCCCGTGACCGGCAGCGGCTGGTCACAATGGGTGCCGCGGCCGGCGCGTACGGCCGGCGCGACGGCGACGAGGCGCTGCTCGACTTCGTGTGCGAAGCGGTGGCCGGCCGATGACCCTTTCACCCTCGACCGCTGGAGTGCCGCTGTGAACACCGCTGAGCTGACGCCGGCCGGTGAGTTGACCGCCGAGGATCTGGGCACCGTCCACCTCATCGGCATCGGTGGGGTGGGCATGGGCGGCCTGGCCCGGCTGCTGCTCACCCGTGGCGTGCCGGTCACCGGCAGCGAGCTGCGGGAGTGGCCGGCGCTGGCCGCGCTGCGCGCGCTGGGCGGCACCGTGCACATGGCGCACGAGGCGTCGAACCTGGACGGCGTCGACACCGTCGTCTACTCGACCGCCATCCCGCAGGACCACGTCGAGATCGTCGAGGCGCGCCGCCGCGGCCTGCGGGTGCTGCACCGCTCCGAGGCCCTCGCCGCCGCGATGACCGGGCGCCGCACGATCGCGGTCGCCGGCACGCACGGCAAGACGACCACGACGTCGATCATGACGGTGATCCTGCAGCACGCGGGCGAGGACCCGTCGTTCGTGATCGGCGGCGAGATCTCCGCGGCCGGCTCGAACGGCCACCACGGCTCCGGCACCTACTTCGTGGCCGAGGCGGACGAGAGCGACAAGTCGTTCCTCATCTACCGCCCGCACGTCGCGATCATCACCAACATCGAGGGTGACCACCTCAACAACTGGGGTGACCTCACCGGGCTCAAGGCGGGCTTCCTCGAGTTCGCCGAGCTCACCGACGAGGACGGCTTCGTGGTGACCTGCGCCGACGACGAGGGCGTTCAGGAGCTGATCGCGGGGCTGCGCGCCGCGGGCCGCACCGTGTACACCTACGGCGAGTCCGAGGGCGCCGACCTGCGGATCACCGACGTCGTCTCGTCCGTGCAGGGCGTGCGCTACCAGGCAACGCTCGACGGCAAGCCGCTCGGCGAGATCACGCTGGCGCTGCCCGGGCGGCACATGGGGCTCAACAGCGCGGCGGCCGTGCTGGCCGCGCTGCGCCTCGGGCTCCCGCTGCGGAAGATCACCGAGGCGCTCGCGTCGTTCCCCGGCGTCCGGCGCCGCTTCGAGCGCAAGGGCACGGTCGCGGGGATCCGGGTCTACGACGAGTACGCGTACCACCCGACCTCGGTGAAGGCGGCGCTGCGCACGCTGCGCGAGGTGGCCGGCGACGGCCGGCTCGTCGTGGTGTTCCAGCCGTACCGGGTCTACCGGACCCGGGACCTGCAGGCGGAGCTCGCCGAGGGCCTGGCCATCGCCGACGAGGTGATCGTCATGGAGGTCTTCGGCCCCGGCGAGCAGCGCGGCCCCGGCGAGGGCGGCGTGGCGCTGACCGCGGCCGTCGACCTGCCCGCCGAGCAGAAGATCTTCGTGCCGTCGTGGGAGGACGTGCCCGCCGAGGTCGTGCGGCGCAGCCGGCCCGGCGACGTCGTGGTCACCATGGGCGCGCCGCCGATCTCGCTGATGGGCGACGAACTGCTGGCCGCACTGGCCGAGGCCTGACCGCGGAGGCCATGGCGTGAGCGAAGGCGGCGGGCGTAGCTGGCGGCTGGTGCGGGCGGACACGGACGCCGTGCCGGCCTCCGTGCGGCGGTTCATGGCCCGGGCCCGCCGGCGCCGGCTCCGCGCGGCGCTGCCGTGGGCGGTCGGCGCGGGCGTCGCGCTGGTGGTGGGCGCACTCGCCTGGACCGTGTACGGGACGTCGGTGCTCGGCGTCCGCTCCATCGACGTCGTCGGCACGGACTCGCTCGCGCCGCTGGAGGTCGAGCAGGCCGCGGCCGTACGGATGAACCAGCCGCTCGCCGGGGTCGACCTGGACCGGATCCGCGGCCGGGTCGAGGCCCTGCCCGCGGTGGACCGCGCGATCGTCTCCCGGAGCTGGCCGTCGACGGTCGTGGTCGAGGTCGTCGAGCGCACGCCGGTCGCGGCCGTCCCCGCCCGTGGGGGTTTCACGCTGATCGACGCCGAGGGCGTCGCCTACCGGACGGTGTCGAGCCGGCCGGCCGGGCTGCCGGTGGCCCGGCTCACCGCGCCGGGCCCGGAGGACATCAACACCCGCTCTGCCCTGACGGTGCTCTCGGCGCTGACCGCGGAGCTGCGCGACCAGCTGGTCTCCATCTCGGTGCCGAAGCCGGCGCAGGTCAGCCTCGGGCTCCGCAGGGGCCGGACGGTGATCTGGGGCGACGACACCCAGAGCGACAACAAGGCCCGGGTGGCCACCGCGCTGCTCGAACGCAAGGGCGACACGATCGATGTCAGCGCCCCGGACGTGGTCACGATCCGTTAACCGGACGAAAAGGACCGAACGGCGCATTCCGTCACAGGTTACGGCTCAGTCGGATACTCGCCTCGTAAGCGGACGCCGACACGCCGCGTCGGTCCTTGGTTGTCGCCTGAGGTCCGCTTACGTTGCCCACGAGAGGTTGAGTAGTTGACATAACACTAAGCCTCTAGTAGAGGGTGAGGGTTTCCTCGCCCTCCCTTGTACGGAGCGGATGTCGATGGCGGTTCTTGGCCGGGCCGCTGGGGCCCTCGACACCGAAAACCCTGGAAGGGAAGGCTGAGCCCGATGACACCTCCGCACAACTACCTTGCGGTCATCAAGGTCGTCGGCATCGGTGGCGGCGGCGTCAACGCCGTGAACCGCATGATCGAGGTTGGGCTCAAGGGAGTCGAATTCATCGCGATCAACACCGATGCCCAGGCGCTGCTGATGAGCGACGCCGACGTCAAGCTCGACGTCGGCCGCGAGCTGACCCGGGGCCTCGGCGCCGGCGCGCAGCCGGACGTCGGCAAGAACGCCGCCGAGGATCACCGCGACGAGATCGAAGAGGTGCTCAAGGGCGCCGACATGGTCTTCGTGACCTGCGGCGAGGGCGGTGGCACCGGCACCGGTGGCGCGCCCGTCGTCGCGAACATCGCCCGCAAGCTGGGCGCCCTGACCATCGGCGTGGTCACCCGGCCGTTCTCGTTCGAGGGCAAGCGCCGCCAGGTGCAGGCCGAATCGGGCATCGACGAGCTGCGCAACCAGTGCGACACGCTCATCGTCATCCCGAACGACCGGCTGCTGGCGCTCGGCGACCGCGGCATCAGCATGATGGACGCGTTCCGCCAGGCCGACCAGGTGCTGCTCTCCGGCGTGCAGGGCATCACCGACCTGATCACCACGCCGGGTCTGATCAATCTGGACTTCGCCGACGTCAAGAGCGTGATGAGCGGCGCGGGCAGCGCCCTCATGGGCATCGGCAGCGCGCGCGGCGACAACCGCGCCGTCGAGGCCGCCGAGAAGGCCATCTCCAGCCCGCTGCTGGAGCAGAGCATGGACGGCGCGCGCGGCGTGCTGCTCTCCATCGCCGGCGGTTCCGACCTCGGCCTGTTCGAGATCAACGACGCCGCGCAGCTGGTCACCGACGCGGCCCACCCCGACGCCAACATCATCTTCGGCGCCGTCATCGACGACGCCCTGGGCGACGAGGTCCGGGTCACGGTCATCGCCGCCGGCTTCGACGGGGGCACGCCCTCGTACAAGCCGGTCGAGCCCGCGCGCAAGGTGCCGCAGCCCGCGTCCCCGCCCGCGGTCGCGCCGACCTCGCCGGTGCCGGTCTCCCCGCCGGTGCCGCCCGCGGCGAGCGCCCCGCCGCCGCGCCGAGTGCTCTTCGACGACGTGGATGTGCCGGACTTCCTGAAGAACGGCTCCTGAGGGTTTGACGCCGGAGGCACGCCGCGACCTACTGGCGGCCTCGCTGGACGAGGTGCGTCAGCGGATCGGGCGTGCCTGCACGGCGGCCGGCCGCGACCCGGGCTCGGTGGCCCTGGTCGCGGTGACCAAGACCTACCCGGCGAGCGACGTGGTGCTGCTCGCCGGGCTCGGCGTCACCGACGTCGGGGAGAACAAGGACCAGGAAGCGGCCGCGAAGTCGGCGGCCGTCCAGGCCGAGGACGTCGCGCTGCGCTGGCATTTCGTCGGCCAGTTGCAGCGCAACAAGGCCAAGTCGGTCGTCACGTACGCCGACGTCGTCGAGTCGGTTGACTCGATGCGCCTGGCGGGGGCGCTGTCCACCGCCGCGGTACGGCTGCGGGAGCGCCCGCTCGACGTGCTCGTGCAGGTGAGCATCGACGGGGATCCGGCCCGGGGCGGGGCGATCGCCGGAGCCGCGGAGGCCGACCGCGATCTGTGGCGGGTGGCGGCCGCGGTAAACGACGCGGGGGGCCTGCGGCTCGGCGGCGTGATGGCGGTGGCGCCGCTGGGCTGGGAGCCGGAGCGGGCCTTCACCGAGCTGGCCGTTCTGACGGCGCGGTTGCGCTCGGAGTATCCGGACGCGACGGTCGTCTCGGCGGGCATGAGCGGCGACCTGGAGCAGGCCGTGCGGCACGGCGCGACACACGTACGGATCGGCACTTCTTTACTCGGGATGCGAAACACGCTGCGGTAGCCTTGCGGCGGGCAGCAAACTACATACGTGTTGTTTACGCGCGACGTGCCTCGGCCGACGCGCCCGACGACGCAGCGTCGCAGCGGGCCGCGGTCGATGTTCGACGATCGGGGGTCCGTGCAAGGGGGGACGCGGCACGCCGAGGGGGCGCGGGCCGCACAGCGGACGGAGGTGGGGGCATGGACGAGCGGTTCGGCGCCGAGCAGGGTCTGGTGGTGACATGAGCGAGCTTGCGAGCGAATCATCGGCTCAGCGTCCGCCTCATGTCATCGCCGGAGCGTCAGCGGAGGTGATGGCATGAGCGCGCTGCGTAAGGCGGGGGTTTGGCTCGGCCTCGTTGAGGAGGACGACCAGTACGACGACCGCTACCGCGAGGGCGGCTACCGCGAGCGTGACCGCGACCGTGACTCCGGCTACCGCTACGCCGACGAGTTCGCCGACGACGAGGACGACGTCGATGAGGCGCCGGCGCTGCCGCGCGCCCGCCAGGAGCGAAGCGGTCGCCTCGAGCGTGCCGCCGCCCGCCTCGACCTCGAGCGTGACGACCACGAGCGTCCCGAGCGCCAGGAGCGGGCCAGCGTCCGCTCGATCACCCGGCCGTCGGCGCCCGTCGCCGAGACGTCCGGGTCGCTCGGCTACGCCACCCGCGACAACCTCGCACTCGCACCGCAGGCGCAGACGCAGGCGCACCAGCGGATCGTCGAGGAGGATCAGCGCTACCAGATCACCACGCTGCACCCGACGACGTACCGCGAGGCGCGCACGATCGGCGAGCACTTCCGTGACGGCGTACCGGTGATCATCAATCTCACCGAGATGGATGAGAGCGATGCCCGCAGACTGGTGGACTTCGCGGCCGGGCTGGCCTTCGGCCTGCGCGGTACGATCGAGCGCGTGACCAACCGGGTATTCCTGCTCTCGCCGGCCAACGTCCAGGTCACAGCGGAGGACAAGGCCAAGATCGCTGAGGGCGGTTTCTTCAACCAGAGTTGACCCTAACGAGGGATCCGCCTGACGTGCTGTCGATCGTGTTTCAGATCATCTATCTGCTTCTCTACGTGTTCTTCCTGACCTTGTTGGCCCGGTTCGTCCTGGGTGCGGTGCTGCAGTACGGGCGTCGGTGGCAGCCAGGGCGGGGGGCGTCGGCGGCACTCGAATCGGTGTGGAGCGTCACTGATCCACCCCTCAAGGCGTTGAGGCGTGTGATCCCACCGCTTCGAATTGGTACCGTGAGTTTGGACCTGGCGTCCCTGGTCCTGCTGGTTATCCTGTTCGTGCTTTTGAACTTCGTGTTAGCGCGTCTGATCATCGCGTTCGCGTGACAGCGTCCGCCCTGATCGACTGCGCCCCACGCGGCCGCAACTGACCCGAGGAGTTTCGATGCCGCTGACCCCGGCCGACGTGCACAACGTCGCCTTCAAGAAACCCCCTATCGGCAAGCGGGGGTATGACGAGGAGGAGGTCGACGCCTTCCTGGACGAGGTCGAGCGCGAACTCGCCCGTCTGATCGAGGAGAACAACGAGCTGCGCGCCCAGGTGGAGCGCGGCGGTCGGGGTGGCGCACCAGCCGGTCCGAGCGCCGACCCGCGTCTGGCTGCGGAGCTCAACGACATGAAGGCCCAGCTCGACCGGGTGCAGCGCGACAAGTCTGCCGCTGAGCAGGCCGCCCGCCAGATGCAGGCCGAGCTCGAGCAGGTCCGGGCACAGGGCCCGGTCGGTGCTGGAGCGGGCGCCGCCGGCGGCGCCGACGGCGAGCAGCAGGCACTGCGCGTCCTCATGATGGCCCAGCGCACGGCCGACGACCACGTGTCCGACGCCCGCCGGGAGGCCGACAAGCTTCTCTCCGACGCCCGTTCCAAGGCGGAGGAGGTCACCCGCGAGGCCCGCGCCAAGGCGGACGCCCTCGAGCGCGACGCGCGCCAGCGGCACCAGGAGGCCATGGGCGGCCTGGACGCCAAGCGCTCCGCGCTGCAGAAGCACATCGAGGAGCTCAAGCAGTTCGAGCGCGAGTACCGCACCCGGCTTAAGGCGTACCTCGAGAGCCAGCTGCGCGACCTCGACGGCCGCGGGCAGGGGCTGGAGGCGGAGATGTCACGCGCCGACGCCAACCGGTCGGTCGGCGGCTCGGGCGGCCTCGCCGCCGCGGGCCTCGCCGGCTCGTACGGCGGCAGCCGCGCCGGTTCCATCGAGACCGGCCGCTGAGCCTCGGCTTTGCGGAACGGTTCCCACTGCGGCGGGGATGAGCCATGATCGTTGCTAGTCTGCTGCTCATCCTCGTCGCCGTGACGCTTCTCGTCCTCGGCCTTGCCGGTGGATCGAGCTCTCTGCTGATCAGTTCCATCGTGGCCAGCCTGCTGGCCGCGGTGGCCCTGGTGATCGGCGCCCGCCAGGCCTCGGCCGCGCGGCGCGCGGCGCCGGCCCTGGGCGATGACCTGGCCGACGACCTGGCCCGCGCGCACTCGGCCCCGGCCCGCCGTGCGGACCTGCCGGCCGACGAGCCGTTCCCGGACTCCGGCGACCTCCAGGACGACGAGACCGCCTACGCCACCGGACGCCGCGACGTGGACGAGAACCTCGCGGCCCCGGACGTGACCCAGCAGGTGCACCCGGAGGTGGACCTCTACGACGACGATGCCGCCGCCGGCCGGACTTCCTCGGGTCAGGCCGCCGGCGCGGCCTCGCGCGCGGAGGATCCCGACTACGACCGGGCGGCCACGGTCATCGGCGGAGCCCGCGCCGACGCACCTGAAGGCGACGCGTGGCACCGCGAGCCGGCGCCCGCGGACAACGCCGCGGCGGGGGACGGACCGGCCTTCGCCGGTGCTGCCCCACCCGCCGGCGGGGATCCGGCCTTCGCCGGCGCCCAGCCCGATCACGACCTGTCGTTCGACGCCGAGCCGTCGAGTGCCGGGCCGTCGAACGCCGGGCCGGACGACTTCGGACCGGGGTACTCCGACCAGGCGGAGGAGTTCGACGAGCCGGACCCGGACGACCCCGACGACGAACCGCTGCCGCAGGCCGTCCGCCCGGCGGACGCGGTCAAGGTGGCCCGGCTGAACGCCGAGGTGCTGGTGGTGGACGGCCGGCCGCGATATCACCTGCCGGACTGCCCGCACCTGATCGGGCGCATGACCGAGGGGCTGCCGGTCGCGGAGGCGGTCGAGCTGGGCTTCAGCCCGTGCGGACTGTGCCGCCCCGTGGACCGCCTGGTCGCGGCCGCCGCCCAGTACTGACGGCTCGGTCCGCCGGCCGTTCGCGGCCGGGCTCGCGGTCGGGTCGGGTCGGCACCGCGGGTCTGCTCCGGTCCGGATCCTTACCAATGTTTCGGCCGGGCCGGGCGGCGATGCGTGCTCCGGCGGGCTCGGGCCGCGAGGCGACCGGGTGGCCGCCGCGGGCCGTTGCCCGAAGGTGCAGCCCTTCGGACCGCACGCAGATCGACCGACGCGGTAGCTGTCCGTGTTCGCCTATGATCACCGGGCGTCGCGGGGCGACCCCGGTGAGGCGTGGGATCGAAGATCGGCACAATGGGGCATGGCCAAGCGGCGCGCCCCCTCAATCGACCCGGCCATCCTGCCCAACGCGGCACAATCCGGCCACGCCGAGCCCGCGGTGACCCCCGAAAGGGCCTCCCGGGCGGGCGGCGGCCGGTCCGGTGACGAACAACGGTCCGGCCACGACCCGTCCGGGGGAGTGAGTTCCGTCGCTGTGCGGGTCCGGCCCGGTGCCGGGCGGACCCGGGTCGGCGGACGCTACGAGGGGCCGCACGGGCCGGCGCTGATCATCGCGGTCGGTGCACCCGCCGTCGACGGCAAGGCCACCGAGGCGGTGCGGCGTGCCCTGGCCGCGGCGCTCGGGCTGCGGCCCGGGGACGTCGAGCTGAAACTCGGCGCCACCAGCCGGGACAAGGTCTTCACCGTCGCCGGCGATGTCGGCGAACGGCTGGCGGCGCTGCGTGACGGCATCGCATGACCGGGACCAGGACATGACCGCGGACCAGGGCATGACGGCGGACCAGGGCATGACGGCGAGCCAGGGCATGGCTGTGGGCCGGGGGATGGCTGCGAGCCAGGGCGCGGCTGCGGGCCAGGGCATGGCTGCGGGCCGGGGGATGGCTGCGAGCCAGGGCATGGCTGTGGGCCGGGGGATGGCGAGGGGCAGGCGCGTGGCCGGGGCCGGCGCATGACGGGCGGGCTCGATCTCGCCCTGCTCGTCGGGGCCGCGGTGCTGCTCGTCGCGGTGGCCGCCGTGCGGCTCTCCACGCGGCTCGGCCTGCCGAGTCTGCTCGTCTACCTGTTCATCGGCATGGTCATCGGCGAGGCCGGGTTCGGCATCCACTTCGATGACGCCGACCTCACCCGTACCCTCGGCTTCTGCGCCCTGATCATGATCATCGCCGAGGGTGGGCTGACCGCCCGCTGGAGCACCCTGCGGCCGGTGCTCGGGCTCTCCGCGGTGCTGGCCACCGTCGGGGTGGCCGTGAGCGTCGCCGTCGTCGGCGTCGTCGTGCACTTCGTCCTCGGCCTCGACTGGCGGCTCTCGCTGCTCTACGGCGCCGTGCTCTCCTCCACCGACGCCGCCGCGGTCTTCGCGACCCTGCGGGTGCTGCGGCTGCCGCCGCGGCTGGTCGCCACGCTCGAGGCCGAGTCCGGCATGAACGACGCCCCGGTGGTGCTGCTGGTCCTGCTGCTCTCGGTCGCCGGGGGCCCGAGCCACCCGTGGTGGTACGAGCTGTTGCTGGTCGGCTACGAGCTCGCCGCCGGTACCGCGATCGGGCTCACCGTCGGCGTGGTCGGGCGCTGGCTGCTGCGGCATGCCGCCCTGCCCGCCGCGGGGCTCTATCCGATCGCCGCGGTCGCGCTCACCTTCCTCGCGTACGCCGCCGGGGCGGCCGCGCACGCGTCCGGTTTCCTCGCCGTCTACGTGGCCGGCGTCGTGCTCGGCAACAGCCGCCTGCCGCACCGCCGGGCGATCCTCGGCTTCGCCGACGGGTTGGCGTGGGTCGCGCAGATCGGGCTCTTCGTGCTGCTCGGGCTGCTCGTCGCGCCCGACCGGCTGGGCCGCGCGCTGGTGCCGGCCCTGGTCGTAGGCTTCGCGCTGGTGTTGCTCGCCCGGCCGCTCTCCGTCTGGATCTCGGCGCTTGTCACCCGCGGCGGCCGCCGGCTCGCCTGGCGCAGCCAGGCCTTTCTGTCCTGGGCCGGGCTGCGCGGTGCCGTGCCGATCGTGCTCGCGACGATCCCGCTCTCCCTCGACTCGCCCGGCGCCGAGGGCCTGTTCGACGCGGTCTTCGTGCTCGTGATCATCTTTACCCTGCTGCAGGCCGGCACGCTCGCGCCGGTGGCGCGCCGGCTCGGGATCATCGCGCCGGCCGAGGCGGTGGAGATCCACGTGGAGGCCGCACCGCTGGAACGGATGCACGCCGACGTGCTGCAGATCGAGATTGAGCCGGGGTCGCGGCTGGCCGGGGTGCACATCGACGAGCTGCGGCTGCCCGTCGGCGCGGTGGTGACGCTTGTGGTGCGGGACGGCGCGGGCTTCGTGCCGGGGCCGGACACCCGGCTGCGGACCGGGGACGATCTCCTGATCGTCACCACGGCCGCCGCCCGGGACGTCGCCGAGCGGCGCCTGCGGGCGGTGAGCCGGCGCGGCCGACTGGCCCGCTGGCACGGCGAGCACGGCCACGAGCAGCGCTGATCGCTCCAGGGTCGGGTATCCGACGCAGGCGTTCGGATGGGTTCGTCCCGGTTAATGGTCACCCGGGCCGGTGCGCCGTGTTGTCGCTGCCCTTCACGTTCCGTATCCTTGCCACCCTCTGGAGTGCGCGGCGATGGCTGGCCGCGCCGTTTGTGCACGTGGGGCGGTGCACAGGTCGCGTGGGGGCGCGACCGGAGCATCGACAGGGGCGGGTGGGCGGCCGCCTCTTCATGACCGCTGGAAGACAGCCGATTCGCCGCGTTCTGCGCGGCTCAGGGGAGCGACGATGGCCAAGGCAACCGAGACCCGGTCCGCGTCGGCCGCGAAGGCTGCGCCGCGTAAGGCGCGCAGCGCGGCGGAGACCGAGAAGATCCGTGTCGCGCTCGAGGAGCGCCGCCAGGAACTGCAGGCGGAGTACGACCAGTCGCTCACCGAGATCACCGAGCTCCAGCGCGAGCGTCTCGCCGACTCCGCCGGGGACGATCAGGCCGATACCGGGACGAAGACGTTCGAGCGGGAGCAGGAGATCACTCTCGCGAACAACCTGCTCGAGCGGGTCACACAGGTGGAGCGCGCCATCGACCGCCTCGGCGAGGGCCACTACGGTTGGTGCGAGCGATGCGGCAACGCCATCCCCGTCGAGCGGCTGGCGGCGTTCCCGGTCGCGACTCTCTGTGTTTCCTGTAAGCAGTTGGAGGAACGACGCTGAACGCCGACAAGGCCGCGGGCGGCGACACGGCCACGGAGCCCGGGCCGGGGCCGCGCCCCGGTTTCTCGGGCCGGGCCGTGGTCGTGCTCGCCATCACCGCCCTGGTTGCCGTCGGGCTCGACCAGATCGTGAAAGAGCTCAGCACCAACGGCCTGACCGAGGGCGAGCCCGTCCGGGTCCTGGGCGGGCTGGTCTACCTCTCGCTGCTGCGCAACAGCGGGGCGGCGTTCAGCCTCGGCAGCGGCTACACCTGGGTGTTCCCGCTGGTCACGCTCGCCGTGATCGGCTGGATCACCTGGATGGCCGTCAGGCTGCGCTCGGTGCCGTGGGCGGTCGCCCTCGGCCTGGTCCTCGGCGGCGCGCTCGGCAACCTCGGCGACCGGCTGTTCCGGGCCCCGGGCCCGTTCCAGGGGCACGTGGTCGACATGTTCAGCCTGTTCGGTCCCTACGCCGAGTACTTCGCGGTGTTCAACGTCGCGGACGCCTGCCTCTCCGTCGGCGTGGTCCTCGCCGTGCTGCTGGAGCTGACCGGCCGCCAGCGCGACGGCTCGCGGGTGGCGCGAACCGCCAAGGCCGGCAAGAGCGAGAAAACCGAGAAGACCGCATGACCGCGCGCTCCCTGCCCGTACCCGACGGCCTCGACGGGATGCGTCTCGATCAGGCCGTGTCGCGGCTCTTCGGCCTGTCCCGCACGGCGGCCGCGACCCTGGTCGAGGCCGGCGACGCGCTCGTCGACGGCATCCCACGCCCGAAGTCCGACAAGGTCAGTGCCGGCGCGTGGCTGGAGGTCACCCTGCCGGCGCCGGTGACCGCGCCGACGCTGGTGGCGGCGCCGGTGCACGGCATGAAGATCATCTACAGCGACGACGACATCGTGGTGGTGGACAAGCCGGTCGGCGTGGCCGCGCACCCGAGCCCGGGCTGGAGCGGCCCGACCGTGATCGGCGGGCTCGCCGCGATGGGGCAGAACGTCGCGACCAGCGGCGCCGCCGAGCGCCAGGGCGTCGTGCACCGTCTCGACGTCGGCACCACCGGGCTGATGGCGGTCGCCAAGAGCGAGCTGGCATACAGCGCGCTGAAGCGGGCCTTCAAGGAGCGCGAGGTCGACAAGCGCTACCACGCGATCGTGCAGGGCCACCTCGACCCGCTGCGCGGCACCATCGACGCGCCGATCGACCGGCACCCCACCGCCGACTACCGGTTCGCGGTGATGTCCGACGGCAAGCCGAGCGTCACCCACTACGACACGCTCGAGGCGTTCCGCTCGGCGAGCCTCATCGACGTCAAGCTGGAGACCGGCCGCACCCACCAGATCCGGGTGCACTTCTCCGCGATGCGGCACCCGTGCGTCGGCGACATCACCTACGGCGCCGACCCGACGCTGGCCGCCCGGCTCGGGCTGCACCGCCAGTGGCTGCACGCGCGCGAACTCGCCTTCCTGCATCCCCGTACGCAGGACGAGGTCCGTTTTGTCAGCGACTACCCTGAGGACCTGGGGTACGCACTGGACGTGCTCCGCGACGCCAGCTGACATCGACCTTGCGAGGGGGATCACCTCATGAGGCCCGGGGACCGGATGCTGCCGCCGCTGAATCGTGGCCTGCCGCGCATCGGCATGTCACCGGCGCGGCTGCGGGTGATGACCGGCCTGGCGCTGGGGGCGGCGGCCGCGCTGCTCGTCACCGTGGTGTGGGTGGCCGACCGCGGGCCCGAGATGCCGGACCCCACCGGCGACGTCGTCCGGGTCGGTGTCGTCGAGGGACAGTCGGTCGCCGGCTACCTGCGGTCCAGCCGCGGTGAGCTGGCCGCGTTGCTGCCCTCGTCCGGTTCCCCGGCGGCGGGGGAGACCTGGGCCCTGGTGAGCCTGCGGGACTACCTCGCGCCGGACCGGCTGCAGGCGGTGCTCGAGGGCATACCGGTCGCCCAGGTATATGCGCGTGCCCCGCTCGAGGGGATGCGCACCCAGGTCGTGAAGGTCCCGGTGTACCGGATGCCGCAGGACGTGGTCGCCGGCATGCTCAACGCCGCTTTGGCCCGTGACCAGGAGCAGGCCGACTACCGCAAGCTCGGCGCCGAGTTGCAGGGCGAGGGCCCCAACGAGATCCGGCTGCGCCGGGCGTACGACACCGCGGCGCGCACCGCGGCGTCGGAGGCGGCCGCGTACCGGGCGCACTGCGCCTGTGTCTTCGCGGCCGTGGTGCGCGCCGCCCCGCCCATGCTCGAAGGGCTCGCGGGCCGCCCGGAGGTGCGGGCGGTGGATCCCGCGCCGGAGGTACGCAGCCTCGACCGCACCGAGTTCCGCCCGGTGCTGCCCGAGCAGACGGTCCTGGTCCCCGACGACGACCCGGCCCTGGAGAGCGTGCCATCGCGGTCCGGGACTGTTGCCCCGGCAACCCCCGCGCCACTACCCTCATCCACCGGGGTGGCTGTGACATCTGCCTCACCCGATGGCCCCGCAACGGGGTCCGGCCCTTCAGCCGCGGCAGTTCAGGAGAGCGCTGCCGTTCCCTCCGCACGGCCCGGGGGCCCGGGCCCCGATGTGCCGATCACTGCTTCAGGAGCATCTCGGGGCGCCTCCAGGCGTTGAATTCTCCGGCGGCACGTGCCGCCGCGGGTACGGGCTGGGGCGTACGTGCACGGGCTTGGCGCCGACTGGCAATCAAGACTGCCGCACACTTGCGGGCATTGGGTGTGGCCTGAATAGGGTTGGCCTCCGTAGCCTGTCTAGGGCGACGGGGTCCGTGGGAGAGTCGGGCACGCACATCGAGCAATCGCTGGGAGGACGAGCCGTGGATGGGACCGAGACCGGCTGGGGCCGGCCTGCGGAACCAGCCCCGCGTTGGCGGGCGCTGCTCGACCGTGCCCGGCATGGTTCCCGGGCGGCCGAGGAGCATTCCGACGCTGAGGGCACGGAGGCCGAGGCCCGCCGCCAGGGGCCACCATCGCCGCGTCCCTCCGGGCGTCCCTTCAACCCCCTCGATCCACGGCAGAGCGAGCAGGCCCGCGGCGGCCACGAGCAGCGCCAGCCGCCGGTGCCGGAGCGCCGCCCGGTCAACCCGCTCGACCGCCGCCCCGGCCGGGCCAGCCTGGGTGAGCGGCTGGGCCAGTCCGAACCGCTCGGCCCGCCGCCCGAGCCGCGGCAGCCCGAGCCGCGCCAGCCCGATTCCCGCCCGCTCAACCCGCTGGCCGAGTCGCGCCGGCAGTCCCGCATCGGCGAGGGCTTCCAGCCCCGGCCCGCGGCCGGCGAGGAGCCGCACAGCTTCTTCAACCCGGCGAGGAACGCCGTGCCGCCGTCGATCGGCCGGGTCTCGCCCGATCCCGCGCCGCCGATCAGCCGGGGTGCCGCCTCGGTCGTCTCGGCCTCGGTGTTGCCGCCGCCGGCCCTCGCGCCCCGGCTGCCGGCCACGACCGCGCCGGCGCCGACCTCGCCCGCCCCGGCCCGGATCGAGTGGCGTCAGGCCCGGCCGGAGCAGGAGGACCGCGCGGTCGCGACGCTGCGCCGCAAGCTCGGCAAGCCGCGCGTGATGGCGTTCGCGAACCCCAAGGGCGGCGTGCACAAGACCACCGCCACCGTGCTGGCCGCCGCGACCATCGGCAGCGTCCGCGGCCGCGGCGTGCTGGCCTGGGATGACAACGAGCTGCGCGGCACGCTGGGGCTGCGCGCCGGCAGCGCCCGCCACGCCCGGACGATAAGGCATCTGGTCGGCGAGCTTCTCGAGATCGAGAACCTGCACGGCGAGGGGCTGATGTCGCACCTCGACGACTTCCTGCGGCACGCCTCCGACGGCTCCTACGACGTGCTCGCCGGCGAGGAGAACCCGCGCTTCGCCCAGCGGCTCGACCAGAGCACGGTGCGCCGGGTGATGGACCTGCTGCGCCGCACCCACGACGTGATCTGTGTGGACACCGGCAACAACGTCGAGAGCGTCAACTGGCAGACGGTCATGCGCAGCGCCGATCAGCTGGTCGTCACGACGGTCCCGCGCGAGGACGCGGCGTTCACCGCCGACTGGATGCTTGACGTGCTCAACGAGACCGGCATGGAGGACCTCGTCTCCAACGCGGTGACGTTGATCTCATGCCCGTCGCCGGGCAAGCTGCCGCTGCTCGACGATCTGGCCAAGCACTTCGCCACCCGTACCCGGGCGGTCGCGGTAGTGCCCTACGACCCGGCACTCGAGGTCGGGTCGTCGATCGAGTACAGCGTGTTGCAGCCGGAGACCCGTCAGGCCTGGATGCGCGCCGCCGCCGCGATGATCGAGCCGTTCGCCGAATAGGCCGGGGTGTCCCCGGTGCCGCCGACCCCGGGTCGGGACTAGGCTCTCGAAGGCTGGATTCGCCAGCGGGAAAAGGGGGCCCTGGGTGTCTGACTCGTTCGTGCATCTACACGTGCACACCGAGTATTCGATGCTCGACGGCGCCGCCCGGCTGAAGGATCTGTTCGCCGAGGCCAAGCGCCTCGGCATGCCGGCGGTGGCGATCACCGACCACGGCAACATGCACGGCGCCTACGACTTCTACCGGCAGGCGACCGCCGCCGGCATCACCCCCGTCATCGGCGTCGAGGCCTACGTCGCCCCCGAGTCGCGGCTGACCAAGCAGCGGATCAAGTGGGGCCGCCCCGAGCAGAAGAGCGACGACGTCTCCGGCTCCGGCGGCTACACCCACATGACCATGTGGGCCCGCAACGCGGTCGGCCTCAAGAACCTGTTCCGGCTCAACTCGCGTGCCTCCATCGAGGGCCAGCTCGGCAAGTGGCCCCGGATGGACATGGACATCATCGCCGAGCACGGCGAGGGCATCATGGGCACCACCGGCTGCCCCTCCGGCGCCGTGCAGACCCGGCTGCGGCTCGGCCAGTTCGACGAGGCGCTCAAGTCCGCCGCGGCCTACCAGGACATCCTCGGCAAGGAGCACTACTTCCTGGAGATCATGGACCACGGGCTCGACATCGAGCGCAAGGTCCGCGACGGCCTGCTGGAGATCGGCCGGAAGCTCAACATCCCGCCGCTGGTCACCAACGACTCGCACTACACGCACGAGGCGCAGGCCGAGGCGCACGACGTGCTGCTCTGCGTGCAGACCGGCAGCAACATCGCCGACCCCAACCGGTTCAAGTTCGGCGGCAGCGGCTACTTCGTCAAGTCGGCCGACCAGATGCGCGCCGTCGACTCCTCCGACGCCTGGCAGGAGGGCTGCCGCAACACCCTGCTGGTGGCGGAGAAGGTCGACACCGAGGGCATGTTCACGTTCAAGAACCTGATGCCCCGGTTCCCGGTCCCCGAGGGTGAGACCGAGGAGTCCTGGTTCCGCAAGGAGGCGTTCGAGGGCCTCAAGCGGCGCTTCCCGGACGGCGTACCGGACACGCACGTCAAGCAGGCGGAGTACGAGCTCGGGATCATCAACCAGATGGGCTTCCCGTCCTACTTCCTCGTGGTCGCGGACTTCATCCAGTGGTCCAAGCGGCAGGGCATCGCGGTGGGGCCGGGCCGAGGCTCGGCGGCGGGCTCGCTGGTCGCGTACGCGATGGGCATCACCGACCTGGACCCGCTGCCGCACGGGCTGATCTTCGAGCGGTTCCTCAACCCCGAGCGCGTCTCGATGCCCGACGTCGACATCGACTTCGACGAGCGCCGGCGCGGCGAGGTCATCCGCTACGTCACCGAGCGGTGGGGCGAGGACAAAGTTGCGCAGATCGCGACTTTCGGCACGATCAAGGCGAAGGCTGCGATCAAAGACTCGGCGCGGGTGCTCGGTTACCCGTACGCGGTGGGCGACCGGATCACCAAGGCCATGCCGCCGGCCGTGATGGGCAAGGACATCCCGCTCGCCGGCATCTTCGACCCCGACCACAAGCGCTACGGCGAGGCCGGCGAGATGCGCACGCTGTACGACACCGATCCCGACGTCAAGAAGGTCATCGACACGGCCCGGGGCATCGAGGGCCTGATCCGGCAGACCGGCGTGCACGCGGCCGGCGTCATCATGTCCGCCGAGCCGATCATCGACCACATCCCGCTGATGCGCCGCGACGCCGACGGGGCGATCATCACGCAGTTCGACTACCCGACCTGCGAGACGCTCGGCCTGCTCAAGATGGACTTCCTCGGCCTGCGGAACCTGACGATCATCGACGACGCGGTCAAGAACATCGAGCTCAACCACGGCCGCAAGCTCGACCTGCTGGCGCTGGCGCTGGACGACAAGCCGACCTACGACCTGCTCGCCCGTGGCGACACCCTGGGCGTGTTCCAGCTCGACGGCGGGCCGATGCGCTCGCTGCTGCGGCTGATGAAGCCCGACAACTTCGAGGACATCTCCGCGGTGCTGGCGCTGTACCGGCCCGGCCCGATGGGCGCGAACTCGCACACCAACTACGCGCTGCGCAAGAACAAGCAGCAGGAGATCATCCCCATCCACCCGGAGCTGGAGAAGCCCCTGGAGGAGATCCTCGGCCCGACCTACGGCCTGATCGTCTACCAGGAGCAGGTGCAGCGCGCCGCGCAGAAGCTGGCCGGCTACTCGCTGGGCCAGGCCGACCTGCTGCGCCGGGCCATGGGTAAGAAGAAGAAAGAGGTCCTGGACAAGGAGTTCGTGCCGTTCAGCGACGGCATGAAGGCCAACGGCTACTCGCCCGAGGCGATCAAGGCCATCTGGGACATCCTGGTGCCGTTCGCCGACTACGCCTTCAACAAGGCGCACACGGCGGGCTACGGCCTGGTGTCGTACTGGACCGGCTACCTCAAGGCGAACTACCCGGCCGAGTACATGGCGGGCCTGCTGACCAGCGTCGGCGACGACAAGGACAAGATGGCGATGTACCTGGCCGAGTGCCGGCGCATGGGCATCCAGGTTCTGCCGCCGGACGTCAACCAGTCCGCCGGCCCGTTCACGCCGGTCGGCAAGGACATCCGCTTCGGCCTGGCCGCGGTCCGCAACGTCGGGCACAACGTCGTCGAGGCGATCGCCCGGTGCCGCAAGGAGAAGGGCGACTATCAGGACTTCTACGACTTCCTGTCCAAGGTCGATGCCGTCGCCTGCAACAAGAAGACCGTGGAATCCCTGATCAAGGCCGGTGCCTTCGACTCGATGGGGCACACCCGCAAGGGCCTGCTCGCCGTGCACGCCGAGGCGATCGACGCGTACGCGGACGTGAAGAAGAACGAGGCGGCCGGCCAGTTCGACCTGTTCGCGTCGTTCGGCGACGACTCCGGCGCGGGCAGCGCGGCGACGGTCGCGATGCCGACCATCGGCGACAGCGAGTGGGACAAGCGCGACAAGCTCGCGTTCGAGCGGGAGATGCTCGGCCTCTACGTCTCCGACCACCCGCTCGCGGGCCTCGAGCAGCTGCTGCACAACGCGGCCGACACGACGATCGCGGCGCTGAACGAGGACGGCTCGGTGCCGGACGGGCAGGTCGTCACGCTCGCCGGCATCCTCACCGGCGTGCAGCGGCGCATCACCAAGCAGGGCCGGGCCTGGGCCTCGGCCACCCTCGAGGACCTGGCCGGCGGCGTCGAGGCGCTCTTCTTCCCGAACACCTACGAGGTGATCGGGCAGTACATCGCCGAGGACGCCATCGTCGTCGTCAAGGGCCGGGTGGACCGCCGCGACGACACCCCGCGGATCATGGCGATGGACATGTCGATGCCCGACGTGACCCACAACCCGGACAGCAAGCCGATCACCCTGACCATGCCGATCACCCGGTGCACGCCGCCGCTGGTCGACGAGCTCAAGGAGATCCTGGTCAGCCACCCCGGCGACGCCGAGGTGCACGTACACCTGCAGAACGGCAGCCGCACCACGATCTTCCGGCTGGGTGCCGTGCGGGTCGCGCCGACGCCCGCGCTGCGCGCCGACCTGAAGACGATTCTCGGCCCTTCGGCGGTGCTCTGATGCTCCGTACGGGCGACGCGGGCGGACCTGGCAGGATCGGGGCGTGAACCCCAGTCAGGAGCCGGCCCCACAGCACTACGGGCAGGTGCCGCAGTACGACGCGCAGCCGACCTACCCGTTCGGTCCGCCCCCGGAGGCGATGGACTGGGAGCAGCCGAGCCGGCGGCGCCGGACGTTGCGACGCACGGTGTCCGTGGTGGCCCTGGTGACGGCGGGGCTGGCGGTGGCCGGCGCGCCGCTGGGCCTGCTGTGGTCGTGGATCGCGCCGTCGGTGCCGGTGATCAACGCGGGGCAGAACGGCATCGTGGTCAACGACCCCTCGCCGGAGGAGTACATCGCGGCGGACGCGTGGTTCACCCTGCTCGGCTTCGGCTTCGGCCTGATCGCCGCCGTGCTGATCTGGCTGCTGCTGCGCCGTGACCGCGGTCCCGCCCTGGTGCTCGGGGTGACCTTCGGCGGCCTCGCCTGCGCCCTCGTCGCCTGGCAGGTCGGCCGCCTGGTCGGGCTGAGCGCCTGGAACGAATGGCAGGACACCTCGGCCGCCGGCGACACCTACGCCCGGCCTCCGGATCTGCACGCGCACGGCGCGCTGCTGGTGGTCGCGTTCGCCGCGGTGATCGTCACCACCCTGCTGGCCGGCTGGTCCAACGATCCGGACCTGGACCTGCCCGGCGCGAAGCCGGGCTACGGCCACGACCTGACGGACGCTAGTTCGGACTCACCGGCCGAGCCAGATCCGACAGCGGTACCGGCACCGCCCGCACCTTGGCCAGCAGACCCGCCTCGCGGTTGAGTAGCCGCAGCTCGGCCCGCAGCCGGGCGGCGGTGTCGGGCGCCGCCAGCAGCTCGTGCCGTTCGTCGGTGGTGAGCTGCGCGGTCGCCGCGATCAGGTGGGACAGCACGGTCGGGTCGTCCGGAACCTGGTCGAGCACCTCGGAGTCGGGGCGCAGCAGATCCAGGTAGGTGCGGAACGCGGCCAGCACCCGCGGCGCGAGCAGCGTCGCGGCCGGGCCGGTGCCCTCCTCGTCGGGCAGCCACTCGACCTCGGCGGTCACGTAGGGCTGGGTCTCCGCCGCGATCGCGACCACCCGGAAGCGCCGCCGGCCGACCGTGACGATGTCGAAGCGGCCGTCGGGCAGCTCGGTGACCTGCCGCAGCTCGGCCGTGCAGCCGACGTCGTAGAGCTGGTCGACCGTGACCGGCGTCTCGTCCGCCGGCCGTTCGGCGTCGCCGTCCGGCGCCGCGACCTCCCAGCCGTACCGCAGCGTCACGACGCCGAACTCGTGCGGTTCGTCGTCGGTGCTGGCGACCAGGTCGCGCACCAGCGTGCGATATCGCTCCTCGAAGATGTGCAGGGGCAGCACCAGGCCGGGGAAGAGCACCGTGCCCAGCGGGAAGACCGGGATAATCGCGCCCACGGTGCGAGCGTATCGGCCTGATCGCTGTCCGCGCGCCTCCCGCCCCGGCGATCTTCGGATCCGGTACGCGCAAAAGCGGCGAAACCTCCGTTCCCATTGCCTGGAACGGCATCGGGGGGCTGTCGGCGGTGCCGCCTAGACTTGGCCCGTGCTGAACCGGATTGACCTGCGCGGCTCCCGCCGGGACCCCCGCGGCCTGCTGCCCCGTGCCCAGCTCGACGTCTCCGTGGCCGTCGAGAAGATCCGTCCCGTCGTGGCGGCGGTCCGGGAGCATGGATTCTCGGCGATCCAGGAGGCGACCCGGAGATTCGACGGTGTCGCGGTCGAGCGCCTGCGGGTGCCGGCGGAGGCCATCGCCGCGGCCGCCGCCGAGCTCGACCCGGACGTGCGGGCCGCCCTGCTCGTCGTCATCGAGCGGGCCCGCAAGGTGCACGGCGACCAGCGGCGCACCGACGTCACCACCCAGGTGGTGCCCGGCGGCAGCGTCACCGAGCGGCACGTGCCGGTCGCCCGCGTCGGCCTCTACGTCCCCGGCGGCCTCGCCGTCTATCCGTCCACCGTGGTGATGAACGTGGTGCCGGCCCAGGTGGCCGGCGTCGAGTCGCTGGTGGTGGCCAGCCCGCCGCAGCAGGAGAACGGCGGCCTGCCCGACGCCCGGGTGCTCGCCGCCTGCGCGCTGCTCGGCGTCGACGAGGTCTACGCGGTCGGCGGCGCACAGGCCATCGCCATGCTCGGCTACGGCTCCGACGGCGCGGACGAGGCCGACCGCTGCGAACCGGTCGACGTCATCACCGGCCCCGGCAACATCTGGGTGACGGCCGCCAAGCGCCTGCTGCAGGGCACGGTCGGCATCGACGCCGAGGCCGGCCCCACCGAGATCGCCGTCCTCGCCGACGACTCCGCCTCCCCGGCGCACGTCGCGGCCGACCTGATCAGCCAGGCCGAGCACGACCCGCTGGCGGCGAGCGTGCTGGTCACCGACTCGGTGGCGCTGGCGGACGCGGTCGACGCCGAGTTGGCCGTCCAGGTGCCGGCCACCAAGCACGAGACGCGGGTGCGCGAGGCCCTCGGCGGCGCACAGTCCGGCGTCGTTCTGGTCGACGACCTCGAGCAGGGCCTGCGGGTCGTCGACGCATACGCGGCCGAGCACCTCGAGATCCAGACCCGCGACGCCCGTGCCGTGGCCATGCGGGTGCGCAACGCCGGCGCGATCTTCGTCGGCGCCTACTCGCCGGTCTCGCTCGGCGACTACGCCGCCGGCTCCAACCACGTGCTGCCGACCGGCGGCTGCGCTCGGCACTCGTCCGGCCTGTCGGTGCAGTCGTTCCTGCGCGGCATCCACGTCATCGAGTACGACGAGGCGGCGCTGCGCGACGTCGCGCCGCACGTGGTGGCGCTGGCCAACGCCGAGGACCTGCCGGCGCACGGCCAGGCCGTGACGGCGAGGTTCGGTTCGTGACCACGATCGACGACCTGCCCGTCCGCGCCGACCTGCGCGGCCGGTCGCCGTACGGCGCGCCCCAGCTCGACGTGGCCGTGCGGCTGAACACCAACGAGAACTCGTACCCGGTGCCCGACGCCGTGGTCGACGCGATCGGCAAGGCCGTGCAGGCCGAGCTGCGCGACCTCAACCGCTACCCCGACCGGGACGCGGTGGCGCTGCGCACCGACCTCGCCGACTACCTGGGCCACGGCCTGACCGCGGCGAACGTGTGGGCGGCCAACGGCTCCAACGAGGTGCAGCAGCAGCTGCTGCAGGCGTTCGGGGGCCCGGGGCGCTCCGCGCTGGGCTTCGGCCCGTCCTATTCGATGCATCCGCTGCTCGCCGCCGGCACCGGCACGCGCTGGATCGGTGCGCTGCGCGACGCCGACTTCGGCCTCACGCCCTTCTCGGCGGTGGAGCAGATCTCCCGGCACGCGCCGGACCTAGTGTTCCTCTGCTCGCCCAACAACCCGACCGGCACCGCGCTCGACCCGGCGGTGGTCGACGCGGTGCTGCGGGCGGCGCCGGGCATGGTCGTGGTCGACGAGGCCTACGCCGAGTTCGCCCGGGCCGGCACGCCGAGCGCGCTCGCGGCTCTGCCGCAGCACCCGAGGCTCGTCGTCACCCGCACCATGAGCAAGGCGTTCGGCTTCGCCGGCGGCCGGCTCGGCTATCTCGCCGCCGACCCCGCCGTGGTCGACGCCGTGCAGCTCGTCCGCCTGCCCTACCACCTGTCGGCGCTGACGCAGGCCGCGGCCCGGGCCGCGCTCGCCCAGCGTGAGGCGCTGCTCTCGACCGTCGACGCGATCAAGGAACAGCGCGACCGCATCGTCACCACCCTGCGCTCCCGCGGCGTGCGGGTGGCCGACAGCGACGCCAACTTCGTGCTCTTCGAGGTCGGCGGCGACCAGCACGTCGCGTGGCAGCGCCTGCTCGACCGCGGTGTGCTCGTCCGCGACGTCGGCCTGCCCGGCTGGCTGCGGGTGACCGCTGGAACAGAATCCGAAACCGACGCCTTCCTGGGAGCCCTGCAGTGACTCGCACCGCGCGCATCGAGCGCGTCACCAATGAGACAAAGGTGCTCGTCGAGATCGACCTCGACGGCACCGGCAAGGCCGAACTGTCGACGGGCGTGGGGTTCTACGACCACATGCTCAACCAGCTCGCCAAGCACGGCGGCTTCGACCTGACCGTGCGCACCGAGGGCGACCTCGAGATCGACGCGCACCACACCATGGAGGACACGGCCATCGCGCTGGGCGAGGCGTTCGCGCGGGCCCTCGGCGACAAGGCCGGCATCCGGCGTTACGGCTCCGCGACGATCCCCATGGACGAGGTGCTCGTGCGGGCCGCCGTCGACCTGTCCGGCCGGCCCTACGTGGTGCACGACGAGCCCGAGCTGGCGCCGTACATCGGCCCCGTGTACCCGACCAGCATGACCCGGCACATCTTCGAGTCGTTCGGCCACGCGGCCAAGGTGACGCTGCACGTCAGCGTGCTGCGCGCGGCCCGCGACGGCGGCCGGCCGGACGCGCACCACGTCGTGGAGACGCAGTTCAAGGCGTTCTCCCGGGCGCTGCGCGCGGCCGTCGAGATCGACCCGCGCAACGCGGGCGCGCTCCCGTCGACGAAGGGCGTGCTGTGAGCCTCGTGCCGATCCTGCTGCTCGGACTGTGCGGCATCCTGGTCGGCGGCGTGATCTCGCTGACCCGGCAGGGCGCCTCGAAGTTCAGCATCGGCCTGGTCGCCGCGCTCGCCCTGCTGGCGCTTGCCGGCGGCATCGCCTGGATGATGCCGGGGGACGGCTGATGCCCGAGGTGGTGATCCTGGACTACGGCTCCGGAAACCTGCGGTCGGCCGAGCGCGCGGTCGCGCGCACCGGGGCCGCCGTGACGGTGACCGACGACCTGGCGGCCGCGGCGGCCGCGGACGGCCTGGTCGTGCCCGGCGTGGGTGCCTATGCGGCGTGCATGGCCGGCATCGACAAGCTTGGCGCCGGCCCCGTCATCGCCGGGCGGGTCGCGGCGGGCCGGCCGGTGCTCGGCATCTGCGTCGGCATGCAGATCCTCTTCGAGTCCGGCGTCGAGCACGGCGTCGAGACCCGGGGGCTCGGCCTGCTGCCCGGGGCCGTGACGCGGCTGACCGCGCGGCGCATCCCGCACATGGGATGGAACACGGTGTCCGCGCCCGCCGGGTCGGTGCTGCTCGACGGCCTGGCGGCGGACGCGCGGTTCTACTTCGTCCACTCGTACGCGGCCTCCGACATCGGCGCGCTGCACGCCGTCGGCGCCCGGGTCACGACGGCCGCGCACGACCTGCCGTTCGCCGCCGTGGTGGAACACGGTCCGCTGTCCGCGGCCCAGTTCCACCCGGAGAAGTCCTCCGACGCCGGTTACGCGTTGCTGAACAACTGGGTGGCGGGCCTGCCCTCGCACGCCGCCCGGTGAGCAAGGAACGCGCGAAACGGCGGGCCGAGCGGCTCGTCGTTCTCGAAAAGGAGAAGGCCGCGCGGGCCCGGCGCTCGGCCCGGCGGCAGCGGCGCCGCGCCCTGGTCCGCTCGTTGAAGCTCCGGCGGCGCCCGAGTTCGGGCCGGCTCTACCGGCGCAGCCGCGCCCAGCGCACCGGCATCGTCGTCGTGCCGCTGCTCGCGGCGGCGGCGGTGTGGTTCCTCGTGCCCGAGCTCGCGCTTCGCCTCGTGCTGATCGCCATGATCGTTCTCGTCCTGCCCGCGCTGGTCGTCGTCATCCTCGGCCGCCGCTCCTGACCACCTCGCTCATTCCGCCCGTTTGTTCCGCTCGTTGGATTTCTGATCGGAGTTTCTCGTGACCCTGACGCTGCTGCCCGCGGTTGATGTCGCCGACGGCCAGGCGGTCCGCCTCGTACAGGGCGCCGCGGGCTCGGAGACCGGCTACGGCGACCCGCTCGAGGCCGCCCTCGCCTGGCAGAACGACGGCGCGGAGTGGGTGCACCTCGTCGACCTCGACGCCGCGTTCGGCCGGGGTTCGAACGCCGCGCTGCTCGCCGAGGTGGTGAGCCGCCTCGACGTGAAGGTCGAACTCTCCGGCGGGATCCGCGACGACGAGTCGCTGCGCGCGGCGCTCGCCACGGGCGCCGCCCGGATCAACATCGGCACGGCGGCCCTCGAGGACCCGCAGTGGTGCGACCGGATCTGCGGCGAGTACGGCGACCGGGTGGCGATCGGCCTCGACGTCCGCGGCCGTACCCTGGCGGCCCGCGGCTGGACCCGCGACGGTGGCGACCTGTTCGAGGTGCTGGAGCGCCTCGACAAGGCCGGCGCCGCGCGCTACGTGGTCACGGACATCACCAAGGACGGCACGATGCGCGGCCCGAACCTGGACCTGCTGCGCGAGGTCTGCGCCCGCACGGACAAGCCGGTGATCGCCAGCGGCGGGGTGTCCAAGCTGGACGACCTGCGCGCCCTCGCGACGCTGGAACACCTCGGCGTGGAGGGCGTGATCGCGGGCAAGGCGCTCTACGCGGGCGCGTTCACGGTGGCCGAGGCCCTCGCGGCGCTGGCGAAGGCATGAGCGGAGTCGAGCGCTTCTCCTCCGGCGGTCCCTGGGAGGACCGGTACGGCTACTCCCGCGTCGTCCGGGCCGGGGATCTGTTGCTCACGGCCGGTTGCACGGCGACCATGGACGGCGCCGTGACCGGGATCGGCGACCCGCGCGCGCAGGCGCTGACGGCGTTCGGGATCGCGCTCGACGCCCTCGCGGGCGCGGGTGCGGGCCTCGCGGACGTCATCCGGACCCGGATGTACATCACTGACGCGGCGCACGCGGACGCGGTGGCGGGTGCGCACGGCTCGGTCTTCGGCGACGTGCGGCCCGTGACGACGCTGGTCGTGGTGGCCGGGCTGCTCGATCCCGAGCACCTGGTGGAGGTCGAGGTCGAGGCGTACGTCGGCGGGCGGCCCCGGACCGTCCCGGCCTGACGCCGGGCGGCCTCAGTCGATGCGGAACACCGCGACGCGGTCCGCCGCCGCGGCGAACTCGTCGGGGTCGGCCCTGGTCACCAGGCCCAGCGTGACGAAGAACGGCACGCCGTTGGGCACCTCGCGCGGGAACGCCCGCAGGACCGCCGCGCGCTGCGCCGGATCCGTCACCTCGGTGAGGACGACCGTGCCGGGAGGCGACTCGCTAGGTGTTGCGCTGCCAGGCCTCGCGCAACGCCGCGACCGCCGCGGTCACCGCCGGCCGGGCCGTCGAGGCCTCGCGCCACGCCAGCACCACCCGCCGGGTCGGCGCCGGCCGCACCGGCACCACGCACACGCCCTTCGGCAGCGGTGGCCGCGCCAGCCGGGGGATCATCGCGATGCCGAGCCCCGCCGCGATCAGCGTCAGCTGCGTCTCGAACTCGCCGACGTGAAAGTCCGGCCGCACCCCCGGCAACACCCGCAGCAGCCACTCGTGGCAGATGTCACCGGCCTTCGCCGCGATCCAGCGCTCGTCGCGCGCCCGCGGCAGCCGCACCTCCTTCGCGGCGGCGAAGCGGTGGCCGGCCGGCACGATCAGGTCCGCCACGTCCAGGCCGATCTGCTCGTGCCTGATGCCCGGCGGGTAACGCAGCGCCACCCCCGTTCTCGATGCTGGTGCCGGTGTTCGGCATCGCGTCGGCGGCGGCCTTCCTCGGCGAGGCGGTGCACGGCACCGACCTGGCCGGGGGAGTGCTCGTGGTGGGCGGGGTGCTGCTGGGAGCGGGCGGATCCGGCCGCACGCCGGAGGTCCGGCGGGCCACGGCGCACGCCGACGACGCGAACCCGGCTCCCGCGCCAGGGGAGGCTCACGCCGCGGTGGCCGGTCGGGGCGGCAGCGGCGCAGGCGTATCGGTGGTCGTGGTCGGCGGGTCCGGTCGTGGCTGAGCGGGTGCAGGGGGTCGTGGCCAGACCAGGCTGGGGGCGCGCGGGACCCGCGGTTGGGGGCGACCGGTCATGGCGGCAGCGGCGCAGGCACGTCGGTGGTCGTGCTCGGCGGGTCGGTCGTGGCTGAGCGGGTGCGGGGGCGTGGCTTGACCTGGCTGGGGCGCGCGGGACCCGCGGTTGGAGGCGACCGGTCAGGGCGGCGGCCAGCGCGCGTCGGTGGTCGTGGGAGGCGTGGCCGGGGAGCGGCCGGCGGGGTCGGGTTCCGGCCTGTGGATACGCGCGCACCCGCCGGCGTGCGGCTCGCTAGGGTTGGGACATGACGGTGGCGGTGCGGGTGATTCCCTGTCTCGACGTTGACGCGGGGCGGGTGGTCAAGGGTGTCAATTTCGTCGATCTGCGCGACGCGGGAGATCCGGTCGAGCTGGCCGCCGCCTACGACGCCGCCGGCGCCGACGAGCTGACCTTCCTCGACGTCACCGCCTCCTCGGATGACCGCGGCACCATGCTCGACGTGGTCCGGCGCACCGCCGAGACGGTGTTCATCCCGCTGACCGTCGGCGGCGGGGTGCGCTCGGTGGAGAACGTCGACACGCTGCTGCGCGCGGGCGCCGACAAGGTCGGGGTCAACACCGCGGCCATCCACCGGCCCGAGCTGATCGCGGAGATCGCCGACCGGTTCGGCAACCAGGTGCTGGTGCTCTCGCTCGATGTCCGGCGGGTCGCGTCCGGGCCGTCGCCGGAGCACCCGAGCGGCTGGGAGGTCACCACCCACGGCGGCCGCCGCAGCGCCGGCCTGGACGCCGTCGAGTGGGCGCGGCGGGTGGCCGAGCTCGGTGCCGGCGAGATCCTGCTCAACTCGATGGACGCCGACGGCACCAAGGCCGGCTTCGACCTGGAGCTGATCGCCGCCGTGCGCGCGGTGGTCGACATCCCGGTGATCGCGAGCGGTGGTGCCGGCGCGGTGGAGCACTTCCCGCCGGCGGTCGCGGCCGGCGCAGACGCCGTGCTGGCCGCTAGCGTTTTCCACTTCGGAGAGCTGACCATCGGCGAGGTCAAGGAGAGCCTGCGCGGGGCGGGCAACCCGGTTCGCTGACGGCACGCGCCCGGTGCGGCCGTGCCCGGCGCGGCGGGCTTCGGTGATCCCGCGTGCGGAGCCGATCCGCCGGGTCAGCGCCCGTCGGCGAGGCGCAGCGAATACTCGCGGACCGCCGCGTTGTAGGTCCGCTCGTCGAGCCGCCAGTCCGACTCGCCCGGGGTCGCCGCGCGGTTCAGCTGGGCCTGCAGGGTCACCACGGCCGAGGACAGGCCGCTGAACGGCCGGGTGCGCCAGAGCTGCTCGCCGGCGGGGGCCACCTCGACGATGTCGTCGTCGACGGTGAGTAGTCCCGCGCCGGAGAGCCGGCGGACGGAGTCCTCCAGCTCGGCCCGGGTGGGCACGCTGTGGTGCAGGAAGTCGGCGGCCGCGAGCACGTCCGCCAGGCTCGCACCGGTGACCGGCAGCGCCGCGTGGAGCGCCCGGTCACGCTCGAGGCGCTCGGCGATGACTGTCGACACGAAGATCCAAGCATCGTTCCAATGCCAATCGCCAGCCCCCATGTCGACATGATGCCGTGCGGCCGCCGAACCGGAAAGCAAATGTGTCCGGATGATCACCAAGCTGTGTCCCCATCCCGGACAATTCGCCCGCACCCGGCGGGCCGCGCGGAGAATGCCGCAGGGAACTCCCCTCTGGACGGATCGGCCGAGTGGGTCGTCCGGGCGGACCGGCCGGGTGGATCGGGTTGGATGGATCGGTTGAGCGCGGCGTTGGGCGTGGCGGCCCGGGCCCGGTTCGCCCGGCGTGGAGGTCCACGCCGCGCACGGGCGGGAGCGGATCAGGCCGACGGGACCGGAACCAGCCCCGCCGCCCACGGGCGGGAGCGGATCAGGCCGACGGGACCGGAACCAGCCCCGCCGCGTTCGCCGCCGGTGCTCCCTGCACCGGCTCCGCGGCCGCGATCGCGAAGACCGGCATGAACAACTGCACCAGGGGCCCGATCGCCAGCGCGTACGCGACGGTGCCGAGGCCGACCGTGCCGCCGAGGAGGAAGCCGACCGCGAGGACCAGGACCTCGATGCTGGTGCGGACCAGGCGGATGGACAGCCGCGGAAAGCGGTTCACCAGCCCGGTCATCAGGCCGTCGCGCGGTCCCGGCCCGAAGCGGGCGCCGATGTACATGCCCGTCGCCACGCCGTTCAGTGCGATGCCCACCACCAGGTACGTGACGCGCATCGCCATCGATTCGCCCGGGGCCAGCAGGATCAGGGCGGCGTCGACCACGAGACCGATCACCACCAGGTTCGCGATCGTGCCGAATCCGGGCTTCTGCCGCAGCGGGATCCACAGCATCAGAATCGGGACGCCCGCCAGGATCACCACCCAGCCGAAGCTCAGCCCAGTGGCCTTCGACACACCCTGGTGGAAAACGTCCCAGGACGTCAGGCCGAGGTTGCTCTCCACCATGAAAGCCATGCTCATCCCGTACAGGATCAGGCCGGCGAGGAGCTGGCTCACGCGGCGGGGCAGGCGGGCGCCGGCCGGGACGAGGTTGCTCATGCGGCTCATGGGTGCCACTCTGAAGGCCAATTGGGTGGCGCTGAAAGTGCCAATTAGGGGGAGGTGGCCATGACGACGTCCGTTCGAGGGGGCCAATTGGCCCGCCTCCTGGGCCAGTGGCATTCGCTCCCGGGGCGGCATCGCAGCCCCGACTACGCCGCCCTCGCCGGCGCGATCCGGGGCCTGCTCTCCGACGGCCGGCTGCCGCTCGGCGTGCGCCTGCCCGCCGAACGCGAGCTCGCCGAGTCGCTCGGGGTCAGCCGGACGACCGTCACCGCCGCGTACCGGTCGCTGCGGGAGACCGGCCATCTCACCAGCCGGCGCGGCGCCGGCAGCTGGACCACCCTGCCGAACGGGCACCGGGTCGCCTCCTCTGGCCTGTGGACCCCGGACGACGACATGGACATGATCGACATGGGGGTGGCGGCCTCGGCCGCGCCGGTCGAGCTCGTGCCCGCGGCCCGTGCCGCCGCCGACGATCTGCCGCGCTTTCTCGGCAGCGCGGGCTATCACCCGATCGGCCTCATGGAGCTGCGCGAGACGGTCGCGGCGGGTTACACCGCCCGCGGCGTGCCGACCAGCCCGGAGCAGATCCTCATCACCAGCGGTACGCAGCAGGCCCTCGACCTGGTGCTGCGGTTGAGCGTCCCGGCCGGCGCCTCGGTGCTGGTGGAGTCCCCGACCTATCCCAACGCGCTGGCCGCACTCTCCGCACGGCGGGCCCGGATCAGCACGCACGGCCTCGACGCCGCCGACGGCTGGGACGGCGAGATGCTGCTTGGCGCCCTGCGCCAGACCCGCCCGCGGCTGGCCTACGTGATCCCCGAGTTCCAGAACCCGACCGGGCACCTGATGCCCGCCGAGCTGCGCGAGCGGCTCGCCGCCACGGCGCACTCGGCCGGCACCGAGCTGGTCGTCGACGAGTCCTTCGTGGACCTGCCGCTGGACGGCACGCCGATGCCGCCGCCGGTCGCGCTCTTCGACCGGCACTCGCGGGTCGTGTCCATCGGCGGCATGAGCAAGGCGTACTGGGGCGGCCTGCGGATCGGCTGGGTCCGCGCCTCGGCGCCGCTGGTGCAGCGCCTGGCCGCCCTGCGGGTCGGCGTCGACATGGCGAGCCCGGTCCTCGAGCAGCTCGTGGCCGTGCACCTGCTCCGCGACGCGGAGACGATCGTCGCGGCCCGCCGCGCGCAGCTGTCGTTCCGCCGGGACGCGCTCGTCGCCGCGCTCGCGGAGCATCTGCCCGAGTGGCGGTTCACCGTGCCGGCCGGCGGCGTGACGCTCTGGGCGGAGCTGGACGGCCCGATCTCCAGCGCCCTGGCCCGCGCGGCCGAGGACGTCGGCGTGCGGCTCGCGCCCGGACCGCGCTTCGGCCTCGACGGCACCCTCGAACGCTTCATGCGCCTGCCGTTCACGCTCGCCGCCGACGACCTCACCGAGGCCATCCGCCGGATCGCGTCCGTGCGCCACGACCTGGACCGGGCGACCCGGCCGGCCTGGCGCACCCCCGCCGTCATCGCCTGACCGGCCCCGCCGTCGCGGCCGGAGGCGTGTCGCGCGACGCGAACCGGCCGGAACGAGAGACGAGCGCCGCGATCGGAGATCGCGACGCTCGTCCCGCAGGACTCCAGGGCCTACATCTGCACGAGGCTGCCCGCGTACATCTGCTCGATCTGGCCGGAGAAGTTGGCCTCCACGCTGCGGCGCTTGATCTTCATCGAGGGGGTGATCTCGCCGTCCTCGATGGTCAGGTCGCGCGGCAGGATGGCGAACTTCTTGACCGTCTCCCACCGGTTCAGCTTGCCGTTGAGCTCCTCGATGTAGCCCGCGACCAGCGTCTGCGTCTCCTGCGCCGTCACGATCTCCGAGTAGCTGCGGCCGTCCAGCGGCCCGCCGGCCGCCCAGCCCTTGATCGCGTCCTCGTCGAGCGAGATCAGCATGGTCACGAAGTTGCGGGCCTGGCCGACGACGACCGCCTGCGAGGTGTACGGGCAGATCGCCTTGAACTGGCCCTCGATCGCCGAGGGGGCGATGTACTTGCCGCCCGACGTCTTGACCAGGTCCTTCTTCCGGTCTGTGATCCGCAGGAAGCCGTCGGCGTCGAGCTCGCCGATGTCGCCGGTGCGCAGGAAGCCCTCCTCGGTGAACGCCTCCTCGGTCTCCTTGGGCAGGTTGTGGTAGCCGCGCATGACCGGGGCGCCGCGCAGCAGGATCTCGCCGTCGCTGTCGATTCGGCACTCGAGGTCGGCGAGGGCCTGGCCGACCGTGCCGAGCTTGAGCCCGCCCATCTTGTTGACGAAGTTGGCCGCGCTCGACTCGGTGAGGCCGTAGCCCTCCCGGATCGGCAGGTTCGCCGCCGCGAAGAACTCGGCGATGTCGGGGCTCAGCGGCGCGGAGCCGGAGACCAGCACGCGCAGTCGGCCGCCGAGGCGCTCCTGCAGCTTGCTGAAGACGAGCTTCTCGGCGACGGCGTACTTGGCCTTCAGGACGGCGCCGACCGGCTTGCCGGCCTGCTCGAGCGCGACCTTCTCCTTGCCGACGCCGACGGCCCAGGTGAAGATCTTCGCCTTGGCGCCGCCGGCGGCGAGCGCGGTCGTGACGGTCTTGTTGTAGACCTTCTCGAAGATGCGGGGCGCCGCGCACATCAGCGTCGGCTTGACCACCGACAGCATCTCGACGAGCTTTTCGACCCGGCCGTCGACGTAGGTCGGCACGCCTACGTGGATGATGCCGCAGACCAGCGTCTTGCCGAACGAGTGTGACAGCGGCAGCCACAGGTACTGCAGGTCGGTCGACGCGAACAGCCCGGTGCCGAGCTGCGCGACGCCCTCCCAGGTCCAGCCGCGGTGCAGCAGCTGAACGCCCTTGGGCCGGCCGGTCGTGCCGGAGGTGTAGATCAGCGTCGCCAGGTGGTCGGGCCCGACGCTCTCGACGATGCGGTTCACCAGCTCCGGGTCCTGCGCGAGCGCGGCCCGGCCGCGCTCCTCCAGGTCGGCGAGGGTGAGCTGCGGCGGCGAAGCGCCGGCGTCGGCCGGGCCGTCGATCAGGATGGTGTGCGTGACCGCGTTGTCGGCTCCGGAGAGCTTCATCGCCTGTGCGGGGTTCTCCGCCACCAGGATCTTCGACCCCGAGTCGGCCACGATGTAGGCCGCGTCCTCGGGTTCGGTTGTCGGGTATACCGTCGTCGTCGCCGCGCCTGCGCAGTTGATGCCGAGGTCCGCGAGGACCCACTCGAGCCGGGTGCCACTGATGATGGCGACCCGGTCCTCGAGACCAACACCGAGCCCGGCGAGACCCGCGGCGATCGCGCAGGCGCGCTCGCCGACCTCGGACCACGTGAGCCAGGTGATCGCGGTGTCGTCCGCGGTCGGTACGGCGAACGCCTGGTGATTCGGGGTCGCCTGCACACGTTGCAGGAACATGTCCGGAATCGACCGGTAGGGAACCTCGAGAGCCATCGGGCGCCGCCTCTTTGCGTCTATGGGGGTGTATTCATGTTGCAGCTGAGTTACCGAAGAGTATTGCTAGGAAGCCGCGAGGGCCAGAGCACCTCGCCGGTCAAATTCCGAACGCCTGCGGAGTGACCTGCGCAACAATCCTACCCGCGTCGATGCCTCCGTTCCGGAATGCGGGACCGCGAGGTCATCGGCGGCTCCACCTCCCGCTCCGCGGTTCCGCGAGCCCGCTGGCGCGCCGGGCGCCCGGTCCGCGGAGCGCCCGGACGATACGGCCGTTTGTGCACTGCGCGGCGTAACGGCGTCGATGCTCCCGGTCATCTGCCCGGGCCGGGGCCGTCGGCGTTTTTCGTGACCCGCGCACCCGGCCGGCCCGCCCCGGCGCCGCGACGAACGCCTGCCGCCACGCTGGTCGCGGCGGGCCGGCGGTGCCACCTGCCGGTGCGCGCCGGGCGCGGCGGCACGCCGGGCGGCGCCGCCTCCGAACCCCTACCCGCGGAGGCCAGGCTTGTTAACAGTCGTCGATATGGCCATTTCGATATAGAGGATCGTCAACATATTGGCACTAATCTCTTTACTCAGCGGACCGATGGTCGTCCCTTTCCCTGCGGGCCACGAGCCCCCGGGACACACCGGTGTCCGGCAGGCGCGAGAGAGGAAGAGCATGGCGATTCGACCCCCCCGAAGCGGCCGGTTCCTGGCCGTCACCCTGCTTGTCGTGGCGACGACGACCGCCGCGACGGTCGTACCGGCGGCGGCGGCTCCGGCCACCGGGCAGATCAGGCTCGCCGGCACCGCCGACGCGGTCGCGGGCAGCTACATCGTGGTGCTGAAGGACGGTGCCGTGAGCACGAGGACGAGCCGCGTCGCGGCCGTCGGCGACAGGTCGGCCGAACTGGCCCGCGGCTACGGCGCGCAGGTCCGGCGGGTGTTCGGCGCCGCACTCAACGGCTTCGAGGCGAACATGAGCGAGGCCGCCGCCAAGCGGCTCGCCGCGGACAAGCACGTGGCCTATGTGGAGCAGAACCAGCGCGTCTCGCTGCTCACCACGCAGACGGGCGCGACGTGGGGCATCGACCGCATCGATCAGCGGGCCCGCCCGCTGAGCACCACGTACACCTACACGGCCACGGCAGGCAATGTGACGGCGTACATCATCGACACCGGCATCAGGTACACCCACAACGACTTCGGTGGCCGGGCGCGCTTCGGGTACGACGCGGTCGGCTCGGGCGGCGTGGACTGCAACGGACACGGCACCCACGTCGCCGGCACGGTCGGCGGCACCGTGTACGGCGTCGCGAAGCAGGTCCGGCTCGTCGGTGTCCGGGTCCTCAACTGCTCCGGCAGCGGCACCACCGCGGGTGTCATCGCCGGCGTCAACTGGGTCACCCAGAACGCCGTCCGGCCGGCGGTGGCGAACATGAGCCTCGGCGGCGGCGCCAGCTCCACACTCGACAATGCGGTCGCGAACTCGATCAGCTCGGGTGTCACGTACGCCCTCGCGGCGGGGAACTCGACCGCGAACGCCTGCAACTCCTCGCCGGCGCGGGTCGCCTCCGCCATCACCGTCGGCGCCACCACCAGCACCGACGCCAAGGCGTCGTACTCGAACTACGGCACCTGCCTCGACATCTTCGCGCCGGGCTCGTCCATCACCTCGGCCTGGTACTCGTCGGCGTCGGCCACCAACACGATCAGCGGTACGTCGATGGCGTCCCCGCACGTGGCGGGCGCGGCGGCGCTGGTGCTCTCGACCAGCCCGTCCTCCACCCCGGCGCAGGTGCGCGACGCCCTGGTCACCAAGGCCACGTCCGGTGTGGTCACCAGCCCCGGCACCGGTTCGCCGAACCGGCTCCTCTACGTCGGCCCCTGATCCTCGCGAGACACCGGGACGACCCGGCGCGCTACGGGCGCGCCGGGTCGTCCCCGTCGCCGGACCGGCTCCGGTAGACCGAGACGTGGTCGGTGCTGGTGGCCTCGAAGGCCCCGCGGTGCCAGTCCGCGTACCGGGCCTCGAGCCGCAGGCCGGCCTGCTCCGCGAGCCGGTCGATCTGCTCCGGCCAGAGGTAGCGCATGCCGAACGGCCGCGGCCGCACGCCGCCCGCCGAGAACGTCTGGGTCTGCCGGACGAACGTCTGCGCGGCCCGGTCGTAGCGGTGCAGCCGCAGCGCCGCGGAATCCTCGGTCACCGAGAGCACCTGGGCCTGGCGCTCCTCGCGCTCGAAGTCGGCGAGGTTCGGCACGAACGCCTCGACGACGAACGCGCCGCCGGGGGCGAGCACCCGCGCGACGTTGCGGAAGCAGTCCGCCTGCCGGTCGGCGTCGACCAGGTTGAACAGCGTGTTGAAGATCAGGTAGGCCAGCTTGAACGGGCCGCGTACGGCCACGTCGGCCATGTCGCCGACGACCACCGGGATGTCCGCGCCGCCGGGCCTGGCGCGCAGCTTCTCGACCATCTCGGGTGAGCCCTCGACGCCCTCGACGGCGAGGCCGCGCGCGGCCAGCGGCAGCGCCACCCGGCCCGTGCCGATCGCCAGCTCCAGCACCGGGCCGCCGCCGGCCAGGCCGGCCAGGAAGTCGACGGCCGGCGCCGCGCCGGCGGCGCGCCTCGCCGCCCGCCGCCGGCCGAAGAGCCCGGGATCGTTGGACATCGACATGCCTATCAGGACAACAGAGCGGTCAGGCGGGCGGCAACCGCTTTCCCGGGCGGTTCCTGAGCGCTTGCGCTGGAGTCCACTCCAGCGGTTAGCGTCGCTGTCATGACGAGCACCACCGAGCACGGCAGCGCCGGCATCCGCGCCGTCGCCGAGCGGACCGGCCTGAGCGTCGACACCCTGCGCTGGTACGAGAGGGAAGGCCTGCTGCCGCGCGTCGAACGCGGCCCCGACGGCCGGCGGCGCTACGACGACGCCGCGCTCGGTTTCCTGCGGCTCGTCCAGGCGCTGCGGCGCGGCGGCATGCCCGTCGCCGAGGTGCGGGCGTTCGTCCGGATGTCTGCCGAGGGCGCCGCCTCGCACGGGCGCCGGATGTCGCTGCTCGAGCGGCAGCGTGCCGCGATCCGGCGGCAGCAGGCCCGGCTCGCCGAGGACCTGCTGACGGTCGAGGAGAAGATCGCGCACTACCAGGACCTGATCGACCGCGGCCTCGACTGCGGCGGCGAGCCCGTCGACGAGGCCACCGCGGCGCTGCAGCGCCGCCGTTGCTGAAGGAGCCACCGTGCACACCATCGAACTGGGCGACGACCTGACCGTGAGCGCGCTCGGCTATGGGGCGATGGGTCTTGCCGAGGTGTACGGCCCGGCGCGGGACGCCGAGTCGCTCGCCACCCTGCACCACGCCGTCGATGCCGGGGTGACCTTCATCGACACCGCCGACCTGTACGGCGCCGGCGGCAACGAGCGGTTGATCGCCCGGCTGCTCGCCGACCGCCGCGACGAGGTCACCATCGCCACGAAGTTCGGCATCACCGCGGTCGACGGCGACCTGACCACCATGACCACGCGCGGTGACGCCGCCTACGTGCGGCAGGCCTGCGACGCCAGCCTCGGGCGGCTCGGCACCGACGTCATCGACCTCTACTACCTGCACCGGCGCGAGGTCGCGGTGCCGATCGAGGAGACCGTCGGCGCGATGGCGGAGCTGGTCCGGCAGGGCAAGGTCCGGCACCTGGGGCTCTCCGAGGTGACCGCGGCGGAGCTGCGCCGGGCGTACGCGGTCCATCCGATCGCCGCCGTGCAGAGCGAGTGGTCGCTCTGGAGCCGCGACGTCGAGCGCGCCGTGGTGCCCGCCGCCGCCGAGCTGGGCGTGGGTTTCGTGCCCTACTCGCCGCTGGGCCGGGGCTTTCTCACCGGGACCCTGGACCGGGCCACGATCGCGGGGGACTGGCGTTCCGGGCTGTCCCGCTTCACCGGCGCGGCGTTCGACCGCAACCAGGTGGTGGTGGAGGCCGTGCGGGGCGTCGCCGCCGAGATCGGCGCCACCCCGGCCCAGGTAGCGCTCGCCTGGCTGCGGATCCGCGGCGAGGAGCTGGGCCTGCCGGTCGTGCCGATACCCGGAACGCGGCGCGCCGCGAGGGTCGACGAGAACGTGGCGAGCCTCGGCGTGGCCCTTGACGCCGGGCGGCGCAAGCTGCTCGACGACCTGGCCGGGCTGGTGACCGGCCCCCGCTCCGACCACGGCGACCCGAACTGGGTGTCCGACACCCGAGAATAGGGGCGTGGACCTGGTCATCAGCCTCGACGGCACCGGAGAGAAGACGGTGCGGGTGTACTGCGCCCTGCGCGCGGCCATCGTCGACGGGCGGCTGCCCGTCGGGCATCGGCTGCCCGCCACCCGCGCGCTGGCCGCCGACCTCGGGTTGGCGCGCAACAGCGTCGCTACCGCGTACGAGCGGCTCGTCGCCGAGGGGTACCTGGTGTCGCGGGTCGGTGCGGGTACGTACGTCGCACCCGTTCGCGACGAGCCGGCGCCGCGGCGTGCACCGGCCGATCCGCTGCGCCCGCGCGCCGGCTGGACCTTCACCCCGCTGCCGACCAGCTCCGACGTGCCGCGACCGCGATACGACTTCCGGACCGGCATACCGGACGCGCGGCTGTTCCCGTTCGACTCGTGGCGGCGGCTCGTCGCCGCGGAGCTGCGGCTGCGGGCCAACGACCCCGGCGGGTACGCCGAGCCGTCCGGCCATCCGGCGCTGCGCGCGGCGATCGCCCGCTACGTCGGGTACTCCCGGTCGGTGCGGGCCGCGGAGTCGGACGTGCTCGTCACCAACGGCAGCCAGCACGCGCTCGACCTGATCGGCCGGGTGCTGCTGCGCCCCGGCGACGTCGTCGCCGTCGAGGAGCCGGGATACCCGCCGGCCCGGCGGCTGTTCGAGTCGCTGGGCGCGCGCGTGGTCGGCGTACCCGTCGACGGCAACGGCCTGGTGGTCGACGCCCTGCCCGGCGCCGCGCGGGTGGTCTACGCGACGCCGTCGCACCAGTTTCCGCTCGGCGCCTCGATGAGCCTGGCCCGGCGGCACGCCCTGCTGGACTGGGCGCGGCGGCGGCAGGCGGCGGTCGTCGAGGACGACTACGACAGCGAGTTCCGCTTCTCGGCGCGCCCGCTCGAGCCGCTCTACAGCCTCGACACCGCCGGTCGGGTGCTGTACGTCGGCACCTTCTCCAAGACCATGCTCCCGTCCGTGCGGACCGGCTTCGTGCTGGCCCCGGCCGCGCTGCGGGAGGCGCTGGTCGCGGCCCGGCAGCTCGGCGACGGGTACGGCCAGGTGGCGATCCAGGCGGCGCTGGCGCGCTTCATCGACGAGGGTCAACTGGCACGCCACCTGCGCCGGGCCGGCAAGGCGTACGCCGAGCGCCACGCCCGCATCGTCGCCGCGCTCGGCGCCCACGATCGGCTCGAGGTCGTACCGTCCTCCGCCGGCCTGCACGTGACGGCGCTGGGAGCCCGGTCCGCCGAGGTCGTGGCCGCCGCGGCCCGCCGGGGCGTGGCGCTCGAGGATCTCGGCGCCTACAACAGCGACCTGACCGGATTCGTGTTCGGGTTCGGCGCGATCGACCCGGCGCTGCTCGACGAGGGACTGGCGATCTTCGGTGCCGTCCTGCGTGACACGTAGAGCACCGCGCCCGCCGCCACCGCCAGGCTGAGCAGCGCGGGTGGCCCGTTGAGCACCAGCAGGGCGAGCACCGCGGCGAACGCGACGCCGGCGCCGCGCCGCGACCACCCGGGCGGCAGCAGCCTCAGCGCGGCCGCGGTCCCGAGCACGTACACCAGGGTGAAGCAGCCGGTGACCAGCAGCATCGCGGTGCGCAGGTCGAGCGGTAGCAGCACCGAACCGCACCCGGCGAGGGTGACGAAGGCGAGGGACCGGCGCGGGGTGCCGACCATCCGGGCCGGCAGCGCGCCGTCGCGGGTCAGGGCCACGCCGAGCCGCGACGCCCCGGCCAGGTAGGCGTTCACGGCGCCGATGGTGAGGAGCACGGCGACGACCGCGGTGAGCGGGCGGACCGGGCCGCCGACCCCGACGGCCAGCAGATCGGCCAGGGGCGCCGGGCTGGCGCCGGCCGCCGGGCCGAGCACCAGCACGCTGGTCGCGGCGACGGCGAGGTAGAGCACGCCGACGATCAGCACGGCCGCCGCGGTGGCCCGGGGCACGTCGCGGCGCGGGTCGCGGTACTCGCCGGAAAGCGACGACACCGCCTCCCAGCCGGCGAAGCCCCAGACCAGGATCGCGGCCGCGGCGCCGATGCCGGCCCAGCCGTGCGGCGCGAACGGGGTCAGGTTGGCCAGGCTGGCGTGCGGCAGCGCGGCCACCACCGCGACCACCAGCAGGCCGGCCAGCGCCGCGGTGAGGTGGAGCTGGACCCGGCCGGAGACGCGCAGGCCGAACCAGTTCATGGTGAAGACGACGGCCATGACGAAGACGAACGTGCCGATCACGGTGGCCCGGCCGCCGCCGATGACGTCGGCGACGTAGCCGCCCGCGAACGCGGCGGCGGCCGGCGCGCCCAGCGGCACGGCGAAGTAGAAGCACCAGCCGACGGCCGCGGCGGCCCGCGCGCCGAAGGCCAGCCGCACGTAGGTGGACACCCCGCCGCCGTCCGGGTAGCGCCCGCCGAGCGCGGCGAAGGTCCAGGCCAGGGGCGCGGAGAGCAGGATGAGGGCGAGCCAGGCCAGCAGCGACGCGGGCCCGGCGACGGACGCGGCGAGTGCGGGCATCGAGATGACGCCGGTGCCCAGGACCGCGCCGACGCAGAGCGCGGTGCCTTGTGCGCGGGACAGCCCGCCGGTTGGTGTCATGCGATCAAGGTAGGGGCCGGATTGGCCCTATGTCCCGGCCAATTCGGCGCTGTTCAGAGGAGCCAATTCGGCCGCGGGGCGGGTCCGGGCGCGCGCGTCAAGAGGCCGGGTCGCGTGGCGGTGTAATTGTAGACACAATGTAAACCCGTGGCGTTTACGGTCCGGTTCGGCAGGATGGACTGGTAAGGCCGAAACCGTCGGCGCGGACTTACGTCAGGGCGGGGATTTGACCACGAGCGCCAGCCGGGACGTGCTGGGCCGGGGCCTACGCGTGCTCGGCCGGGCAATTCGCACCGAACCCCGGCTCTTCATCATCGGCACGGTCGGTAGCAGCCTGTTCGGCCTGCTGGTCATCGCCAACGCCTACGTGGTGGGCGCGGTCATCGGCCGCGTCGTGGTGCCGGCGTTCGCCGAGCACCGGGCCGGCGCCGCCGAGCTGTGCCTGATCGCCGCCACGTTCATCGGCATCGCGCTGCTGCGGATGGCGAGCATCTTCGGCCGCCGCCTCGGCGCCGGCTACATGCAGTTCCGGCTGCAGGCCCGCTACCGCAGCGCCGTCACCCGCCGCTACCTGGCGCTGCCGCCGGCCTGGCACCAGCGGCACGCCACCGGCACGCTGTTGTCGAACGCGAACTCCGACGTCGAGGCCGCGTTCGTGCCGATCGCGCCGCTGCCGTTCGCGGTCGGCACGCTGGTGATGATCGCGGCCGCGGTCGTCTCGCTCTTCTTCACCGACTGGGTGCTGGCGCTGGTCGGTGTCTGCCTCTTCCCGGCGCTGTTCGGCCTCAACCTGGTCTACTCGCGGCGCATGTCGCCACGGCAGATCCGCGCACAGCAGCTGCGGGCCAGGGTCAGCGCGGTCGCGCACGAGAGCTTCGACGGCGCGCTGGTGGTCAAGACGATGGGCCGCGAGGCCGACGAGTCGCGGCGCTTCTCGGTGTACGTGTCCGAGTTGCGCGACGCCCTGATCTCCGTCGGCCGGCTGCGCGGCCTCTTCGATCCGCTTATCGACAGCCTGCCCAGCGTCGGCACCCTCGCCGTGCTGCTGCTCGGTTCCTGGCGGCTGCAGTCCGGCGCGATCAGCGTCGCCGAACTGGTCAGCGTCGCCTTCCTCTTCACCGTGCTGGCCTTCCCGATCCGCGCGATCGGCTGGGTGGTCGCCGAGCTGCCGCGCAGCGTGGCGGGCTGGGAGCGGGTCCAGGCGGTGCTCGGCGCCGAGGGCGACCTCGCCTACGGCTCGTCCGCGCCCCCGCGCACCGGGCCGGCGGCGCTCACCTTCGACCGCGTCTCATTCTCGTACGGCGAGGGCGCCGAGGTGCTGCACGACGTCTCCTTCACCGTCCCCGCCGGCCGGACCGTGGCGCTGGTCGGTGCGACCGGTGCCGGCAAGTCGACGATCGCCTCGCTCGCGGTCCGGCTGGTCGACCCGGACTCCGGGACCGTCTGCGCCGACGGCACCCCGCTGCCGGAGCTCACCGTGGCCGCGCTCGCGGCGACGGCCGCGCTCGTGCCGCAGGTGCCGTTCGTCTTCGACGACACCGTGCGCGGCAACGTGACCCTGGACCGGGAAGGGCTGGGCGACGACGAGGTCTGGTCGGCGCTGCGCACGGCGCAGGCCGAGGGCTTCGTGGAGAAGCTGTCGGACGGCCTGGACACCGCCGTCGGCGAGCGCGGCACCTCGCTCTCCGGCGGCCAGCGGCAGCGCCTCACCCTCGCCCGGGCGCTCGCGGGACGGCCGCGGATGCTGGTGCTCGACGACGCCACCAGCGCGGTCGACCCGCGCGTGGAGGCGGCCATCCTGGCCTCGCTGCGCGGCCGCGACTCGGGCGCGTCGATCCTGGTCGTCGCCTACCGGCGGGCCACCATCGCGCTCGCCGACGAGGTGGTCTACCTGGAGAACGGCCGGGTCGTCGCGACCGGCACCCACCACGACCTGCTGGCCACCGAGCCGGGCTATCTGAACCTGGTCACCGCCTACGAGCAGGCCGATGCCGCCCGCGAGGACGAGAGCGTGATCGCGTGAGCGAGGCATTGCTGGAGCGGCCCGAGCCGGGCACGCTCGCCACCGTGCGGCGCGGCATCGCGCTCTCGCCCGAGCTGCGGCCCGGCCTGATCGGCACGCTGGTACTGGCGGTGCTCTCGATGGCCGGCCGGGTCGCCGTGCCGATCGCCGTTCAGCAGGGCATCGACCGGGGCATCCGCGCCCCCGGCGGCCCCGACCTCGGCGTCGTCGCCGTCATCGTCGGCCTCACCCTCGCGATCCTCGTCGTCTCCACCGCCTGCGGATACGCGATGACGCGGCGGCTCTTCACCGTCAGCGAGACGGCCCTGGCCGCGCTGCGCGGCCGCACCTTCCGGCACATCCACGACCTGTCGATGCTGCACCAGCAGTCCGAGCGGCGCGGATCGCTGGTCTCCCGGGTCACCGGCGACATCGACCAGATCACCCAGTTCCTGCAGACCGGCGGCGTGATGCTGCTGCTCAGCTCGGGACAGCTGGTGGTGACGACCGTCGTGATGCTCGTCTACTCGTGGCAGCTGGCGCTGGTGGTGTTCGCCGCGTTCCTGCCGGCCGTGATCGTCATCCGGCTGTTCCAGAAACGGCTCGCGGGCGCATACCGGATCGTGCGCGAGCGCACCGGCACCATGCTCGGCGCGGTCGCCGAGAGCGTCGTCGGCGCCACGGTCATCCGCGCGTACGGCGTGGCCGGGCGCACCGAGAAGCGCCTGGACTCGTCGATCGGCAGCCTGCGGGTGGCGCAGCAGAAGGCCCTGCGGACCAGCGTGATCAGCTTCTCCACCGGCGAGATCGCCGCGGGGGTGGCGCTCGCCGCGGTGGTGATCGTCGGCGTCCTGTTCGGCGTCGACGGCGGCCTGACCGTCGGCGAGCTGACCGCGTTCCTGTTCCTGGTGACGCTCTTCATCCAGCCGGTGCAGATCGCCACCGAGGTGCTCAACGAGGCGCAGAACGCGGTGGCCGGCTGGCGCCGGGTACTCGACGTGCTCGACATCGATCCGGACGTGGCCGACCCCGACACGCTGGGCGTGCCTCTGCCGCCGGGGCCGCTGTCCGTGCGCTTCGACGGGGTCTCCTACCGCTACCCGGGCGGACCGGTCGTGCTCGCCGACGTCGACCTGGAGATCGCGGCGAGGACGAAGGTCGCCGTGGTCGGCGAGACCGGCAGCGGCAAGACCACCTTCGCGAAGCTGCTCACCCGGCTGATGGACCCGGCCGACGGCGAGGTGCTGCTCTCCGGCACGCCGCTGACCTCGGTGCGGTTCACGTCGCTGCGTTCGCGGGTGGTGATGGTCCCGCAGGACGGCTTCCTCTTCGACGCGACCGTGGCGGAGAACATCCGCTTCGCGGAGCCGTCGCTGACCGACGACGATCTGGAACTGGCCTTCGCCGGGCTCGGCCTCGCCGATTGGCTGGCCGGTCTGCCGCAGGGCCTGGAGACCCCGGTGGGCGAGCGCGGCGAGGCGCTCAGCGTGGGCGAGCGGCAGCTTGTCGCGCTGGTCCGGGCGTACGTCGCGGATCCCGATCTGCTGGTGCTGGACGAGGCGACCAGCGCGGTCGACCCGGCCACCGAGGTGCGCCTGCAGCGGGCCCTGGAAACGGTCACCCGGGGCCGGACCACGGTGGCCATCGCGCACCGGCTCTCCACCGCGCAGTCCGCCGACGAGGTGATCGTGGTGGACGCGGGCCGCGTGGTGCAACGCGGCCCGCACTCCACGCTCCTGCTGGACGAGGACTCGATCTACGCGAAGCTCTACGCGTCCTGGCTGGAGCAGACCCGCTGAGCGAGCACTACCGCGCGTAGAACTCGACGACCAGCTGCTCGTCGCAGACCACCGGGACCTCGGAGCGCAGCGGCTTGCGGATCACCGTGGTGCGCAGCTCCTCGACGACGGTGGACAGATAGGGCGCGGTCGGGCCGTCGAGGTGCGCGCCGGTGGCCGCGATCTGGAACGGCGGCTTCTGCCGGCTGCTCTCCCGGACCTCGACGACCTGACCGGGCTTGAGCCGGTACGACGGGCGGTCGACCTTCCTGCCGTCGACGGTGAAGTGGCCGTGCGCGACGAGCTGGCGGGCCTGGTAGATGGTGCGGGCCAGGCCGGCGCGCTGCACGGTGGCGTCGAGGCGGCTCTCCAGCAGCTGGACCATGTTCTCGCCGGTCTTGCCCTCCTTGCGATGCGCGTCGTCGTACGCCTTGCGCATCTGGGCCTCGCTGATGTTGTACTGGTGGCGCAGCCGCTGCTTCTCGAGCAACCGGACCTGGTAGTCCGAGGCCTTGCGCCGCCCCCTGCCGTGCACGCCGGGCGGGAACGGCCGCCGCTCGAAGTACTTGACGCACTTGCGCGTGAGTGGAATTCCGAGAGCCCTCGACAGCCGGGCCTTGGGTCGGGAGTTGTTCACGGGCGATCTCACTTCGTTTTCGGGGTGCTGTACGGTTAGCCTCACCTTACTAAGGCAAGCCTAACTGGTGCCCGGAGGTACCCGACATGCAGCCCACCCACGCCGAGGTCGCCCGCACTCTCGCCGCCGGCCACCTGCCCGCCACCGCGCACATCGCGTGCCGGCAGGGCCCCTATCCGGTGCGGCACGTGACCGACAGTCAGGGGCGGATGCTGCTCCTCGCACCCGGTAACGGGGCACTCACCACGGCACTTCGGCCGGCCGCCGGCAACGACGACACCGCGCTGGTGCTCGACATCAGTGACTTGCCGCCGGTCGCCGGAGCGCCGTCGCTCGGCCGGGTCTGGGTCGCGGGCTGGGCCGTCGCGCTCACCGGTGACGAGGCCCGCGCGGCCGCGCTCGACTACGCCGACACCGACCCGGCGCCCGACCTGCTCGACGTCGGAGACTCACAGGTCCTGCACCGGATGGACGTGGCCGAGGTGCGCTACGAGCGCAACGGCGTGCTGGTCGACGTCGACCCCGACGACTACGCGCTGGCCGCGCCGGACCCCCTGCGGACGATCGAGTTCGACCTGATCGCGGACCTCGCCGACCACCACGTCGACGAGATGGCCGACTACGTGCGCCGCCGGCTGGGCCCGGCCGCGCGCCCCGGCGACGAGCCGCGGGTCGTGCGCCTGGACCGGTACGGCTTCGTGGTCCGCCTCGGCGACCGGCTCGCCCGGCTGTCCTTCCCGCGCCCGGTCGCCGACCGCCACGACCTGGCGCACCTGCTGCACCCGGTGCTCTGCCACCGCTGCACCAGCGTGCAGGAGGCCGCCTAAGCCTCGAAGACGCCCGGCAGGTCTCCCGTCAGGTAGCGCTGCACGCTCGGGCCGATCGCCGCGACCAGCTGCTCGGTCGGTGCGGACGCCACCGGCTCGACCTTGAGCACGTAGCGGACCACCGCGAGCCCGGCGATCTGGGTCGCGACCAGGGCCGCCCGGGTGGACGCCTGCGCCTCGTCGATGCCCAGCTCGGCCACCGCCCGGCGCAGCACCTGGGTGACCACGAACTCGCGCATCAGCCGCGCCGTCCACTCGTTGCTGAGCGCGGAGCGGAACAGGGCGACCGCGGCGGCGCCGGCGGGCGAGTCCCAGATGCCGAGGACCAGCCGCACCAGCCGCTCGCCGGCCTCCTCGGGCGGGCCGGCCATCGCCTTCGGGATGACCTCGGCCGGGTCGATCGGCGAGTTCATGCTCGCCAGGAAGAGCTTCTCCTTGGTGCCGAAGTAGTGGTGCACCAGGGCCGGGTCGACCTGCGCCTCGCCGGCGATGGCCCGGATCGAGGCCTTGTCGAAACCCCGCTCCGCGAAGACCTTGCGGGCGGATTCCAGGATGGACTGCTTGGTGTCCTGGTTTCCCGGACGCCGCCCGCTGCGCCGTACCAAAAACGCTCCTCGGTCAGGGGGTGCGACGCCGGAGCGTCGCCGCGGCCAGGACCAGCGCGATGATCGCCGCGCCGGCCACGACCGTCAGGCCGCGCCACATCGTCGTGGTGGGGTCGGGGTGCGCGCCGACCTGGGCCAGCGCCTCGACGGCGTACGACAGCGGCATCACGTCCGCGACCGCCTGCAGCCAGCCCGCCATCTGCGCCCGCGGCACGAACAACCCGCAGAGCAGCAGCTGGGGAATGACCACCACCGGTAGGAACTGTACGGCCTGGAACTCGGTGCGCGCGAAGGCACTGCAGAACAGCCCGAGCGCGACCCCGAGGACGGCGTTGACCACCGCGATCAGCACGACCAGCCCGACGTTGCCGGCCGTGTCGAGCCCGAGCAGCAGGAACGCCGCCGCGACCGCGACCGTGGCCTGCACCGCCGCGGCGAGCCCGAACGCGAGCCCGTAGCCGAAGAGCAGGTCCAGCTTGCCGAGCGGGGTGGTGAGCAGCCGTTCCAGCGTGCCGGTGGTGCGTTCGCGCAGCATCGCGATGCTGGTCACCAGGAACATGATCACGAACGGGAAGACGCCGAGCATGACCAGGGCGATCCGGTCGAAGGTGCTGCCGGCGTTGTCGAACATGAAATAGAGCAGGGTGAGCAGGAGGGCCGGCACCGCGATCAGCAGGCCGACGGTGCGCCGGTCGTGTCGCAACTGCCGCAGGATGCGCCCGGTGGTGGAGAAGGTAATCCTCAAACTCATGCCGCCACCTGCTCGCTGTCGCGGATCAGGTGGAGGAACGCCGCCTCGAGGTCGTCGGTGCCCGTCGCCGCGCGGATCGCGGCGGGGGAGTCGTCGCCGATCAGCCGCCCCTCGCGGATGAGCAGCAGCCGGTCGCACCGTCCGGCCTCGTCCATGACGTGGCTGGAGACCAGCAGCGTCGTGCCCTCGGCGGCGAGGGCGTGGAACTTCGCCCACAGGTCGGCCCGCAGCACCGGGTCCTGGCCGACGGTGGGCTCGTCGAGCACCAGCAGCCGGGGCTTGCCGATCATCGCGCAGCCGAGCGAGGCGCGGCTGCGCTGGCCGCCGGAGAGGTTGCCGACCAGTTGCCCGGCGGCGTCGGCCAGGCCGACGTCCGCGATCGCCCGGTCCGCGGCGGCCGCCGACAGGCCGTAGAGCGAGGCGAAGTACCGCGCGTTCTCCCGGACGGTGAGGTCGGCGTAGACGCTGGGCGCCTGGGTCACGTAGCCGACCGTGCGCCGCAGGGCGGCCGATCCGGCCGGCTCGCCGAGCACGGTGACCGTGCCCGACTTCACGATCTGCACGCCGACGATCGCCCGGATGAGCGTCGTCTTCCCGCTGCCGCTCGGGCCGAGCAGCCCCACGACGCTGCCGGCCGGAACCGAGCAGCCGATCCCGTGCAGCACGCGGCGTCTGCCACGGTCGACCACGAGGTCCCGGACCTCGATGGCGCTGGTCATCCCGCCTCCTTCAAAAACTCATCGGATGTTGATTTCAACGCTAGATGAATTATGTGCGCAGGGCAATCGGCAACCGGCAAGCTGGCACGGGGAAACGACGGAAGCCGCGCTCCCCGGCAGGGGGATCGCGGCTTCCGTGGGGATATGAGCGCTCAGAGAGCGAGGATGCGGTCCAGGAACTCGCGGTAGCCACGCATCGCCATGCGCATGCTCTCGGTGTCCGGCGTCGCCGAGCCGCGCAGCGGATCGAGATCGTCGCGCTCCGCCAGCATCGACTCGGTCAGCTCGTGCACGGCCTCGGTGAGCAGGTCGTGAGCCCTGGTCAGCGCGGCCACCGGGTCGTCGACGAACTGCGCCTTGATCTCGTGCCACTCGGCGCGGAACTGCTCGCTCGCGGCCTCTTCCCAGAAGGTGATCGAGGTCTCGTGCACGTCGCCCGGGCGCAGCGGGGTGTCGGCCGCGTCGGTCTCGGCGGCGCGGGCCGCCCGCCGGCCGGCCGGTGCCTCGGCGGCGTCGTCGAGGCTCGCGGCCCGGCGCGGCGCCGGGGCGCCGTGGTCGTCGTCGTCGCGGCTGCGGCGGCCGCCCGCCGGGCTGACCGGGACGGTCGCGCTGCCGGAGGCTCCCGCCCGCGGCCCGGCGGTGGCCCACCCGGTCGGCTCGAGTCGGGTCGGCGCGTTGTCGGTGGCGAGCGTGTGCGGCACGGACCGGGTGGCCGGCGGCTGCTCGGTGGCGGCCGGCGGCGCGCTGACCGGGCGGTTGGGCCGCGGCGCGGGCACCTGTGCGGTGCCGGAGGCCGCGGGCTGCGCGCTCACCGGGCGGGGCTCGGCCGGCTGCCGGGCGGGCGCCGCCGCGCCGGGCAGCGGCGTCGCCGGGTCCAGCGGGTGTGCCGGCGCGGCCGGCGGCTCGGCGAGCGGGCCGCTCACCGGCGCGGAGCCGGACGCCTGCGGCGCGAACGGCGACGGGGCGAACGGCGCGTCGGCTGGGCCGTCCTCCTCGGCCGGTGCGAACGGCGACCGGGCCGTGGGCGCGGCGTCGTCGGCGGGGATGAACGGCGACCGGGGCCCGCCCGGTGCGTCGTCGCCGCCCGGCGCGAACGGCGAGCGGGATCCGGGCACGGGCCGGGACCCGCCGCCGGCGGGCGCCTGGCCGTTGGCGATCGGGGCGCCGCCGTGCCGGGGCCCGGCGTCGCCGTTGCGGTGCCCGTTGGTCTCGACCTGCGGGAAGCCGACCTGGTTGCTCCACCGGGAGCCGTTGGAGCCGAGCAGCGCGTCGGCCGGGCGGCGGGAACCGAGGGCGACCATCTGCGTGTCGCTGGTCAGCGCCGGGTGCGGCCGGCCCGGCGCGAACGGGCTCTGCGCCGGCTCGTCGGACTCCTGATGATCATCCTGCGGTTGGGACTGCTGATCGCTCACCTGCGGGTGCTCCCCGGTCGGGCCGGCGGCGCCGGCTTGCTGGTCGGACGTGGGCGCCGTGGCGGCGCCACGGGACCCGGGAGACACGTCCGGATCCTCATCGGACTGCCGCTGGGCCGGCGCGGCCGCCCCGTGCACCGGCCAGAAGCGGGCGAGGCCACGCGACTGGCGGTTGTGGTCGGGCTCGGACGTCGGCTCCATCGGTTCAAGACTCCCGTTCCAGTGACGGCACGATCCACGCCGGGGGAGACCGGGCGGACGGCTGGCGCAGCACCCGGGCAGGCGGCGCACGACGACGGTACCGTCATCCGCCGCCCGGTCACACCCCCAGTCCGCGTCAGTGACCGGATCGTGGGTTACCGGTACGCCCAGGTGGACGGTCGTAGGCGATGCGGGACAATCTGACCTGTGCCCGCACCTGACCTTGAGAACGGACCTGTCTCCGCGCTGGACCCGGCCATCGCCGCCCGCCTGCGCCGCACCTCCGGCGGCCTGGTGGCCGCGATCGTCCAGGAGTACGGAACCGGCGACGTGCTGATGATGGCATGGATGGACGACGAGGCGCTGCACCGCACCCTGTCGACGGGCCGGGCCACCTACTGGTCCCGCAGCCGCCGCGAATACTGGGTGAAGGGCGCCACCTCCGGCCACCACCAGTACGTGCGGTCGGTCGCGCTCGACTGCGACGGCGACGCGCTGCTGGTCACGGTCGAGCAGGTCGGCGCGGCCTGCCACACCGGAACGCACACCTGCTTCTCCGATGAGCTGCCCGTACACCAGGAGGAGCGCCCGTGACCACCACCGGAGCGGTTTCGCCCGATGAGGACGGTTTCGTCGCCCAGGCCGCCCGGCGCCGGGTCGTGCCGGTCACCCGGCGGCTGCTGGCCGACGGTGAGACCCCGGTCGGCGTCTACCGCAAGCTGGCCGGCGGGCCGGGCACCTTCCTGCTCGAGTCCGCCGAGCAGGGCGCCGGCACCGCCGCCTGGTCGCGCTACTCGTTCATCGGCGTCCGCAGCGCGGCGACGCTCGTCGAGCGCGACGGCCAGGCTGCCTGGCTCGGCAGCCCGCCCGACGGCGTACCGGCGGACGGTGATCCGGTGGTCGCCCTGCGTGAGACCGTCGCGGCCCTCGCCGCTCCCGAGGAGCCCGGCAACCTCGATGACCTGCCCCCGCTGACCGGCGGCATGGTCGGCTACCTCAGCTACGACCTGATCCGCCGCTTCGAGCGGCTGCCGGCCATCGCGGCGGACGACGTGCCCCTGCCCGAGCTGGGCATGATGCTCGCCACCGACCTGGTCGTGCTCGACCACTACGACGGCTCGGCGATCCTGGTGGCCAACGCGGTCCTGCCGGCCGGCGCGGAACCGGCGGCGGCCCGCGCGGCCTACCACCAGGCGGTCGGTCGGCTCGATGCGATGACGACGGCGCTGTCGCGCCCCACCCCGCCGATGATCTCCACAGTCGAGCGGGTGTCGCCCGGCGAGGTGGTCAGCCGCACCGCGCCGGGCGACTACCAGAGGGCGGTCGAGACGGCCAAGGAGGCGATCCGGGCCGGCGAGTGCTTCCAGATCGTCGTCGCCCAGCGCTTCGAACGGGCCACCGACGCGGATCCGCTCGACGTCTACCGGGTGCTGCGGGCCACCAACCCCAGCCCGTACATGTACCTGCTGCGCTTCGACGAGTTCGACATCGTCGGGTCGTCGCCGGAGGCCCACCTCAAGGTCAGCGCCGAGGAGGGCGGGGTGCGCCGGGCCCTGCTGCACCCGATCGCCGGCACCAGGTGGCGCGGCGCCACGCCCGAGCAGGACAACGCGCTCGCGGCCGAACTGCTCGCCGACCCGAAGGAACGCGCCGAGCACGTCATGCTCGTCGACCTGGGCCGCAACGACCTGGGCCGGGTCTGCCGGGCGGGCACGGTCGAGGTGCCGGACTTCGCCCGCATCGAGCGCTACAGCCACGTCATGCACATCGTCTCGACCGTGGTCGGCGAGCTGCGCGACGACCGCAGCGCCTTCGACGCGCTGGCCGCCACGTTCCCGGCCGGGACGCTGTCGGGCGCGCCCAAGGTCCGGGCCATGGAGATCATCGAGGGTCTCGAGCCGACCCGCCGCGGCCTGTACGGCGGCACGGTCGGCTACTTCGGCTTCGCGGGCGACATGGACATGGCGATCGCGATCCGCACGGCGCTGCTGCGCGGCGGTACGGCCTACGTGGGTGCCGGCGCGGGCATCGTCGCCGACTCCGACCCCGCCGCCGAGGAGCAGGAGAGCCGCAACAAGGCCGCCGCCGTGCTGGCCGCGATCGCCGCCGCCGAGACGCTGCGCGCGGCCCGCTGATGAGCGCCGGGCGCCGCCTGACGGCCGCGGTGCTGCTCTGCGTCGCGGGCGCGGCGTGCGCGCTCTACGGCGTCACCCGCACCTGGTCGGAGCTCGTGACCGAGCGGCCCGGCCTGTCTGCGCTGCGCACGGTCCGCACGGGCGCGGACCTCGAGCCGTGGGTGGTCGGCCTGGCGCTGGTCGCGCTCGCCGGTGCCGGCGCGCTGCCGGCGACCCGGGGACTGCCGCGGCGGGTGCTCGGCGCTCTGATCGCACTGGCCGGCCTGGGGGTCGCGGCGGGCGCGATCGCGGGCCGGGCGGGCCTGGAGGCCGGCTCGGCGGGCGCGGGCGCCACGTTCTGGCCGGTGGTCTGTGTCGCGGGTGGCCTGCTGATCCTGCTCGGCGGGCTGTCGGCGGCCCGGTACGGCCACGAGTGGCCGGCGATGGGCGCACGCTACGAACGCCGCGCCGCGCCGGCCCCGCCGGACACCGATCAGCGGGTGGACACGAGGGCGGCCTGGGACGCGCTGGACCGCGGCGACGACCCGACGGCACGCTGACCACGGGCCGGCTCGGCGCCGCCCGCACGCTTCCCGCCGTTGCCACCACGGGTGGTGTCCGTTGTGCTGCCGCCGGTCTGCGTGCCGCCGGTCGGTTCGCTGTGCCGCGCCGCCTGCGGGCCGCGCGGCGGCCCCTGCGGGCCGCGCGGGCGGGCCGCGAGCGCCGCGACCAGCGCGTCCACGTCGGCGCGGGCCTGCGCGCGGGCGCGGTCGGCGCACATCGCCGCCCAGGCGTTGCCCTGGGCCGTGCGCACGTTCGCGTCCCCGACCACGCGGCGCTCGACGTCGGCGACCAGGTCCGCGGCCGCCGCGACGACCGCGCGGGAGAGGGCGGCGAAACCAACCTCTGCAGCAGTCATGGTCCACTCCACAAGACTCTTACCGGGGGCCGGCGTTCCCCGGTGTCGCCGACCAGTTTGCCCGAGTCCCATGATGCCCGTGTCGTATTTCCGAACCGTGACACCGCCGTCAACGCTGAGTGGGATCAGCCGATCATCCAGGGGGTCCCAGCTAGCCGCGAGATGCGTAGGAGGAGGATGTGAGTGAACTGACATGCGTCACCCGGCAGGGCATTATGCCGCAGTCCACGTCGCGAGGCGCGCCGTACCCCGGGGGGTTGTGTGTGTCGGCGGCCACCTAGCATCGGGCCGAGGACACCCGGAGAGGGGAGTCATTAGGTGACATCCGATCAGGCGGAAGCGGGCAGTGGCGGACCCGCGGAGCGTGGTGCAGGACCGCAGAACGTGCTCGAGGAGATCCTCGCCGGTGTGCGCGAGGACGTCGCGGCCCGGCAGGAGCAGATCTCGCTGGAGCGGGTGCGTGACCTCGCCGCGGCGGCCCCGCCGGCGATCGACGCGTACGCGGCGCTGCGCAAGCCCGGCGTGGCGGTGATCGCGGAGGTCAAGCGGTCGTCGCCGTCCAAGGGCGCGCTGGCGGACATCCCGGACCCGGCCGAGCTGGCGGGCGAGTACGCGGCGGGTGGCGCCCGCTGCATCAGCGTGCTCACCGAGGGCCGATGGTTCGGCGGTTCGCTCGAGGACCTGGCCGCGGTGCGAGCCGCGGTCTCGGTGCCGGTGCTGCGCAAGGACTTCGTCGTCTCCAGCTATCAGGTGCACGAGGCACGGGCACACGGCGCCGACCTCGTCCTGCTCATCGTCGCGGCGCTGGAGCAGAACGTGCTCGTCGGCCTGCTCGAGCGCATCGAGTCGCTGGGCATGACGGCGCTCGTCGAGGTGCACAACGAGGAAGAGGCCGACCGGGCTCTGGACGCCGGGGCACAGGTCATCGGCGTCAACGCCCGCGACCTGCGCACCCTCGAGGTGGACCGGTCCGTCTTCGAGCGGATCGCGCCCGGCCTGCCGAACAACGTCGTGAAGATCGCCGAGTCCGGCGTGCGTGGCCCGCACGACCTGATCCGCTACGCGTCGGCCGGCGCGGACGCGGTGCTGGTCGGCGAGGGCCTGGTCACGAAGAAGAGCCCGCGCGACGCCGTCGCCGAGCTCGTCAACGCGGGCAACCACCCGGCGACTCCCCGGCCGGTGCGATGAGCGACCTGGGTGCCGGCACGAGCACGCCGGTGCTGCCGGACCTGGCCGGTCATTTCGGGCGGTTCGGCGGGCGCTTCGTACCCGAGGCGCTCGTCCGCGCCCTCGACGAGCTGGACGCGGCGTACCGGGCGGCGAAGGTCGACCCGGTCTTCCAGGAGCGGTTCAGCGGGCTGCTGCGCGACTACGCGGGCACGCCGTCGCTGCTGTACGCGGCCGACCGGCTCTCCGCGGCGCTCGGCGCCGAGGTGCTGCTCAAGCGCGAGGACCTCAACCACACCGGCGCGCACAAGGTGCGCAACGTGCTCGGTCAGGCCCTGCTCGCCAAGCGGATGGGCAAGCCGCGGGTCATCGCCGAGACGGGGGCGGGCCAGCACGGCGTCGCCAGCGCCACCGCGGCCGCGCTGCTCGACCTCGAGTGCGTGGTCTACATGGGCGAGATGGACACCGAGCGGCAGGCGCTCAACGTGGCCAGGATGCGCATGCTCGGCGCCACCGTCGTCCCGGTGTCGAACGGCTCGCGCACCCTCAAGGACGCGCTCAACGAGGCCCTGCGCGACTGGGTCTCCAGCGTCGACACGACGCACTATCTGCTGGGCACGGCGGCCGGGCCGCACCCGTTCCCGGAGATCGTCCGCGACTTCGTCGGCGGCATCGGCATCGAGGCCCGCGCGCAGTGCCTGGAGAAGATCGGCCGGCTGCCGGACGCGGTCGCCGCCTGCATCGGCGGCGGCTCGAACGCGATCGGCATATTCCACGCCTTCGTGCCGGACCCCGCCGTGCGCCTGTACGGCTTCGAGGCCGGCGGCGACGGCATCGAGACCGGCCGGCACGCCGCCTCGATCACCGGCGGCACGGCGGGGGTGCTGCACGGCGCCCGCACCTACGTGCTGCAGGACGACGACGGCCAGACCATCGAGTCGCACTCGATCTCGGCCGGGCTGGACTATCCGGGCGTCGGCCCGGAGCACGCCTGGCTGCACGACACCGGGCGGGCCCGCTACGAGCCGGTCACCGACGCCGAGGCGATGGCGGCGTTCCAGCTGCTCTGCCGCACCGAGGGCATCATCCCGGCGATCGAGAGCGCGCACGCCCTGGCCGGCGCCGCGCGGATCGTGCCGCAGCTGACCGCCGAGCTCGGCCGGACCCCCACGATCGTGATCAACCTGTCCGGCCGCGGCGACAAGGACGTGCACACCGCCGGGGCCTACTTCGGCATCCTCGACGAGGTCGAGCAGCTCGTACCGGGGGAGCAGTCGTGAGCATCGCGGACACCTTCGGCAAGGCGAAGGCCGAGGGCCGCGCGGTCCTCGTCGGCTGCATGCCGGCCGGCTTCCCGACCGTCGACGACAGCATCGCCTCGATGGTCGCCATGGCCGAGGCCGGCTGCGACGTCATCGAGGTCGAGCTGCCCTACTCCGATCCGGTGATGGACGGGCCGGTGATCCAGCGGGCGAGCGACATCGCCCTGGCCGCCGGCGTACGCACCCGGGACACGCTGCGCATCATCGAGGCGGTGGCGAACGCGGGCGCCACGGTCGTGCTGATGACCTACTGGAACCCGGTCGAGAAGTACGGCGTCGACGCCTTCGCCCGCGACCTCGCCGCGGCCGGGGCGACCGGCATGATCACCCCGGACCTGATCCCGGACGAGGCCGCGGAGTGGATCGCCGCGTCCGACCGGCACTCGATCGACCGCACGTTCCTGGTATCGCCGTCATCGACGGACGCCCGGCTGGCGATGACCGTCGGCCAGTGCCGCGGCTTCGTCTACGCGACCGCGCTGATGGGCGTCACCGGCGCCCGCAACCAGGTGTCGTCGCAGGCACCCGAGCTGGTCGCCCGCGTCCGCGCGGTCGACCCGGGCATGCCGGTCGGCGTCGGCCTGGGCGTCGGCACGGGCGCACAGGCGGCCGAGGTCGCCGCGTTCGCCGACGGCGTGATCGTCGGCAGCGCCCTGATCCGCTGCGTCCTGGACGCACCCGACCGGGGCACGGGCCTGAACCGGCTGCGCGCGCTCAGTGCGGAGTTGGCTGAGGGTGTGCGGGTCTCCAAACCCTTGTGATTGCCGTATCAGGGATCGGCGGTAGGGTGCCCGCGTGAACCTCGCCGCCATCCCCAGCCCCGCGACCTCGGTCTGGCACGTCCTCGGACTGCCCCTCCGGGCCTACGCGCTCTGCATCGTCCTGGGCATCGTCGTCGCCGTCCTAGTCATGGAGTACCGCCTGCGCCGCCGCGGCGTGGCGCCGTGGGCCTCGCTGGACATGGCCGTGTGGGCCGTGCCGTTCGGCATCATCGGCGCGCGGATCTACCACGTCATCACCTCGCCGGGTGAGTACTTCGGCTCCGGAGGCGACCCGATCCGGGTCTTCCAGATCTGGGAGGGCGGCCTCGGCATCTGGGGCGCCGTCGCCGGTGGCGCGGTGGGCGCCTGGATCGCGGCACGCCAGCTCGGCCTGCCGCTGAGCGTCTTCGCCGACGCCCTGGCGCCGGCGCTGCCGCTGGCGCAGGCGATCGGCCGGATCGGCAACTGGTTCAACAACGAGCTGTACGGCAGCGTCACCACCCTGCCGTGGGGCCTGCGGGTGCACGACATGGACCGCTCGAACCCGGGCCACGCCACGGTCATCGACGGCAAGGCCGTGACCCTGCCGGACCTGTACCATCCGACGTTCCTCTACGAGGCCGTGTGGGACCTCGGCGTCGCCGGCCTGGTCTTCCTGCTCGACCGCAAGTTCAAGTTCGGCCGGGGCCGGGCGTTCGCGATCTACGTGATGGCGTACACCGTCGGCCGCACCTGGATCGAGGTGCTGCGCGTCGACGACGCCAACCACTTCTTCGGCGTACGGCTGAACGTCTTCACCTCCGTGGTGGTCTTCCTCGGCGCGTTGATCTACTTCCTGCTGGTCAAGGGCCCGCGCGAGTACGTGGTGCCGATCGACGCGCCCGACACGGCGCCCGAGCCGGCCGCGGCGGACGACACCTCGCGGGTCGACGTGGAGGCCGCCCCGGAGCAGGCCAAGGCGCCGAAGGCGTACCAGGTGGTCAGCGAGGAACGCTTCCGGGCGTACGAGCGCACCGGGGTCCTGCCGCCCGAGACGACCGGGGCCGCGCCCGCGGACGGTCCCGGGGACGACGGCGACGACAGATCGTCCGCGTCCGCCTCCGCCGACGAGCACTGACCGCCCGGGCGAGAGGCGGCGGCGTGCGTACGGCCGTGGTGGTCGGTGCCGGCATGGCCGGGCTGGCCACCGCCGGTGCCCTGGCCCGCGAGGGCTGGCAGGTGACCCTGCTCGAGCGCGGTGAGCGGGTGGCCGCGTCACCGACCGCGCTGGTGCTCTGGCCGAACGGGCGGCGCGCCCTCGAGGCCCTCGACCCGGACGGCGGCTGGTCGGCGATCGCGTTGCCGCTGCCCGACGGCGGCGTGCGCCGGCCCGACGGCCAGTGGCTGGCCGCGCCGCGCGCCCGGCCGGGCGCCGGACCCGGCCCGGCGGTGGTGCACCTGGAGGACCTCTACGACGCCCTGGTCGCCGGGCTCGGCGAGCGGGTCGACATCCGTACCGGTGTCGAGATCACCGCGGTGCGCACCGGCCGCGCCAAGCGTCCCAGCGTGAGCGACGGGAACACCCTGTTCGAGGCCGACCTGCTGGTCGCCGCCGACGGCATCGACAGCGCGGTTCGCCGGGCGCTGGCACCGGAGGCCGTGGCGGTCGGGTCGGGCTTCGCCTCGTGGCAGGCGGTCATCCCCGGCTTCCGGGTGCCGGACCTGCCCGCGGACCAGCTGGCCGGCGGCGAGACGCTGGGCGCCGGCTACCGCTTCGTCTCCATGCCGCTGGGCGAACACGCGGCCGGCCGCGGCGGCGTCTACTGGATCGCCACCGCGGCGGGCGCGCCCCGGCCCGAGTCCGCCGCCACCCAGCTGGCCCTGCTGCGGCGCTGGTTCGCGAGCTGGCACGCCCCGGTCGGCGCGCTGCTGGCCGCGACCCGGCCCGAGGACCTGGTGCCGCAGGAGGTCAGGGAGCTGCGGCCGCTACCGCGCTCCTACGGCTTCAGGGTGGGCTCGGGCGGCGTGGTGCTGCTCGGCGACGCCGCGCACGCGATGCCGCACCACCTGGGGCAGGGCGCCTGCCTGGCGTTCGAGGACGCGGCGACGCTGCGTTCGCTGGTCGCCGACTGCGCGCCCGGTGCGCAGCTGGGCGCGGCCGTCGAGGCGTACGACCGGGCCCGGCGTCCGCGGACGGCGAGCGTGGTCCGGCAGACCCGCCGCATGTCGGCCGTCGTGCAGGCGCGCGGCCGGCTGGCGCTGCGGGCGCGTAACGCCGCGCTCGGCTCGCTGCGCCCCCGCATCCTGGGTCACGCCCGGGGACTGGCGGCCGACTGGCAGCCCCCGGACTGACCTTTACCCCGGGGCGGCGGCCGGCTCGGCGATGCAGGCGGTGCCGATGCGCCGGAAGCCGACCTTGGAGTAGAGGCGGGCGACGTCGTCGTCGCCGGCCGAGAGCAGGACCAGGTCGACGCCGTCCTGCAGCGTGCGCCGGGCCAGGCTCGCGGTCAGCTGCGACGCGTAGCCGCGGCGGCGGGCCGACGGCAGCGTGGCCACCCCGGCGACCTCGGCCACCGCGCCGGCGCGCTGCGCCGTTCCGCAGGACAGGATGCCCTCGGCGGGCGACTCGACGACCGCGCTGAGCAGCCGGCCGGCGGTGTGCCGGCGGGTCAGCTGCGCGAGGGCCTCCTCGCTCAGCGGGGGCACCGCGTCGCGCTGCTCCGGGCCGGCGACCTCGACCACCAGCGAGCCCGCCTGCACGGCCGTGGTGTTCGTCGGCGCGCCGAAGCCGAGGCGGCCGACCGCGCGGCTGGCGTTGAGGTCGGCACCGAAGGCCGGCGACGCCGGGTCCAGGAAGCGGATCTCGGCGCCGGGCAGTGGCAGGTCCGGCACGAGCGCCGCGCTCTCGAGCACCATCAGCGGCGCGAGCAGCACGTCCAGCCCGCCGGAACGGGCCACGGCCAGCAGGTCCGGGGTCGTCTCGTGTACCCATTCGAACGCCTCGGGGACGCCGAGGTCCCGTTGCCGCTGCCGGACGGCGGTAATATCAGCGGCGGACGGTGTTTCGGCGCCGCCAAGGCGGGGACGTGCGTAGAACGGCCATCCCCCGCCGTCGTTGACGAAGAGCACGAACCCGCCGATGTCCTCCGCGACGGCGGCGTCGCGGGGCACGGCATCGTAGAAGCGTTCCAGCCGGGTGAAGACGTCGGTATCCTCTAGCGCCACCGCGCGAGACTACCCGTTGCTCCGGCGTCGGCTCTCCCCCGGCAACGACATACCGCCCCCGACGCTCCAACGGTGACGAACCGGTGGGCAAAAGTGTGATCTATCCGCACCTGGCGGAGATCGGTGACGACTAACGTAGACTCTAGAGACTTTGCAGGGCCGACGTCGTCCCGACCTTGAACGGAACACCAGTGACGATCGGAGGCCCGGTGGCTTTTCCGCACCCTCAGGGGTTGTACGACCCGGCTCAGGAACGCGACGCATGCGGCGTGGCGTTCGTCGCCGACCTGCACGGTCGGCGCTCCCACGACGTGGTCGCCAAGGGCCTGTCTGCGCTGATCCGGCTCGATCACCGTGGCGCCCGGGGCGCCGAGTACAACACGGGCGACGGCGCCGGCATCATGATCCAGGTTCCCGACGTGTTCCTGCGCGCCGTTGCGGGTTTCGACCTGCCGGCGGCCGGCTCGTACGCGACCGGCCTGGTGTTCCTGCCCAACGACCCGGACGAGGCCGCCCGCGCGATCGCGGTCTTCGAGAAGTACGCCCTGGTCGAGGGCGGCGACATCCTCGGCTGGCGCGACGTGCCCGTCGACCCGTCCGGGCTCGGCGAGACCGCCGAGGCGGCCCGCCCCCAGATCAAGCAGGTCTTCCTCGCCGCGCACCGGCTCACCGGCACCGCCGCCGGCCCGGCGGGCGAGCCGCTCTCCGGCATCGAGCTCGACCGGGTGGCGTTCTGCATCCGCAAGCAGGCCGAGCGGGAGACGTCGCAGCGCGGCGTCGCGGCGTACTTCCCGTCGCTGTCGGCGCGCACGATGACCTACAAGGGCATGCTGACGCCCGACCAGCTGCCCGAGTTCTTCCCGGATCTCGCCGACTCCAGGGTGGACAGCGCGATCGCGCTGGTGCACTCCCGCTTCTCGACCAACACGTTCCCGTCGTGGCCGCTGGCGCACCCCTACCGGTTCATCGCACACAACGGTGAGATCAACACGATCCGCGGCAACAAGAACTGGATGGCCGCCCGCGAGGCCCTGCTCGCCTCGCCGAACGTGCCCGGCAACCTCAAGCGGCTCTTCCCGATCTGCACGCCGGAGGCGTCGGACTCGGCGAACTTCGACGCGGTCCTGGAGCTGCTGCACCTGTCCGGTCGCAGCCTGCCGCACGCCGTGCTGATGATGATCCCGGAGGCGTGGGAGAACGACCTGGGCATGGACCCGGCCCGGCGCTCCTTCTACCGCTTCCACGCGACCCTCATGGAGCCGTGGGACGGTCCGGCCAGCGTGGCGTTCACCGACGGCACCCTGATCGGCGCGGTCCTCGACCGCAACGGCCTTCGCCCGGGCCGCTGGTGGCACACCAGCGACGGCCTGGTCGTGCTCGGCTCCGAGGCGGGCGTGCTCGACCTCGACCCGGCGACGGTGGTCGCTAAGGGCCGGCTGCAGCCGGGCCGGATGTTCCTGGTCGACACCGAGGCCGGCCGGATCGTGCACGACGACGAGATCAAGGCCGAGCTGGCCGCCGCGCGGCCGTACGACGAGTGGCTGCACGCCGGGATGATCGACCTGCAGGACCTGCCCCCGCGCGAGCACATCATCTACACGCACGACTCGGTCATGCGCCGCCAGCAGATCTTCGGCTACACCGAGGAGGAGCTGAAGATCCTGGTCGCGCCGATGGCCCGCAGCGGCGCCGAGCCGCTCGGATCGATGGGCACCGACACGCCGATCTCGCCGCTGTCGACCCGCCCGCGGCTGCTGTTCGACTACTTCCACCAGCTGTTCGCCCAGGTGACCAACCCGCCGCTGGACGCCATCCGCGAGGAGCTGGTGACCAGCCTGTCGACGACCATCGGGCCCGAGGGCAACCTGCTGAACCCGGGCCCGGCGAGCTGCCGGCAGATCGTGCTGCCGTACCCGATCATCGACAACGACGAGCTGGCCAAGCTGCTCTCCATCGACGAGGACGGCGACCTGCCCGGCTTCAAGGCGGTCCGGGTCTCCGGCCTGTACCCGCTGCGCGAGGGCGCGCAGGGCATCAAGGCGCGGCTGACGCAGATCTGCCGCCACGTGTCCGAGGCGATCGAGGACGGCGTGCGCATTCTCGTGCTCTCCGACCGCGACTCCAACGCGGACCTGGCGCCGATCCCGTCGCTGCTGCTTACCGCGGCGGTGCATCAGCACCTGGTGCGCGAGCAGACCCGCACGCAGGTGGCGCTCGTCGTGGAGAGCGGCGACTGCCGGGAGGTGCACCACGCGGCCGTGCTGATCGGGTACGGCGCCGCGGCGGTCAACCCGTACCTGGCGTTCGAGACCGTCGACGACCTCATCGCCACCGGCCCGCTCGCGGGCATGGAGTCGAAGAAGGCGGTCCGCAACTACGTCAAGGCGCTCGGCAAGGGCGTCCTGAAGATCATGTCGAAGATGGGCATCTCCACGGTGTCCTCGTACTGCGGCGCGCAGGTGTTCGAGGCGGTCGGCCTCGACAACCGGCTGCTGCAGCGCTACTTCGCCGGCACCTCCGGGCGCATCGGCGGCTCCGGCCTGGCCGAGATCCACGCGGAGGTCGCCGCCCGGCACGCGAAGGCGTACCCGAGCAACCCGGCCGAGCGCAGCCACCGCCGCCTCGAGGTCGGCGGCGAGTACCAGTGGCGCCGCGAGGGCGAGCTGCACCTGTTCAACCCGGAGACCGTCTTCCTGCTGCAGCACGCGACCCGCAGCAAGCAGTACGACGTCTTCAAGCAGTACACGGCGAAGGTCGACGGCCTGGCCGAGCAGGCGGGCTCGCTGCGCGGGCTGTTCCGCTTCAAGGACCGTGAGCCGGTGCCGCTGGACGAGGTCGAGCCGGCCTCCGAGATCGTCAAGCGCTTCGCCACCGGCGCGATGAGCTACGGCTCCATCTCGGCCGAGTCGCACGAGACCCTCGCGATCGCGATGAACCGCCTCGGCGGCAAGTCCAACACCGGCGAGGGCGGCGAGGACGTCGAGCGCCTCTACGACCCGCAGCGCCGCTCGTCGGTCAAGCAGATCGCCTCCGGGCGTTTCGGTGTGACAAGCGAATACCTCGTCAACGCCGACGACCTGCAGATCAAGATGGCGCAGGGCGCGAAGCCCGGCGAGGGCGGCCAGCTGCCCGGCAACAAGGTGTGGCCGTGGATCGCGAAGACCCGGCACGCCACGCCGGGCGTCGGGCTGATCTCGCCGCCGCCGCACCACGACATCTACTCCATCGAGGACCTGGCGCAGCTCGTACACGACCTCAAGAACGTCAACCCGGCTTCCCGCGTACACGTGAAGCTGGTCTCCGAGATCGGGGTCGGCACCGTCGCGGCGGGCGTGGCCAAGCTCAAGGCCGACGTCATCCTGATCTCGGGTCACGACGGCGGCACCGGCGCGTCCCCGCTCAACTCGCTCAAGCACGCCGGCTCCCCGTGGGAGCTCGGACTCGCCGAGGCCCAGCAGACACTGCTGCTCAACAACCTCCGCGACCGGGTGACCGTGCAGGTCGACGGCCAGCTCAAGACCGGCCGCGACGTGATCATCGCGGCGCTGCTCGGCGCCGAGGAGTTCGGTTTCGCGACCGCGCCGCTGATCGTGTCGGGCTGCATCATGATGCGGGTCTGCCACCTGGACACCTGCCCGGTCGGCATCGCCACGCAGAACCCGGTGCTGCGCGAGCGGTTCACCGGCAAGCCCGAGTTCGTGGAGAACTTCTTCCTGTTCCTCGCCGAGGAGGTCCGCGGCTACCTCGCCGAGCTGGGCTTCCGCACCATCGACGAGGCCATCGGGCACGCGGAGCTCCTCGAAATCGAGCCCGCCGTCTCGCACTGGAAGGCCAAGGGCCTGGACCTGTCGCCGGTGCTGTTCGTGCCGGAGCTGCCCGAGGGCACCGCGCGTCGCGGCATCGTCAAGCAGGACCACGGCCTGGAGAAGTCGCTCGACAACGAGCTCATCGCGCTCGCCGCGCCCGCGCTCGAGGCGGGCGCCCAGGTCCGCGCCGAGGTGGCCGTGCGCAACGACCACCGCAGCGTCGGCGCGATGCTCGGCGGCGAGGTCACCCGCCGCTACGGCGGCAACGGCCTGCCCGACGACACCATCGCGTTCACCCTGCGCGGCACCGGCGGCCAGTCGTTCGGCGCGTTCCTGCCGCGCGGCGTCACCCTGCGCCTGATCGGCGACACCAACGACTACGTGGCCAAGGGGCTCTCCGGCGGCCGGGTGGTCGTGCGCCCCGCCCCCACCGCGCCGTTCGTCGCGGAGGAGAACATCATCGCGGGCAACACCATCCTGTACGGCGCCACGAGCGGCGAGGTGTTCCTGCGCGGCCGCGCGGGTGAGCGGTTCGCCGTGCGCAACTCCGGCGCCGAGGCCGTCGTCGAGGGCGTCGGCGACCACGGCTGCGAATACATGACCGGCGGCACCGTCGTCGTGCTCGGCCCCGTCGGACGTAACTTCGCCGCGGGCATGAGCGGCGGCACCGCGTTCGTGCACAACCTCGACGCGGGCCGGATCAACCCCGAGCTGGTCGATCTCACCCCGCTCACCGACGAGGAGCGGGAACGACTGCACGCCCTGGTGGAGAAGCACTTCGCCGAGACCGACTCCGCCGTCGCGGAACGGCTGCTCAAGGACTGGCCGACGGCGGTGGCGGAGTTCACCGCGGTCGTGCCGCGCGACTACAAGCGCGTGATGGAGCTGATCAGGACCGCCGAAGCCGCCGGTCGGAACATCGACGAGGCGGTTATGGGGGTCACCCGTGCCTGATCCGAACGGTTTCCTGCGTTACGAGCGGCAGCTGCCGAAGCGCCGCCCGGTGCCGGTACGCATCCGCGACTGGCGGGAGGTGTACCCGTCGGCCGACGGCGAGCTCATCCGCGACCAGGCCACCCGGTGCATGGACTGCGGCATCCCGTTCTGCCACGAGGGCTGTCCGCTGGGCAACCGCATCCCGGACTGGAACGACCTGGTCCGCACGAACGCCTGGGCGGCGGCCGCGGAGAGCCTGCACGCGACGAACAACTTCCCGGAGTTCACCGGCCGGCTCTGCCCGGCGCCGTGCGAGGCCGCCTGCGTGCTCGGCATCTCCGACGACCCGGTGACGATCAAGCAGGTCGAGGTGGAGATCGCCAACCACGCGTTCGCCGCCGGCCTGGTGCCGCAGCCCCCGGTCGTCCGGTCGGGCCGCAGCGTCGCCGTGGTCGGCTCCGGCCCGGCCGGGCTCGCCGCCGCGCAGCAACTGGCCCGCGCCGGTCACTCCGTCACCGTCTACGAGCGCGACGACCGGATCGGCGGCCTGCTGCGGTACGGCATCCCGGACTTCAAGCTGGAGAAGGTGCGCATCGACGAGCGCCTGGCCCAGATGGCGGCCGAGGGCGTGGTCTTCGAGACCGGCGTCGAGGTCGGCGTCGACGTGACCGCCGACGACCTGCGGGAACGCTTCGACGCGGTGCTGCTCACCTGCGGCGCCCTCGCCGGGCGCGACACGCCCGGCACCCCGGGGCGGCACCTCGCGGGCGTGCACCTGGCGATGGAGCACCTGGTGCCCGCCAACCGCGTCGTCGCCGGCCTGCAGGACACGACGCCGATCGACGCCAACGGCAAGCACGTCGTGATCATCGGCGGCGGTGACACCGGCGCCGACTGCCTCGGCGTCGCACACCGCCAGGGCGCGGCCGGCGTGATCCAGCTCGACCAGTACCCGCTGCCGCCCGAGGTCCGCGCCGGCGAGCTGCACCCGTGGCCGACCTGGCCGACCATCCTGCGCAACTACCCCGCGCACGAGGAGGGCGGCGAGCGCGTCTTCGGCGTCGCCGTGCAGGAGTTCGTCGACGACGGCAACGGCAACGTCGCGTCGGTACGCGTCGCGGATGTCGTCGTCGAGCGGATCGACGGCCGCCGTACCGTCACCGTCCAGGAAGGATCGGAGCGCGACCTCCGCGCCGACCTGGTGTTGCTGGCCATCGGTTTCGACGGCACCGAGCAGCAGCCGCTGCTCACCCAGTTCGGGGTGACCCGCAACGACAGGGGAGCAGTCGACGCCGACGACGACTGGCAGACCGGCGCCGAGGGCGTCTTCGTCGCGGGCGACATGCACCGCGGCGCGTCGCTGATCGTGTGGGCCATCGCGGAGGGCCGGGCGGCCGCCGCGGCGATCCACACCTACCTGGGCGGATTCGGCGAACTGCCGGCCCCGGTACGCCCGACGTCGCAGCCGCTGGCCGCCGTCCGCTGAACCGGCGATCGCGGGGCGGCCCACCCGCCCCGCGATCCGGTCAGACCCGCACGGCCTCCGCGGCCGCCCGCTGCCGGGGCAGCGCGCGGGCCCCGCCGCACTGTGCCGCGTGGCGCAGCAGCCGCCGCCGGGCCGCCTCGCTCTCGTACTCCTGCTCGCGGGCCGCGCGCTCCAGCACCCGCTGTCGCCTGCTCGCCCACCACCGGATCGCCATCGCTGCACCCCCTGACCGATGCCGATTCAGTTAACCGGCTGCAGTCAACACGTGACAATCGGTATTCGGGTTCACCGAGGGCGAGGGCGACACCCGGGCCGGGCCGTATCCCTGTCGGGCCATCTCCCGGCGGCCGCCGGGAGCCGACCGATAAGCTGAAGCCGATTGCGGTCGCTGACGCCCGCGACCCCTGCTGATCGAAGGCACGCCCGACGGACCGAACCGGGGCGTCGCCGTTCGCAGTTCATCCTTTTGATGGGGGTCGGCCAGCGAGCCGATCCGAAAGAGAGACTAGCCTGATGGCTGTGACACGCCGCGCAAAGATCGTCTGCACCATGGGTCCCGCCACCGCCTCCCCCGAGCGCATGCTCGGGCTCGTAGAGGCCGGCATGGACGTGGCCCGGCTGAACTTCAGCCACGGCAGCCACGAGGACCACCAGAAGGTCTTCGACATGGTCCGCGCCGCCGCGAAGGAGACCGGCCGCGCCGTCGCCGTCCTCGCCGACCTGCAGGGCCCCAAGATCCGGCTCGGCAGATTCGCCAACGGCCCGCACGTGTGGAACACCGGTGACATCGTCACCATCACCAGCGAAGACATCCTCGGCACCCCCGACCGGGTCAGCTGCACCTACCGCAAGCTGCCGAAAGAGGTAAAGGTCGGCGACCGCCTCCTGATCGACGACGGCAAGGTCGCCGTCGAGGTCTCCGCCGTCGACGACGAGGACATCCGCTGCCTCGTCACCGAGGGCGGCCCGGTCAGCAACAACAAGGGCGTCTCGCTGCCGAACGTCGCCGTCAGCGTCCCCGCGATGAGCGAGAAGGACGAGGCCGACCTGCGCTTCGCCCTCGGCCTCGGCGTCGACCTGATCGCCCTGTCGTTCGTCCGCTCGCCCGACGACATCAAGCTCGTGCACCAGATCATGGCCGAGGAGAAGAAGACCCTCCCCGTCATCGCCAAGGTCGAGAAACCCGAAGCCGTCGTCCACCTGGAAGCGATCGTGCTGGCCTTCGACGGCGTCATGGTCGCCCGCGGCGACCTCGGCGTCGAACTGCCCCTCGACCAGGTCCCGCTGGTGCAGAAGCGCGCCGTCCAGCTCTGCCGCGAAAACGCCAAGCCGGTCATCGTCGCCACCCAGATGCTCGACTCGATGATCGAGAACTCCCGCCCGACCCGCGCGGAGGCCTCCGACGTCGCCAACGCGGTCCTCGACGGCGCCGACGCCGTCATGCTCTCCGGAGAGACCTCGGTCGGCAAATACCCCGTCCTCACCGTCAGCACCATGGCGAAGATCGTCACCACCACCGAGAACGGCGACTTCGGGGTACCCGTCCTGCAGCACGACCCGCGCACCCACAGCGGCGCCCTGACCGTCGCCGCCAGCCGGATCGCCCGCAACATCGGCGCCAAGGCCCTGGTCGCGTTCTCGCAGACCGGCGACACCGTCCGCCGCCTCTCCCGGCTACACTGCGAACTCCCGCTGCTCGCCTTCACCCCGGTGCCCGAGGTCCGCGACCAGCTCGCCCTCTCCTGGGGCGTCGAGACGTTCCTGACGGACTTCGTACAGCACACCGACGACATGTTCCGCCAGGTCGACCAGAGCATGCTCGGCCTCGGACTGGCCAAGCCGGGCGAATACGTGGTCGTCGTCGCCGGCAGCCCCCCGAACGCGCCCGGCTCCACCAACACCCTGCGCGTGCACCAGCTCGGCTCCCTCGTCGACCCGGCAACGGTGACCCAGATCAAGTGAACGACACCCCGCTGGCGGGACAGGCCGCCGTCGATCAGCTTCTGGAAGTCCTCGACCTGAAGCAGATCGACGCGGCCACGTTCCGGGGCGAGAGCCCCCAGGTCGGCGCCCAGCGCGTCTTCGGCGGGCAGGTCGCCGGCCAGGCCCTCGTGGCGGCCGGCCGCACCGTCGGCCCCGACCGCTTCGTGCACTCGCTGCACGGCTACTTCGTGCGCCCCGGCGACCCCACGGTCCCCATCGAGTTCACCGTCGAGAACATCCGCGACGGGCGCTCCTTCTCCGTACGCCGCGCCACCGCACAGCAGCACGGCCAGACGATCTTCTTCATGTCCGCGTCGTTCCAGGTCGTCGAGCAGGGCCTCGACCACCACTCGCCGGCACCCCAAGGGGTGCCGGGCCCCGACGAGACACCCACCATGCGGGACTGGCTCGCCCGCTACCCCGACCGCACGGCCGCCTTCAACGCGGCGCCGCAGGCGATCGACGTCCGCTACGTCGGCACCCCCGGCTGGGTGCCGCCCGGCGACCGGGACGCGGCCGACCAGCAGCGGGTCTGGATGCGCATCAACGGCAAACTGCCCGACGACCCGCTGATCCACGCCTGCGCCCTCGCGTACGCATCCGACCTGTCCCTGCTCGACTCCGTGCTGTCCATGCACGGCGAGGTCTGGGGACCGGGCGGGGTGATCGGCGCCAGCCTGGACCACGCCCTGTGGCTGCACCGGCCGTTCCGCGCCGACGAATGGTTCCTCTACGACTGCACCAGCCCATCGGCGAGCGGCAGCAGGGGACTCGCCAGCGGGCGCATGTTCACCGAGGACGGCCGGCACATCGCCAGCGCCGTACAGGAAGGCCTGCTGCGCCGCATCGGCACCCGATAGCCGCCGTCAGTCCACCCAGCGCTTCGCGATGATCGCCGTGTCCTCCGCACCCGGCGAGGCCGTCTCACCCGCCCGCGCCGCCGAATCCAGCAGCGGCAACGCCTGGTCGTCCACCTCCGCGGCCTCGCGCTGCGCCGCCGCGGCGGCCGCCTTCGCCGCCACGTCCGGGTCGGGCAGCTCCGCGCCCTCGGGGGTGTCCGGCACCTCGACCCGCTCGTCGGCCGCGGCCCGCGCCGCGGGACCCGGCGCCATCGCGCCGGTCACCCCGGCCTGCGCCAGCATCGCGTCCAGGTCGGCCGTCGTCCGCAGCACCTCGTCGTGGAAGCTGTCCTGCCACCCGCCCGGCGCGGACGCGACCTGACCCGTTTCCCACGATGCGGGCGGCTGCGGCCCGGCAGCCGGCGTCTCCGGCCCCGGCAGGCCCGGATTGTGCGGCGCCGACAGGTCTGACATCGCCGCGGCCGCCGTCGTCGGCGCGGCCCGGTGCCGGGGGCGTGCACCCCGCGGCGGCCGCCCCGCCTCGAAATCGGTCAGCCCCGCCGAATAGCCGGCCACCCCGATCGCCCGCTCCGGCGTCAGCTCCAGCAGCCGCTCGTCATCCACCGAGGAGACGTCACGCAGCCGCAGCGAGGCGACGAGATCGGCCAGCCCGCGCAGCAGCGCCGTACCGCCGAGCACGAGGATCACCACCTCGGCCGTGCGCGCGTACGAGCTCGCGGCGAAGAAGCCCAGCGCGAGCTCGGCCACACCGACGACCGTCAGCAGGCCCCAGATCCGGTCGGACTCCCGGGTCATCATCGAAATGGCCAGGTCGGCGGCGCCCCGCACCATCAGGTACCAGCCGATCAGCGCCGCCGGAGTGGCCCAGGTGCTGCCGTTGTCCATCAGCAGGATCACGCCGGTGGCGGTGAACAGCACGGCCATGCCGGCGTTCAGCCACCAGGTCCGCGTCCCGGCGAGCGCCCGAACCACCTCGGTGGCCGCCCCGAACAGGATCACCGTCCCGCCCAGGGCCACGATGTCGACGGGCTCGATCCGCAGCACGCTCCAGGCGATCGCCAGCCACGCCACGCCGGAAAATAGGAGGAAACCCCACATTCCGTTACGCACGACGGACAAGGGGGCGGAGCCGGACCACAACATGGAGCCTCCTACCAGTGCTGGTACTGCCATGACAACACTGGCGAGACCGGCAAACCGGTCTTTCGCGGAAAAACCCGAGGCGCCGCCCGCCCACCTCGGGGCTCAGTACTTCGGTCCCACGTGCTGGTCCAGTTCTGCCACATCCTCCTTCCGGGCGACCGAGAGCATGTTGCGCCTGCACATCCGCCAGCCGATGCCGAGCTGATCGAGTGCGTGCTGACAGAGCTCCATGATGTCGGTCGATTCGTTGGAGAACATGTACCTGGGATAGAAGTACGCCTTGCCTGCGCGGACGACTCTATTGGTGACTCGGCAACCGTCGGAATGGATGAGCCCGCGCAGAAAGCTCCCGGGATTGGCGTCGACCAGTGGCCGTTGCCAATCGGCCAGATAGATGGGGCGTTCGTGCTTGCGCCCGGGGCCGTGCTGGGGAAATAGGCACGGCCAGTGATTGGAATAACTCTGCACGCCGACACAGCCGGCCTTCTGGACCCGTTGGACGCGCTTCGCGAGAACGGCCAGCATGGCCCGCTCGCACTCGCCGATGAGCCCCGGCCACGCGTCGGCGCAGTAGATGCGCAGCACCGGAACCTTGGCGGCGGTCACCAGGTGTCCATCGCCGAGGTACAGGTCGAGGAGATAGCAGTAGCTTTCGGGATCGTCGGGAAGTCCCGCCTCCGGGCGGCAACGGGGGCACCGGGCCGGTTCGGGTGGATTGAGCAGGCGGCGCCGGGCACGCTCGCCATAGAACCAATGGATCACCGTCCCGCGTGGCAGGCCGAGGGCCTTGCACACCTCGCCGAACGGAATTCCGGCGTCTCTCATTCGGAGTGCGCGTTCGCGTAAATGGGGAGGATGCACCCCGGTATCTTCGAACAGGGGTACGACACTTCCGGTCGGTGCCGGGGACGGGATTCGAACCCGCATGTCCTTTCGAACAGATGATTTTGAGTCATCCGCGTCAGCCGATTGCGCCACCCCGGCATGCCCGGCCCGCACGCAACAAGGTCACGCTGACCGGAGCACGTCGAAGCTTACCCACTACGCTTAGGGCGGCGGCACCCAGATACCGGGTGTCGCGACTACGAAGCGGTGGGGGTAGGGGTTCCGTGGCCGACACGCAAGCGAGCGCCGAGCGCAGGCGGGTGCTGATCGCCGAGGACGAGGCGCTCATCCGGCTGGACCTGGCCGAAATGCTCGTGGAGGAGGGCTACGACGTCGTCGGCGAGGCCGGTGACGGCGAGACCGCCGTCCGGCTGGCCGAGGATCTGACGCCGGACCTGGTCATCCTCGACATCAAGATGCCGATCATGGATGGCCTGGCCGCCGCGGAGCGGATCGCCGGCGGGCGCATCGCGCCGGTCGTGATTCTGACGGCGTTCAGCCAGCGCGATCTGGTCGAGCGGGCGCGCGCCGCCGGTGCCATGGCGTACCTGGTGAAGCCGTTCCAGAAGTCGGACCTGGTGCCGGCGATCGAGATCGCGCTGTCGCGGTACTCGGAGATCTCGGCGCTCGAGGCCGAGGTGGCGGGCCTTACCGACCGGCTGGAGACGCGCAAGTCGGTGGAGCGCGCCAAGGGCGAGCTCATGACGAAGTACTCGATGACCGAGCCGCAGGCGTTCAAGTGGATCCAGCGCACCGCGATGGATCACCGGATGACGATGCGTGAGGTCGCGGACCGGATTCTCGCGGAGGGCGAGGAGTCGTCCCCGGACGCCGGGGCACGGCCCTCGTAATGAACAGAGGCCTCCGGATCCTTGCGGTCGTCCTCGCGGGCGCGCTGGTGCCCGGTGGGTGTTCGGCGCAGGACGCGCCGGACCCGGAGGTTTCGGTCTCGCCGGTCGCCCGGACCTGGACGGAGTCGGTGCTGCCGGCGCCCGCGGGCGCGGTGGGCCGGATCGTGTTGCGGGACGCGACCGTGTGCCAGGGCCGCCGGTTCGTGGTCGGCGCGGTGCAGGACGACTCCGGGGGTACGGTGCCCGCGGCGTGGTCGAGCTCCGGCGCGGGGGCGTGGACCTCGATACGTATCGATGCCCGGTCGTATTACGGCAAGCAGAACGTGCTGTATTCGGTGGCATGCCGCGAGGGCCGGATGGGCGCGCTTGGCGCGAAGGCCGGCGGTGCGCACGGCTACCCGCGGACGAGTTCCTGGCGTGAGACGCCGGACGGCGTGCTGCACGAGGTGAGCGCGCCGTTCGAGTTGTTCGGTGGCCCGCAGGCGGTCAATGTTGCGCGGCTGGACGCGGGTCCGCCGGGGTGGCTGATCTCCGGGAACCGGATGAGTGGTGCCGCGTCGTGGGTGTCGCGGGACGGGTCGGCGTTCCGGATCGTCGAGCGGGCGCCCGTGCTCGCGTCGGGCGATGCGGGGGAGACCTGGTCTTTTGACGGTGTGGCGGCGGTCGCCGGCTGGGTGATGGTCGGCGGTGAGTTGCCTTCCGGGCGGATCGACCGTGACGCGGTGGGCTGGCAGTCGCCGGACGGCGTCAGCTGGCGGCGGCTGCCGGCCGCCGGCGCGACGCCCGTCTACGAGGAGCTGCAGCGGGTGGTCTCGGACGGGTCACCGGTCGCGGTGGGTGTGCGGGGCGCCGTGTTCGGTGTGTGGCGGCTCGACGGGGACAGGTGGCTGCCGGGTGCCGCCTTCGGTGCGGTGCCGCCGGGTGGGAAGGCGGGTGTCCGGTCGCTGGCGGTCGCCGGTGCGGAGCTGTTCTGTGTGACGTCGGACGGTGTGGCGCACACGTTGTGGACGTCTGCCGACGGTGGCGGCGCGTGGCGGCCGGTGGTTCTGCCGGTGGCGGTGCCGGCGGGTGCGGATCGGGCGGTCGCTGTGGCCGGTGAGGCCGGTGGGGCCGGCCGGCTGCTCATGGTCGTCGATGACGGGGTGCGGGCCCGGGTCTACCTCGAGGGTGCGGGCGGGTAATACAGCCGGCGTCCGGCTCGTTCTTTCGGGTGGTCGTGGCCACCCGTTCGGCACCTATTCATAGGAGATTCGCGGGGCGGTGCCGTCGCGGCCCGGGTGAACCGAAGCGTATTGCCGGTCATCACACCGACGTGATCTTGCGAACTCCTCTACCAGGCAGAAGGATTGTTTCGACGCCAGGAGGCCCGGCGCACGCGAACCATCACGTGTCGCCCTGACTTCACCACGGGGGACGAAACGGTCATGGCAAAAAGGACGGTAAGGGATCAAAACCCACGGATCGATTGCCGTCAGTGCCGTCGTTCGTAACGGTTTGGCAAGCGTGGCCGCTACGTCTTACGCCGCAATTCACAGACAAGTACGCTGCGCCATCACGAGCAGTAAGCAGGACTCGCGGTTCGGACACGACGGAGACGGCAACGGACACGTTGTGGGGACAACGTCCGCGGCGCCGCGCCTGCACCTGAATGAAAGGTCATAAGCCTTGAGGCGAAACTATGTACGGGCCCTCGGTGCCGTGGGTCTGACCGCGGCGTTGCTGGGAATGACGGCCTGCCAGGACTCGGGTGGCGACACTGACGCCGCGGCGACCTGCGGTGGCAAGATTGCCATCTTCGGCGCCTTCACCGGTGCGAACGCCGGTCTGGTCCTCCCGTCGCTGAACGGCGCGAAGCTGGCGCTCAAGCAGTTCACCGCGGCTAACCCCGACTGCAAGGTCACGCTCCAGGAGTACGACACCCAGGGCAACGCCGAGCAGGCCACCCCGATTGCGAACCAGGTCGCTCAGGACCAGTCGTTCAACGCGGTCATCGGCGGCCACTTCTCCGGCGAGTCGAAGGCCACCATGGCCACCTACGAGGCGGCCGGCCTCGTCATGGTGAGCCCGTCGGCGACCGCCGCCGAGCTCACGACGCTGGGCAACAAGAACTTCTTCCGCGTGGTCGGTAACGACAACACCCAGGGCGACGCGGCTGTCACCTACATCAAGAACACGCTCAAGGGCACGAAGGTCTTCGTCATCGACGACGGCCAGCCCTACGGCGTGGGCATCGTCGACCGGATCAAGGCCGGTCTCGGCTCGACGGTCGTCGGCTCGGACAAGGTCCAGACGGACCAGACCAACTTCGACGCGACGATCTCGAAGATCAAGTCGAAGAGCCCGGACATCATCGCGTTCGGTGGCTACACCAACGAGGCTGCTCCGTTCCTGAAGCAGGCTCGTGCCGCGGGCATCACCGCGAAGTTCCTCGGCTTCGACGGCCTGTACGACCCCGGTTTCGCCAAGGGTGCCGGCGACGCCGCCAACGGTGCGATCGTGACCTGCCCGTGTCTGCCCGCCGACAAGGCCGGCGGCACGTTCGCTGCCGACTACCAGAAGGAGTACGGCGTCGCGCCGGGTTCCTACGGTGCTGAGGGCTTCGACGGCGCGCAGATCATCCTCGACGCCTACAAGGCCGGCAAGACCTCGCGGGCCGACATCCTCGCCTTCGTGAAGTCCTACGACAAGCAGGGTGTCTCGAAGTACCTGAAGTTCGACGAGAACGGCGACGTGGACAAGAGCAAGGTTGTTGTCTGGTCGTACGACATCGTGGGCGGTGCTTTCAAGCCCCAGCAGGAGATCAAGCTCAGCTGACGTTGGTTCAAAAGAGGCGGCCGGAGGCGTTAGCCTCCGGCCGCGTCTGGTGCAAAAGGGGATTTCGTGAACTTTGATGAACTCTTCGGGCACCTGGGCCAGCACACGGTGGACGGCTTGGCGAAGGGCTCGATCTATGCCCTCGTCGCGCTCGGCTACACCCTGGTCTACGGCGTACTGAAGCTGATCAACTTCGCCCACTCCGAGGTCTTCATGATCGGCACTTTCGCCGTTCTCGGGGTGTGGAACCTGATGGGTGCCACCGGCAACGAGAGCGTGGGTATGACCCTCCTGCTGCTCGCTGCCGGCCTGCTGGGGGCGGCTCTCGCCTCGGGCGCGACGGCGGTCGCCGTCGAACGGGTGGCGTACCGAAGACTTCGCAGGATGAATGCACCACCGTTGATCTTCCTCATCACCGCGATCGGCGTGTCGCTGGTGTTGTCGGAGGCCTTCGGTATCTGGCAGGGGCGTCTCGTCCTCGGCATGCCGACGATCGTCAAGCAGAAGACTGTCTTCAGCTTCTTCGGTACCGACGTCAGCAACACGCAGCTCATCACAGTGGTGGCTGCGCTGGTGATGATGGTGGCGCTCGACCAGTTCATCAACCGCACCCGGTACGGCCGGGGCGTGCGTGCGGTGGCGCAGAACCCTGACGCCGCCGCGCTGATGGGTGTGAACAAGGACCGGGTCATCATGCTGATCTTCCTGTTGGGCGGTCTGCTGGCGGGCGCCGCGGCGCTGCTGTACTCCGTCCGGTACGGGAACACCCGGTTCAACGTCGGGTTCCTGCTCGGCCTCAAGGCCTTCACCGCCGCCGTCCTCGGTGGCATCGGCAACCTGCGCGGCGCGCTGCTCGGTGGCCTGGTCCTCGGTGTGGTCGAGGTCTACGCGGCTACCCTGACCCAGTCGAACTGGGAGGACGTCGCCGCGTTCGTCGTGCTGGTCGTGGTGCTGCTGTTCCGGCCGACCGGTCTGCTCGGAGAGTCATTGGGGAGGGCACGCGCATGACCGACAAAGAGAGTGGCGGACGCCCGAGCTTCATCAGCAAGAACTTCGGTGACGTCGGCAGCCGGTTCCGGGGCCTGCCGAAGTGGCAGCGTGTGGCGGGATTCGCCGCGTTCGTGGTGTTCCTCTACTACCTGCCGCTGCTCGGCATCCCCGGCCTGACCTGGCTGCGGACCGACTCGATCGACGGCGGCAACAACTGGGCGGGTGTGCTCTTCACCTGCGCCATCTACGTGCTCATCGCCATCGGCCTGAACGTCGTGATCGGGCTCGCGGGCCTGCTCGACCTCGGTTACGTCGGCTTCTTCGCGATCGGCGCGTACAGCGTGGCCCTGTTCGGTTCCCGGCAGTCGCCGGTCGTGCAGGCCCTTCAGGAGAAGTACGACCTGCCGCCGGAGTGGGCGGTCGCCTGGGCGGTCTGCATCCCGATCGCGCTGGCCCTGGCGATGATCTCCGGCGTGATCCTGGGTTGGCCGACGCTGCGGCTGCGCGGTGACTATCTCGCGATCGTCACGCTCGGCTTCGGTGAGATCATCCGGATCGTCGTGCGGAACTCGGTCAGCTGGTCCGGTGGCCCGGCAGGTGTCGCGGCCATCCCCGGCCCGCAGGGTGCGCCGTCGGCGGACAACAACATCTTCGGTCTGATCGACCCCAAGCCGTGGTACTGGCTGGCGCTGACCGTGGTGCTGGTCGTGGTCTTCCTGGTCCGGCGGCTGGAGAACAGCCGGGTCGGCCGGGCGTGGCTGGCGGTCCGCGAGGACGAGGACGCCGCCGCGGTGATGGGTGTCAACCCGTTCAAGTTCAAGCTGTGGGCCTTCGCCATCGGCGCGGCCCTCGGCGGACTGTCGGGCTTCCTGTTCGCCAGCCGGCAGGGCTTCATCGAGCCGAACCAGTTCAACGCGAACCTCTCGATTCTGTTCGTCGCGATGGTCGTCGTCGGCGGATCGGGCAACATGGCAGGTGCGGCGCTCGGCGCTGTGCTGCTGGCGTACCTGCCGGAGCGGTTCCGGGACTTCGCGGAGTACCGGTTCCTGGTCTTCGGCCTGGCGCTGGTGCTGGTCATGCTGCTGCGTCCGCAGGGCCTGCTGCCCAGCAGGCGGCGTACGCGTGAGTTGAAGGATCGTCAGGAGGAGGTGGCTGCGGGTGTCTGACGAACAGCGGGAAGTTCTGCTCGACGTCGACCACGTCACGCTGCGGTTCGGCGGCGTGGTGGCGCTCAACGACGTCAGCTTCAGCCTGTACAAGGGCGAGATCCTGGGGCTGATCGGGCCGAACGGTGCCGGCAAGACGACGTGCTTCAACGTCATGACCGGCGTCTACAAGCCGACCTCGGGTGCCGTGAAGTTCGACTCGCAGCGGATCACCGGGCGCAAGCCGCACGAGATCAACCGGATGGGTGTCGCCCGGACGTTCCAGAACATCCGGCTCTTCCCCGAGATGACGGCGCTCGAGAACGTGATGGTGGGTACCGACTCCCAGCACTTCACCAGCGTCGTCGGCGCCCTGTTCCGGCTCTACCGCAAGCGGCCCAAGCCGGAGGAACTGCCCCGCGTCGACGCGTCCAACGGGTTGGTCCGGGCGGTTCAGCAGCTCCGCCGCACGTCCGCGAAGATCTTCGGTATCTCGCGGCACACGCTGGAGGAGCGGGCGGGCGAGCGCAAGGCGCGTGATCTGCTCAAGTTCGTCGGCATCGAGGGTCGGGCCAACGACCTGGCCCGCAACCTGCCGTACGGCGACCAGCGGCGTCTCGAGATCGCCCGGGCACTGGCCACCGAGCCGAAGCTGCTGTGCCTGGACGAGCCGGCGGCCGGCTTCAACCCCGCGGAGAAGGAACAGCTGAACCAGCTGATCAAGAAGATCCGCGACATGGGGTACACCGTGCTGCTGATCGAGCACGACATGCGGCTGGTTATGGGTGTGACCGACCGGATCGTGGTGCTCGAGTTCGGAAAGAAGATCGCGGAGGGCAGCCCGGCAGAGATCCGGGACAACCCGAAGGTGATCGCCGCCTACCTGGGGGAGTCCACCGATGCTGCTTGAGTTGCAGGACGTAACCCTGCGGTACGGCCGCATCGAGGCTTTGCACGGGATCTCCATGCAGGTCGAAGAGGGCGAGATCGTGGCGCTGATCGGCGCGAACGGCGCCGGCAAGACCAGCACGATGCGGGCCATCTCCGGACTGAACACGCTCGCCTCGGGCAAGATCCTGTTCGACGGCACCGACATCACCACCCTGCGGGCCGACCTTCGGGTGATCAAGGGGATCGGTCAGTCGCCGGAGGGCCGGGGCGTCTTCCCGGGCATGACCGTGGCGGAGAACCTCGACATGGGTGCGTACACCCGTCGTGACAGCTCCGCGATCGCGGCCGATCTGGAACGGGTCTACGGCCTGTTCCCGCGGCTGCAGGAACGGCGCAAGCAGCCCGGCGGCACCCTGTCCGGCGGCGAGCAGCAGATGCTCGCGGTGGGCCGGGCGCTGATGAGCCGGCCGAAGCTGCTGCTGCTGGACGAGCCGTCGATGGGACTCGCGCCCATGGTCATCCAGCAGATCTTCGACATCATCACGGAGATCAACCAGCAGGGCACCACGGTGCTGCTCGTCGAGCAGAACGCCCAGCAGGCGTTGTCGCGGGCACACCGCGCCTACGTGCTGGAGACCGGCCGGATCGTCAAGGAGGGGTCCGGTCAGGACCTGCTCGTCGACCCGGCGGTCAAGGAGGCGTACCTGGGTGTCGCCTGACACCTCGCTGTTCGTCACAGGGCGTCTCCGGTCGGAGGCGCCCTGTGGCATTCCCGGCCGGGCGTTGCGCGAGCCTGTCGTACCCGGCGACTAGAGTTCTGCGATGTGAGTGACGACGCCCAGACCCCCCGCTTGCTGCTGCTCGACGGGCACTCGCTGGCCTACCGTGCCTACTTCGCGCTGCCGGTGGAGAATTTCTCGACCCAGACGGGCCAGCCGACCAACGCCGTGTTCGGCTTCACCTCGATGCTGATCAACATGCTGCGCGACGAGAAGCCCACGCACATCGTGGTCGCCTTCGACGTCTCGCGGGTGTCGTTCCGCACCGAGCGATACGCCGAATACAAGGCCGGCCGGTCGGAGACCCCGCAGCCGTTCCAGGGCCAGGTCAGCCTGGTCAAGGAGATCCTCGAGGCGCTGCGCATCCCGGTGGTGGAGAAGCCCGGCTACGAGGCCGACGACGTCATCGGCACGCTGGCCTGCCAGGCCCGCGACGCCGGCATGGAGGTCGTCATCTCCACCGGCGACCGGGACGCGTTCCAGCTCGCCGGCGAGCACGTCACGATCCTCTACCCGGTCCGCGGCGTGTCCGAGGTCTGGCGGATGACCCCCGAGGCCATCGAGACCAAATATGGCGTACCGCCCGGCCGCTACCGCGACAAGGCGGCCCTGGTCGGCGAGAGCAGCGACAACCTGACCGGTGTGCCCGGCGTCGGCGACAAGACCGCCGCCAAGTGGATCAATCAGTACGGCGGGCTCGACGGCATCATCGCGCACGTCGACGAGATCAAGGGCAAGGCGGGCGAGAACCTGCGCGCCCACCTGGCCGACGTCATGCGCAACTACGACCTCAACGGCCTCGTCTGCGACCTCGAGCTGCCGCTGCGCCCCGAGGACGTCAGGTGGCCGGGCTGGGACCGCGAGGCCGTGCACCAGGTCTTCGACGCGCTCGAGTTCCGGGTGCTGCGCGAGCGGCTCTACTCGTACCTGGAGGCGGTCGAGCCCGAGGCCGAGTCCGGCTTCGACCTGTCCGGCGCCGTGCTGCGGTCCGGCGAGGTCTCCGGCTGGCTGGCCGAGCACGCCCGGGAGGCCCCGGTCGGCGTCGCCGTCACCGGCCGCTTCGGCCGCGGCACCGGCGAGCTGACCGGCGTCGCCGTCGCGACCGGCGACGGCCCGGCCGCCTGGTTCGACCCCACCGGGCTGGACGAGGGCGACGAGCGCGCGGTCGCCGCCTGGCTGGCCGACGCCGACCGGCCGAAGGTCATCCACGAGGCCAAGTCGGCCATGCTCGCGTTCCGGGCGCACGGCTGGTCCCTGGCCGGCGTGCGCGTCGACACGGCGCTGGCGGCCTACCTGGCCAAGCCCGACCAGCGGGCCTACGACCTGACCGACCTCGCCCTGCGTTACCTCAAGCGCGAGCTGCGCGTCGACGCCCCCCAGGACGGCCAGCTCACCCTGGACGGCCTCGGCGAGGACGAGGGCACCGCGGAGCAGAACGTCATGCTCCGCGCGCGTGCCACCCTCGACCTGGCCGACACGATCACCGAGGAACTGTCCCGCGACGACGGCGCCTCGCAGCGCCTGCTCGCCGAGGTCGAGCAGCCCCTGGCGGTCGTGCTGGGCGAGATGGAACACGTCGGCATCGCCGCCGACACCGACTACCTGTCTGAGCTGGAGGCGCACTTCGCCGCGGAGGTGAAGGCGGCGCAGCAGGGTGCGCACGAGGTGGTCGGGCGCGAGTTCAACCTCGGCTCGCCCAAGCAGCTTCAGGAGATCCTCTTCACCGAGCGCGGCCTGCCCAAGACCAAGAAGATCAAGTCTGGCTACACGACGGACGCGGACGCGCTGCAGAGCCTGTTCGCGCAGACCGGCGACCCGGTCCTGGCGCACCTGCTGCGCCACCGCGACGTGGCCAAGCTGAAGTCCACGGTGGACGGCCTGCTGAAGTCGGTCTCCGACGACGGCCGGATCCACACCACGTTCAACCAGACGGTCGCCGCGACCGGCCGGCTCTCCTCGACGGACCCGAACCTGCAGAACATCCCGATCCGCACCGAGGAGGGCCGCCGCATCCGGCGGGCGTTCGTGGTCGGTGACGGCTTCGAGCAGTTGATGACGGCCGACTACAGCCAGATCGAGATGCGCATCATGGCGCACCTGTCCGGCGACGAGGCCCTGATCGCGGCGTTCAACTCGGGCGCCGACTTCCACGCGGCCACGGCCTCGTCGGTCTTCCACGTCCCGATCGGCGAGGTGGTCCCCGACCAGCGCCGCAAGATCAAGGCGATGAACTACGGCCTCGCGTACGGCCTGAGCGCCTTCGGCCTGTCCAACCAGCTCAACATCGGCACCGACGAGGCCCGGGCCCTGATGGAGGAGTACTTCGAGCGCTTCGGCGGCGTCCGCGACTACCTCCAGGCGGTGGTACGCCGGGCCGTGCAGGACGGCTACACGGCCACGATCCTCGGCCGCCGCCGCTACCTGCCGGACCTGAGCAGCGACAACCGCCAGCGCCGCGAAATGGCCGAACGCATGGCTCTCAACGCACCGATCCAGGGCTCGGCCGCCGACATCATCAAGATCGCGATGCTCCGGGTGGACACCGCCCTGCGCACCGCGGGCCTGACCTCCCGGATGCTGCTCCAGGTGCACGACGAACTCGTCTTCGACGTCGCGCCGGGTGAGCGGGAGGCTTTGGAGGAGCTGGTCCGCCGTGAGATGGGCGGGGCCTACCCGCTGTCGGTGCCGCTCGAGGTCTCGGTCGGCGGCGGGCAGGACTGGAACGTGGCCGGCCACTAGGGGTGTCTCGCGGATCACGGCGGCCTGCGCCGGGCCCAGCTGCCGCGAGGCGAAACCTGGACCTCGGCTCGGCGACGCCGTGATCCGCGAGACACCCCATAGAGCATTCCGGCTCGGCCGGTCGGCTCCGCTTCGGCGATCGCGGTGGGTCGGACCGGGCGCAACGCGACCGGTGGGACCAGGCGGCGGCCGGGCCACGGAGTCGTTCGGGCGGGCGTGCCGGCGGTCGGGTCGCGGTGATCTTGGAGGTGTGGACGAAGCCGGCGTGGCAGCGGCGGGGGACTGGATGCCGCGGTGCGGGCTCTGACGTCTGTCGGTGAGCAAGCGGTGTGGGATCGCAGCGGCGTGTTCCTGACCGGCTGAACTCGCGGCGGGGACTCGGCTGTACTGCACGCTCCGGTTGCCGCTCGAGGGCTTGCGGCGGGGCGAAGCCGCTGCGTTCACCCGCGACGGGCTCACCGGCAAGGCTGTCATGCTCGGCCTGGTTCCGGGAGGGATCCGACCGGGTGGGGGCGTTACGCATCCTGCATCCGGATCACGTAGACCGATGCCTCCACTTCGCCCTTGGCGGTATGGACGATCGTTGCCACCCGTTGATAGCCGGGCCCTTCGAACCGGTCCAGGCGCGACCAGTGAGCCGGCAGATCAGCAGATTCGAAGACCTGCACGTCGACCGGCCTGCCGTCGGCGTCGAGCACCAGCGCCGGGTAACCGAGTGCGGCGCCCCAACCGGCATCCACAAGCGTTCCGTGCACCTGTCCCTGCGACCAACTGCCGTCGAGGCCGTCGAGCTGGTGATGGTTCGGGCGCCCCGGGGCAAGGGTTCCGTAGGTCGCCAAGCGGTTCATGTCTCTCCTCTTTCGGGGCGGGCGCTCACATTCACCGCACGTCGCGGGCGGTTACCGCCGCGATGGGCACTCGCCTCCAGGTGACGCTCGCCGCGGCGAGGCATGCGAGCAGTCCGAACCCGATGGCGGGAAGCCCGAACGCGGGGGCGGCGACCGCGACGACGAGGCAGAAGGCGAGATAGCAGGGCAGGCTGCGCACGAGGCCGGCCAGCGTGTGTACGCCGGCGAGCGGGCCGTCGCGGAGCACCGCGACCACGGTGAGCATCGTGCACATGGTCGGGAAGGCCGCGAGTGCACCCGCGAGGCCCGGACCGGCGAGCCGGCTGCTCAGCACGGCGGCCGCGACGATGACCACCGCGCTCAGACAGGTCAGGGCCGTGGCCGACCAGTGGCGTGGCGAGCCGCGCCGCAGCCGGCCGCCGGGCATCAGGCGCGGCGCGAACCACAGCGCGGCGACGGCGACTGCCACCGCGAGGACCGTCGGCGCCTGCCCGACGAGCAGCGAGCAGACGAGGTAGGTGACCGCGCCGCAGACGGCACCACGGATCAGACCACGCCGCGCCAGCACGTGCGCGAAGACCAGGCCGAGAGCGACCTGCGCAGGGACGTGCACGGCGGCGCTGAGGGCCATCGAGGCCGCCGTCTCCGGGCCCGCGTCCAGGGTGACGGCGAGCACCGCGACCGCGAACGCGACCGGCAGGGCCCCGACCCAGCCGCCCGCCGAAGGGCCGAGCCGGCGTTCGATCACGGTGGCGACGGCCATGACGGCCGGAGCAAGCACGAGCGGGATGAGTAGCACGCCGTTCAGCGTCCCCGGAAAAACCGTTCGCTTCCAGTTCCGGATTACGAACTTGATTCGTGCAACAATCCGAATGATGGAGCTTCGACGGCTGCGCCTGCTGGACGCCCTGTCGCGGCTTGGCACGGTGGCGGCGGTGGCCGACGCCCTGTCATACAGCCCGTCGAGCGTGTCGGTGCAACTCGCGCGGCTCGAACGGGAGGCCGGAACCCAGCTGCTGCGCCGCGTCGGTCGAAACGTCGAACTCACCCCGGCCGGTCGCCGGCTGGCCGCCTACGCCGCCGAGGCCCTCGCCGCCGACGAGGGCATCCGCGCCGAACTGGCACACGCCGGTGACGCGCCGCGCGGGCGCCTGCGGATGACCATCGTCCAGACCCCGGCACTGGCGCTGCTGCCCGCCACATTGGACCGCCTCGCGACCACGGCACCCGACCTGCAGATCGAAGTCATCCAGCGCGAGACCGCCCCGGCCCTGGACGACCTGCGCGCCCGCGCCGTCGACCTCGTCGTGGGCATCGAGTACGACCCGGTCCCCGTCGGGCGCCAACGCGACATCAACCGTCGCGACCTCCTGCGCGAGGACGTCCTGCTGGCCCTGCACCCCGAGCACCCGCTCACCGTCGGCGGCGGCGCCACCCTCGCCTCCTGCGAACACCAGGCCTGGGCCACCGGACACCGCGGCACCGGTCTGGACGCCGTGCTGCGCAACGTCTGCAACCGCCTGGCGGGCTTCGAGCCGACCGTCCGGCACCGCAGCGACGACGGCCTCGTGCTCGGCGCCCTCGTAGCCTCCGGGCGGGCCGTCGCGCTGCTCCCCGCCCTGCTGACCGCCGCAATGCCCCAGATCACGGGACACCGGTTGAGCGAGGAACGCCTGCAACGCACCATCTTCACCGCCACCCGCGCCACCGCGGCCGACGCGCCGGCCGTCGTCGCCGTCCTGACCGCACTGCGGCAGGCGGCAAGAGCAGCCGCGGCGAACCGCGACGACATCGACGTCACACCCTGACGACGTCACACCCTGACGACGCCGCAGCATCGCCGGCGCCGCAGCATCGCCGGCGCCGCAGCATCGCCGGCGCTGCCGCTCGCCGGCCGATCGCGATGGCGCCCGATCACGCCTCATCGCGCCCAATCGCACCCGGAGCTGAGCCCGGTCGAGAAGGTCTCGTCGACGATGACACGCGATGGCGAATCTCCCGCGCCGCCGCAATGAAGAAGCGCCTCGAATGCCCGGGATACGGCTAAGTGCCTGATCGGCGCTATCTCGTCGGGACGGGCCCTGACCCTCAAGGTCTAGAGCTGCGACCGAGGCGAATCCCGCGTTGTTTCCCGCGCGGCGCTGGTGATTCAGGCCACTATCGGCGTGCGCTACGTCATGTCCGGGAGGTGTGTCCGAGGTGGACCGCACGTGTCGGAGGCCTCGGCGGCAAGCGCCCGACAGAACGCCGGAAGCACCGTCCACCTCGGATTCCGCAGCGAGGGCGGCCGTCTTCCGGAACGTCGCGGAATTCGTTGACAGGCAATGCATTCTGTCGTTTGCGCGACGATGAGACAGCGGTCCGCAATCATAGTCAGTTTGCGGATACCCGAAACTTGCTTCGGTTTGCAAGGGTGGGCTGATGCCGAGTTCAACGATCGAATTGACGAAGTCGTCGGGCGTGTGGGCACCCGTCGTCCACGGGTCGCTCGATGCGGACCAGGCGCGGGCGTTCGCGCCGATGTTCAAGGCGCTGGGCGACCCGGTGCGCCTGCGGCTCCTGTCGATGATCGCGTCCGCTGGCGGCGGCGAGGTCTGCGTCTGCGACCTCACCGGCTCGTTCAAGCTGACCGGTCCGACGATCTCGCACCACCTCAAGGTCCTCCGCGAGGCCGGCCTGGTCGACAGCGACCGCCGCGGCACGTGGGTCTACTACCGCCTCGTCCCGGCGGCGCTCGCCCTGCTCGCCGGCCTGCTCGACGTCAGCAGCGTCGCCGCGACAGTCTGACCCGGCTCGCCTGCGTCGGCCCGCGTGGTCGGGCCGGGCGGAGTGGGTTGCCGCGGTGGTGTGTTCTAGCTGGGTTGCTGTGGTCTTTGGTCCGGCTTGGCGGAGTCGCTGCACCGGTCTGACCCGGCTCGCCTGCGCCGGTCTGACCCGGCTCGCCTGCGCCGGCCGGGACCTGTCCGGCCGGGCTGGCCTGTTCTGACTCGGCCGGGGCTGGTGCGACGGTCTCGCCCGATCGGCGGCGTCGCCGTGATCATCCAGCGACTCGACTCGACCCGCTTCGGTCCGACATCCAGGTCCCGGCGTCATCAGCGTCCGCGCGGGGCGACGGACCGGCCCACCGATGATCCGGTCGACGTGTGACGGGCGGTCGAGCCGGCAGCGGGCCAGAACGGCGGGCACGGTCGAGGCTTGCATGCCGAGGAGGTCCGCCGATCTGCACCGGTCCGGGCCATTGTTTCCACCGCACGTGCGCGAGTGACCGCGGCGTGCGCGCCGGGACGTGACAAGCGGTCCCGCATACCCTCGGCGCAGGCTTGGCGCAGCGCTTTCGCGGTGCGCCAGGACACCTCGGAGCGCCGTGCTGCTCGTCCGCGATGAGCCGCGCCCAGCACAGACGCGCGCGTTGGGGTCAAGCAGCATCACGGCGGAGCATGAAGCCTCCTGGTTACCGGAGCGGAGCTTGACAGCTCCGCCCACAAACCGGAGGACTTCACCTCTCTACAAGATCAAAACGTCAACCAGTCCGCCTGGATGGCATAGCTCGCTGGGGCGATGCCTGACCGGGGCGGTTCGTCTTCGCCCGACCGGTACCGAAGCACGCACCTGGCCGGGCGATGAGCCGCCTCGGCAATGACCGGCCGCGGCCGGGCACCGGCGGCATCGCGCCCCGGCTGGCCGCGGGAACGACGGCCCGCCCCAGCCCCAGCAGCCCGACCACGAGCTGCCGACCTGCGCCCGGCTCGCACCCCCGCGGGCGGCAGCGCTCGGCGAAGCACTGACGCCCATGGCTGCCGTGGGCCGGTCCGCCCAGCCCGTGGCGTGCCGTGGGCCGGTCCGCCCAGCCCGTGGCGTGCCGTGGGCCGGGTCCGACCGGCTACGAGGGCAGATGACTGACGAAGATCGCCGTGCCGGGGAAGATGCGGCCGCGCAGCGGGCTCCACTGGCCCCAGATCTGGTCGTGGCCCTCCGGCCATTCCGGCTCGACCAGGTCGCTCAGCACGAACCCCGCCCCGACCAGCTCGCGGATCCGGTCGCCCAGGGTCCGGTGCTGTTCCACGTAGCTCGGCACCCCGTCCGCGTCCTGCTCCACATACGGCCGGCGGTCGAAGTACGGGTGCGTTGCCACGAGGCCTTCCTCGCCCGGCTCGTCCAGGAAGATCCAGCGCATCGGGTGGGTGACGGAGAACACCCATAGGCCGCCGGGCTTGAGGACCCTGGCGACCTCCTTCATCGCCGCGCCGGAGTCCGCCACGAACGGGATCGCGCCGAACGCCGTGCAGGCCACGTCGAAGGCCGACGTCGCGAACGGCAGTGCCAGCGCGTCGGCCTGCACCAGCGGCACCTGCACGCCGCAGCGGTCCGCCGCCGCCTGCGCGTGGCGCAGCATCCCCGCCGACAGGTCGAGCGCGACCACGTCCGCGCCCTGGCCGTCCAGCCAGCGTGCTCCCGCCGCCGCGCCGGCGCCCAGCTCCAGGATCCGCTTGCCGCGGACCTCGCCGAGCAGCCGGGCGTCCGCCTCCCGCAGGCCCTCCGGGCACCAGACGAAGTCCACGTCGCCGAGGAACGGGCCGTGCTCCTGCTGGTAGTCGTCCGCGTCGAGGTCCCACCAGTGCCGGCTGGCGGCGCGGCTCTCGTCGTCGGTCACCGCCCGGCGCAGCGTGCCGGCCGCCGGAGATGGTTGCGCTTCGATCACCGTTCAGACGGTACGGGGGCCCTACGACACCTCCGGAGCCAGGGCGGGATGGGTCTAAAACGGCATAAAAAGGCCTGGTTACGGAGTTTGCCTCGAACAATGTGCCTCGGTCATCAGGAGGCCTTGCAACCTGTGGTAATGCGCACGGTAAGCTAGTCGATGCACTCGCGGATCGTGTGCCTCGGCAGGGAGCAGGTTCCGCAAGTCGTCGGTCCCAGCATGATCCTGCTCGCCTGATCTGACCTCAGTTGTCGTGATCACCGGATGTTCGTGCTGTGCCCGCCGGCAGTTCCGCGGGGCGCGAGAGTCACCACGACACCATCCGTTCGGAGCAACAGTCCACATGACGAGCAGCATCGAGGCCACCTCGAGCGCCAACAAGGTCACCGTCGACGATCTTGGCTCGGAGGAAGCATTCCTCGCAGCCATCGACGAGACCATCAAGTACTTCAACGACGGCGACATTGTCGAAGGCACCGTCGTCAAGGTCGATCGGGACGAGGTCCTGCTCGACATCGGCTACAAGACCGAGGGCGTCATCCCCTCGCGCGAGTTGTCGATCAAGCATGACGTGGACCCCGCGGAAGTGGTGTCGGTCGGTGACCACATCGAAGCCCTCGTCCTCACGAAGGAGGACAAGGAAGGCCGCCTGATCCTCTCGAAGAAGCGTGCTCAGTACGAGCGCGCCTGGGGCACGATCGAGAAGATCAAGGAGGACGACGGCGTCGTTCGCGGCTCCGTCATCGAGGTCGTCAAGGGTGGCCTCATCCTCGACATCGGCCTCCGTGGCTTCCTCCCGGCCTCCCTGGTCGAGATGCGCCGCGTCCGCGACCTCCAGCCGTACGTGGGCCGGGAGCTCGAGGCGAAGATCATCGAGCTGGACAAGAACCGCAACAACGTGGTCCTGTCCCGCCGCGCCTGGCTCGAGCAGACCCAGTCCGAGGTTCGCACCGAGTTCCTCAACAAGCTCCAGAAGGGCCAGGTCCGCAAGGGCGTCGTGTCCTCCATCGTCAACTTCGGTGCCTTCGTGGACCTGGGTGGCGTGGACGGCCTGGTGCACGTCTCCGAGCTCTCCTGGAAGCACATCGACCACCCGTCCGAGGTCGTCGAGGTCGGCCAGGAGGTCGAGGTCGAGGTGCTCGACGTCGACCTGGACCGCGAGCGCGTCTCGCTGTCGCTGAAGGCGACCCAGGAAGACCCGTGGCGTCAGTTCGCCCGGACCCACGCGATCAACCAGATCGTGCCGGGCAAGGTCACCAAGCTGGTTCCGTTCGGTGCGTTCGTCCGCGTCGACGACGGCATCGAGGGCCTGGTGCACATCTCCGAGCTGGCCGAGCGGCACGTCGAGCTGCCCGAGCAGGTCGTGCAGGTGGGCTCCGACGTCATGGTCAAGGTCATCGACATCGACCTCGAGCGTCGCCGGATCTCGCTGTCGCTCAAGCAGGCCAACGAGAACTTCGTCGAGGGCGAGGAGCACTTCGACCCGACGCTCTACGGCATGGCGGCGACCTACGACAACGAGGGCAACTACATCTACCCGGAGGGCTTCGACCCCGAGACGGGTGAGTGGCTCGAGGGCTTCGACAAGCAGCGCGAGGTGTGGGAGAAGCAGTACGCCGACGCCCGCGAGCGCTGGGAGGCCCACACCAAGCAGGTGCAGGCGTCCCGCGAGGCCGACGCCGAGGCCGCGCTCAACCCGGCTCCGGCCGGCGGCGTGACCACCTCGTCGACCTCCACCTCCACCAGCACGTCGACGAGCTCGTCCTCGCCGGCGCGTGCGGCGGAGGAGCCGGCCGGCACCCTGGCCACCGACGAGGCGCTCGCCGCTCTGCGCGAGAAGCTCGCCGGCGGCAAGAGCTGACCAGCACGTAGCCGTAGCTAGCAAGGCCTGAGGGCCGTCCGCGATTTCGGTCGCGGGCGGCCCTTCGGCATACTTGCCGCGTGCTGAAAGTGGGTCTCACCGGAGGAATCGGCGCGGGCAAGAGCGCGGTGGCGCAGCGCCTCGTGGAGCGCGGCGCGATCCTGATCGACGCCGACCGGCTGGCCCGCGAGGTCGTCGCCGCCGGCACCGACGGCCAGGCCGCGGTCGTCGAGGCGTTCGGCCCGGCGGTCCTCGGCCCGGACGGCGAGCTCGACCGGCCCGCGCTGGGCGCGCGGGTCTTCGGAGACGAAGCGGCCCGCCGCCGGCTCGAGAGCATCATTCACCCCCGCGTACGCGCTCGTACGGTCGAACTGACGGCCTCGGCCGCGCCGGACGCGATCGTGGTCAACGACGTGCCACTGCTGGTCGAGACCGGGCTGGCGCCGTCGTTCCACCTGGTCGTCGTGGTCGACGCGGACCCGGCCGTCCGGATCGAGCGGCTCGTGTCGCTGCGCGGCATGACGCGGGAGCAGGCGGCCGCCCGGATCGCCGCACAGGCCGACGAGGCCGTCCGGCGTGCGGCCGCGGACGCGCTGATCGCCAACGACGCCGGCCTGGACGAGCTGGACGCGCGGGTCGAGCGGCTGTGGCAGGACCGGCTGCGACCGTACGAGGAGAATCTCCGCCTCGGGCGGCATGCCCCGAACGACGGCGCGCTGCACGTCGTACCCCCGGATCCGACCTGGCCGGAGCAGGCAGGCCGGGTGATCGCACGGATCCGGCATGCGCTGCCCGGCGCCGACGTCTCGCACATCGGGTCGACCGCCGTGCCCGGGCTGCCCGCGAAGGACCGCCTCGACCTGATGCTGGCCGTGCCGACGCTGGAGGAGGCCGACAAGCTCGCCGACGCCCTCGGGCGCGCGGGCCTGCCGCGCCGGGAGGGCGAGTGGTACAACAACGCCCGCGGCCTGCCCGGCAAGACCTGGCCGAAGCGGCTGCACGGGAACGCGGACCCGGGCCGGCCGGTGAACCTGCACGTGCGGGTGAGCGGGTCGCCCGGCTGGCGATTCGCGCTGCTCATGCGCGACCACCTGCGCGCGGTTCCGGCGGCGCGCGACGGGTACGCGGCGGCGAAGGAACGCTGGGCGGCGCGGCACCGCGACGTGGAGGGCTATGCCGAGGCGAAGGAGCCGTGGTTCGACTCCGAGGCTGTTGCCGCGGAGGAGTGGGCGCAGGCGACCGGCTGGCAGCCGGCCACCGACAAGCCGAAACCGTAGTCGGCCAGGGAGCGCCCTTCGTGGCCGACGCCTCCATGCTGACGGGCTGTCTCGCCCGGGGCGGGTGGCGCTCGGCACGAAGCGTCCGGGTGGCGCCGGACAGGAAGGGGCGCCCGCGGCGGCCGGTCCGCGCTGAGCGCGACCATCATCAGGTGCGCGCGCCGAGCAGTGTCGGGGCAGCAACCTGCGTGCCGACGCGGCCGCACCGTGTGGTGGTGTCGGACCGGGCCGGGCGGCCGCCGCGAGCGGCCTACCGAGTCACCGTAGCGTCGCTGCCGAACGGTGGACAATGCCGTTTTCGGCGGCCGAATGTGCACCCTCTGAACCGGCCCTGGCGGCAGCCGCTGAAAGTTGTCACACCCCCGACGTACGGTGGTCCCCATGGCGCTCGACATCCCACGACTCGATGGCCGCTTCGAGGTCATCAGCGACTACAAGCCGGCCGGTGACCAGCCAACGGCCATCGCCGAGCTGGAGCGCCGGGTGCGCCGCGGCGACCGCAACACGGTGTTGCTCGGCGCGACCGGCACCGGAAAGAGCGCCACCACAGCCTGGCTCATCGAGAAGCTGCAGCGGCCGGCGCTCGTGCTCGCACCCAACAAGACCCTCTGCGCCCAGCTGGCCAAGGAGTTCCGCGAGCTGCTGCCCAACAACGCGGTCGAATACTTCGTCAGCTACTACGACTACTACCAGCCCGAGGCCTACATCGCGCAGACCGACACCTACATCGAGAAGGACTCGTCGGTCAACGAGGAGGTCGAGCGGCTGCGCCACTCGGCAACGATGTCCCTGCTCACCCGCCGGGACGTGATCGTGGTCGCGACCGTCAGCGCGATCTACGGCCTGGGCACCCCGCAGGAATACCTGGACCGCGCGGTCCGGGCCAAGGTCGGTCAGGAGATCGACCGCGACAAGCTGCTCCGCCGCCTGGTCGACATCCAATATTCCCGCAACGACATGTCCTTCCAGCGGGGCACGTTCCGGGTCCGCGGCGACACCCTCGAGATCATCCCGGCCTACGAGGAGCTCGCGATCCGCATCGAGCTGTTCGGCGATGAGATCGAGAAGCTCTACTACCTGCACCCGCTGACCGGTGAGATCGTCCGCGAGGTCGACCAGCTCGTGATCTTCCCGGCGACGCACTACGCGGTCGGTCCGGAGCGGATGGAGCGGGCGATCCGCGACATCGAGGCCGAGCTGGCCGAAAGGCTGGCCGAGCTGGAGCGCCAGGGCAAGCTGCTCGAGGCGCAACGGCTGCGGATGCGCACCACCTACGACATCGAGATGATGCGCCAGGTCGGCTTCTGCAACGGCATCGAGAACTACTCGATGCACATGGACGGCCGGTCGCCCGGCGACCCCGCCTACACGCTGCTCGACTACTTCCCGGACGACTTCGTCACCGTCATCGACGAGTCGCACGTGACGATCCCGCAGATCGGCGGGATGTATGAGGGCGACGCCTCCCGCAAGCGCATCCTGATCGAGCACGGCTTCCGGCTGCCCAGCGCCGCCGACAACCGTCCGTTGCGCTTCGACGAGTTCCTCGAGCGGGTCGGGCAGTTCGTGTTCCTGTCCGCGACGCCGGGCCCGTGGGAGATGCAGGAGGCACAGGGGGAGTTCGTCGAGCAGATCATCCGCCCGACCGGCCTGGTCGACCCGCAGGTCGTGGTCAAGCCCACCAAGGGCCAGATCGACGACCTGATGCACGAGATCAAGCTGCGCACGGAGAAAGACGAGCGGGTCCTGGTCACGACGCTGACCAAGAAGATGGCCGAGGACCTCACCGACTACCTGCTGGAGAACGGCATCCGCGTCCGCTACCTGCACTCGGAGGTTGACACGCTGCGCCGCGTCGAGCTGCTCAAGGAGCTACGCAAGGGCGACTACGACGTGCTGGTCGGCATCAACCTGCTCCGGGAGGGCCTCGACCTGCCGGAGGTTTCGCTGGTGGCGATCCTCGACGCGGACAAGGAGGGCTTCCTGCGCAGCGGGCGCTCGCTGATCCAGACGATCGGCCGCGCGGCCCGCAACGTCTCCGGCGAGGTCCACATGTACGCGGACAAGATGACCCCGTCGATGCGCAACGCGATCGAGGAGACCGACCGCCGCCGGGCGAAGCAGATCGCCCACAACGAGGCGAACGGCATCAGCCCCGAGCCGCTGCGTAAGAAGATCCACGACATCCTCGACGACATCTACCGCGAGGCCGAGGACACGGAAACGGCGGTCGGCGGGCACGGGCCCGGCGGTCACGTGGTGGGCGGCGGCGGCCGGCAGATGTCGCGCGGCAAGGGCCCGGTCCCGGAGACCCGCTCGAAGTCGCGTGGGTCGTCGGTCCCGGCCCGCGAGGGCATGGCCCGCGCCGAGCTGGCCCAGCTGATCCAGGACCTCAGCGACCAGATGCTGGCGGCGGCCCGCGAGCTGCAGTTCGAGCTGGCAGCCCGCATCCGTGACGAGGTCAAGGACCTGAAGAAGGAGCTCCGGGGCATGGACGTGGCCGGCGTCCGCTGACGAGACGCGCCCGGCGGAGTAGCGGAGCCGCCGGGCGGAGACCGGTTGCGGTTAGCGGAGTCGGGCGAACTGGCGGGCGGAGACTCGGTCCCGTCGGGCGTGCGCCGCCGGGCCTCGTCATGCTTACGCGAAACCCTCAAAGCAGCGGACGGCTCCACCGCCGAGCCGGGGGCCGGACTCGGTCCCGTGGGCGGAGCCGGGGGAGCGGAGAACCGTTTGCGGTGGGCGGAGTCGGGAGAGTCGGCGGGCGGAGATTCGGTCGCGTCAGCGGAGCCGGGGGAGCGGAGACTCGGTTTGCGGTGGGCGGAGTCGGGAGAGCTGGGGGAGCGGAGACCCGGTTGCGGCAGCGGCAGGGTTCGCGGCGACCGCACGTGGGCGTTGCGGGTGACGGCCCGTGGCGGCGGGCTTGCGGTAGCTGTGTCTGGCTGTGGAGACATCCCACGTGATCAAGCTGTCAAGTGCGCGTCGCGGTAGCGTTCGAGCGATGTCGGTTCAGATGTTGACCACGGCGCAGCTTCGGTCCGCGCCTGCGGTGCTTCCGGTCGTCGTGGTGATTGATGTGTTACGCGCGTTCACCACTGCTGCGGTCGCGTTGGACAAGGGCGCAGATGGTGTCGTCCTGGCCGGTTCCCCGGACGAAGCGCTGCGGGTACGCAGGAACCTTCCCGACGCGCTCGTGGTCAAAGATGGTGCCCCTGAACCTGGCTTCGACGGTGTGAACTCACCGGTCTTGCTTGGCCGGCTCGATGTCGGTGGTCGTCCCGTCGTCCTGTCGACGTCATGCGGCACCGTCGGTGCTCTGGCTGCGGAAGCGTCCGACGTTCTGCTTTGCGCCAGCTTCGTTGTCGCGGGCGGCACCGCTAGCTATCTGCAGACGCTGGGCCGCGCGGTGACCTTCGTGATTACCGGCGATGATGGACAGGCTAGCGAGGACCAGGCCTGCGCCCGCTATATCGCCGAACTGCTCGACGACCGGGATGTCGATCCAGAGCCCTATCTATACGCCGCCGCGCAGTCCGGGGCCGCGGCGCGGCTGTTGCGAGGCGTCAAGCTCGGTTACCGAGGAGTGCACCACGACGACGTGTCGCGCTGCCTGCAGCTTGATCGCTTTCCGTTTGCCATGCTCGGCCGGCGCGAGGAGCACGGTCTGGTGCTGCGTGCTGTGTCATAGCCGAAACCAACGGTCCGTCGTCAGGCGACCGCTGTCCCCATCGTTGGGAAGGCGCGGACGGGTCGTAGGCCACTCGTGTGGTGAGGCAGCGGTCCAGCATGCCGATCATGCGGTTGAACAGGTGGCGTTGCGCGGCGGCATGGCGGTCTCCGGCGGCGCGACGCCGGTCGTAGTGGGTGCGGGCCCCTGGGTCGTGGGCGAGGGCGGAGAAGGCCCAGACGTAGCCGGCGGCTCAAGCCACGCGACTCTACGGCCAAGGCACCCGGCCGCCTGGGCGGGCGGTCCTCCGTACGCCGCAGGTGGTTCAGCACCACCTACAACGAAGCGTTGGGCACCCGCCCGGGCAGCCGAGGCCGATTACGCCGATCTCCACATAGGGGTCAAAGCCCCTGTTATCAAATAGGCGTTCAGCCCAGCGCGCCCCCTCATTCCCCAACCGGCGAACGGTAGGTACGCGCTGTGTTGCCACTCATTAGTTGTGGGCGATGGCCTGGGGGCGGCGGGCTCGCGGCAGGCGCGCCTGGCCGCGGAGTCGCGGTGAACCGCGCGGCCGGTCCGCCCCGTGAGGACGCGATCGACCGCCTCCACCACGCGGCGCCGGTGGGCGAGGTGGCGTCGCGGAAATGGCCGGCGGTACTAACTAGGCTGGCCGCGTGTCTATGACCGACGGCGTGACCTGGGCGCCGCTGCCGTTCGAGAATGCCCGCGATCGCCGGCCGGGCTGCGCTCGGGATGACGCCGACCTGATCTCGCTGGCCCGGCGGTGTCTTGACGTCGACGGTGGCCTGCCGCTCGCGGCCGACCCCGGCTTTCTGCGCCGCCGCTGGGCGGCCGAGGGAACCGTGACCGTGCAGGCGCGCGACCACGCGGGCATGCTCGTCGCCGCCGGTGCCGTGCGGCCCGGCAGCGCCGGGGACGGCGCTACGTTCACCGGGATGGTCGATCCGTTCGCGCGGGAGCGTGGGCTCGGTGCACACCTGCTCAGCTGGGGCTTGGCGGAGGCCGGCCGCCACGCGGGGCCGGTCACTGTCGAAACCGAATCGCTCACCGCCGGGGCCGAGACGTTGTTCGCGGCGCGGGGGTTGCGACAGGTCTTCGCCGAGGACGTCATGCGTGTCGACCTGGCCGACGCCGTACCGGGTCGGGATTGGCCCGAGGGAACGATCCTGACCGGCTGGACCGGGGCGACCGCGGGCCGCTTTCATGCGGTCTACGACGCCGCGTTCCGTGAACGTCCCGGGTTTCCGGGGTCGACAGCCGAGCAGTGGATCGCCGACGTGGCCGACGACGACGAGTTCCGGCCGGCCTGGTCCGTGCTGGCGACCGTGCCCGGCCTCGGCGATGCCGGTTTCGTGACGGCGGCGGTCGACTGGATCGTGCAGGTCGGCGTCGTGCCCGCGGCCCGGGGCCGGGGGATCGGCGGAGCGCTCGTCACCGAGGCTTTGCGGCGGATGCGCGCCGACGGCGGCACCCACGCCTGGCTCGACGTCAATGTCGACAACCCGGCCGTCCGGCTCTACCGCAAGCTGGGCTTCGAGCATCGCGGACGGCGGGCCCGCTACCGGTTCCCAGCGCCCGCAGCCTGACCCTCCCGGGCGGGAGCCCGATGCGACCCGCGATGTCCGGGGGCGCGATGTCCGGGGGCGCGATGTCCGGCGGGCCGCGATGCCCGCGGAACCACGATGCCCGCGGAACCACGATGACCGGGGGAGCGCGACCGGGAGAACGCGACCGGACCCGGGAACACGACCGCCGGAACCACGGGAACCACTGCGACGCTGGTGCCGTAGCGACCCAGGAATCACGGCTGGCGGAAGCGGCCGGCTCGGAAAACTAGCCTCCTAGGATGCTAACGGCATGTGCCACGGCACCCCTGCGGCGCCACAGCGCCCGGGAGCCGCGTGTCTGACAGCGCCAAGGCCCGATGCGCCAGGGCCGACGGCGCCAAGATCCAGCACTGGGCGACGCACACCCCGAACCACGCACCCCGAACCACGCACTCCGGAACCCGGAACCCGGAAGGCCCGTGTCACCGCCATCCTCAGAGTGCGTACGTCACTGCAACCAAAAAGTGTGTGCCACGACACTCTGGGCGAAGAAAAGCCGCTCTCTGTCCGTTTCCGTGGCATGAAAAGCCGAGAGGCGCAACACGATTGACAGGGTGATGTGGGGTTCCGGTCCGGGATGCGACACAATAGCCGCGTAGGAGGGGAGTATTCCTCTGCACCGGTCTCGTCAGCACGGTCTTCACCTCGCGGTGAGCCCGGGGCCGGTGGTCGTCGCCCGCCGGGCGTCGGCGGAAGAGACCTCCGACAGTCGCACGTCGCTGTGACCCCTCGAAATCGGGCGGGGCGCAGTGATGGACCGTGTCTGCCGGAGGTTCTCGTTGAACGTTTCCGCCTGGGTCTGGATCGTCACCCTGATCGCCCTGGTCGTTGTCCTCGCCGTCGATCTGCTGATCGTCGGCCGCCGCCCGCACGAGCCGAGCATGCGCGAGGCCGGCGGATGGGTCGGTTTCTACGTCGGCCTGGCGCTGATGTTCGGGGTAGGGGTCTGGCTCGTCGCCGGTGGCCAGGCCGCCGGCGAGTTCTACACGGGCTGGCTGACGGAGTACAGCCTCTCGGTCGACAACCTCTTCGTCTTCGTGATCATCATGGCCCGCTTCGCCGTGCCCCGGCAGTTCCAGCAGAAGGTGCTGCTCATCGGCATCGTGTTGGCGCTGGTCATGCGCGGTGCGTTCATCGCCGCCGGCGCCGCGCTGATCGCGCAGTTCTCCTGGGTGTTCTACATCTTCGGCGCGTTCCTGGTCTACACCGCCATCACGCTGTTCAAGCAGGGTGAGAACGACGAGGACGACTTCAAGGAGAACATCCTCATCCGCTGGTCGAAGCGGGCGCTGCCGATCTCGTCGTCGTTCGACAGCGGCAAGATGACCATGATCAGCGAGACCGGCAAGCGGCTGTTCACGCCGATGCTGATCGTCATGATCGCGATCGGCACGACCGACCTGATCTTCGCGCTCGACTCGATTCCGGCGATCTTCGGCATCACGAAGGAGCCGTACCTGGTCTTCACCGCGAACGTCTTCGCCCTGATGGGCCTGCGCCAGCTGTACTTCCTGCTTGGCGGGCTGCTGGAGCGGCTGGTCTACCTCAACATCGGGCTGGCGTTCGTGCTCGCCTTCATCGGCGTGAAGCTCTTCCTCGAGGCCCTGCACACCAACACGCTGTCGTTCATCAACGGCGGGCACGGCGTGCACTGGGCGCCGGAGATCCCGATCTGGCTGTCGCTGCTGGTCATCATCGGCACGCTGGGCATCGCCACGGTCGCGAGCCTCTACAAGTCGTCCCGGGACCGCAAGAAGGAACTGGTCGACGCCGGGGTCTGAGCAAAGGAAACGGCCCGCGGTCCAAGACCGCGGGCCGTGCCGAAAGGGTACGGAGCAAAGCCGCGCTCCGTACCCTTTCCTCGTCTTACTGGTGCTTGCGCCGTGCGGCGGCCCGGCCGCGGACCTGCTGGTCGAGCTCCACCTTGCGGATGCGCACCGCCGCCGGGGTGACCTCGACGCACTCGTCCTCGCGGCAGAACTCGAGGGCCTGCTCCAGCGACAGCTTGCGCGGCGGGATCAGGCGCTCGGTGTTGTCGGCGCTCGCGGCCCGCATGTTGGTGAGCTTCTTCTCCTTGGTGATGTTGACGTCCATGTCGTCCTCGCGGGAGTTCTCGCCGACGATCATGCCCTCGTACACCTCGGTGGTCGGCTCCACGAACAGCTGACCGCGTTCCTGCAGGTTGATCATCGCGAACCCGGTGACCACGCCGGCCCGGTCCGCGACGAGCGAGCCGTTGTTGCGGGTGCGCAGCTCGCCGAACCACGGCTCGTAGCGCTCGAACAGGTGGTGCATGATGCCGGTTCCGCGGGTCTCGGTGAGGAACTCGGTACGGAAGCCGATCAGGCCGCGCGCGGGCACCAGCCACTCCATCCGGAGCCAGCCTGTGCCGTGGTTGATCAGCTCCTCCATCCGGCCCTTGCGGGTGGACAGCAGCGTGGTGATGGCGCCCATGTACTCGTCGGGGGCGTCGATGGTCAGGCGCTCGACCGGCTCGTGCACCTTGCCGTCGATCGTCTTGGTCACCACCTGCGGCTTGCCGACGGTCAGCTCGTACGACTCGCGGCGCATCTGCTCGACCAGGATGGCCAGGGCGAGCTCGCCGCGGCCCTGCACCTCCCAGGCGTCCGGGCGCTCGGTCGGCAGGATGCGCAGCGAGACGTTGCCGATCAGCTCCTTGTCGAGGCGGTCCTTGACCATGCGGGCGGTGACCTTGGCGCCCTTGACCTTGCCGACCAGCGGCGAGGTGTTGGTGCCCAGGACCATGGAGATGGCCGGCTCGTCGACGCTGATCAGCGGCAGCGGGATCGGGTTCTCCGCGTCGGCGAGGGTCTCGCCGATCATGATCTCGGGGATGCCGGCGACGGCCATGATGTCGCCCGGGCCGGCGCTCTCGGCCGGCTTCCGCTCCAGGCCCTCGGTGATCAGCAGCTCGGAGATGCGGACGTTGCTGATCGTCCCGTCGGTCTTGCACCAGGCGACGGTCTGACCCTTGCGGATCGTGCCCTCGTGCACGCGGCAGAGCGCGAGGCGGCCGAGGAACGGCGAGGCGTCCAGGTTGACGACGTGTGCCTGCAGCGGCGCGCCCTCGGTGTAGGTCGGCGCCGGGATGGTCTCCAGGATCGTGCTGAACAGCACCTCGAGGTCGGTGCTGTCCTCCGGGACGGTGCCGTCCTTCGGCTGGGTCAGCGAGGCGATGCCGTCGCGCGCGCACGCGTAGACGATGGGGAACTCGATCTGGTGCTCGTCGGCGTCCAGGTCGAGGAAGAGCTCGTAGGTCTCGTCCACGACCTCCTTGATCCGGGCGTCGGGGCGGTCGACCTTGTTGATGATCAGGATGATCGGCAGCTTGGCCTGCAGCGCCTTGCGCAGCACGAAGCGGGTCTGCGGCAGCGGGCCCTCGCTGGCGTCGACCAGCAGGGCGACGCCGTCGACCATGGTGAGGCCGCGCTCGACCTCACCGCCGAAGTCGGCGTGGCCGGGGGTGTCGATGATGTTGATGGTGACGGGTCCACCGTCGGCGGGCCGGTAGCTGATCGCCGTGTTCTTGGCGAGAATGGTGATGCCCTTTTCCCGCTCCAGGTCCATGGAGTCCATGACGCGGTCGGCCATCTCGCCACGCGCGTGGGACTGGCTCCCCTGGCGCAGCATGGCGTCGACCAGGGTGGTTTTGCCATGGTCGACGTGGGCGATGATGGCGACGTTGCGTAGGTCGGTGCGGGTCTGCATGACCACCATTGTCCCCGGTGTTTGTAACGGACGGCGTCCCGGGGTCAATACCGGGACCGGTTGCGGACCTCGTCCCTAACGTCCCTTTTTCCGGGCAACGCCGTGATCTCCCCGCTGCTAGCGTTCGGGCGTCGGTGACCGGATCGGGGAGGGGTTTCGTCGATGAACCGCAGGATGTTGTGGCCTGTCGCGGCGCTCGCCACCCTGCTCGTGGTCGCGGGCTGCGGATTCGTGGGCGGCGACGAGGACCCGCCGCTCGCGGCGCCGGTGGCCTCGGCGTCCGAGCCGGAGAACATCGTCGACCCGGTGATCGAGTCCGGGGAGCCGGCACCGGAGCCGACGACGCCGTCGCCCTCGCCGTCGAAGAGCCGGGCGAAGCCGAAGGCGACGCCGACCGAGGACCCCAACAACTTCCAGCTCCCCGCGTGCGCGCACCGGGAGGGCAAGGAGGTCTCGAAGTCGAAGGCCAAGTCGGCGCTGACCAGCGCCGCCGCCCGCAAGTACTGGCCGACCTCCGCGCCCGGGCTCAAGGTGCCGTCCCGGCTGGTGCTGACCACGGCGTGGCACGAGAGCGGCTGGACCTCGAACATCGTCAACTGCGACGGCGGGCGCGGGCTGATGCAGGTGATGCCCGACACCGAGGCGTTCATCAACCAGCGCTTCGAGCAGTCGTACGAGAGCACCGACTACCGGCAGAACGCGGTGCTCGGCGCGAACTACCTGGCCTGGCTCACCAAGGCCTTCGGCGACCAGTACTTCAAGGGCAGCTACGATCTGAGCGCCGGTAAGTGCAAGACCCACCGGAGCATGTGCCTGCTCAACCTGGTGATCGCCGGCTACAACGCGGGCCGGGCCGCCGTCGACGAGGCATACGGCTCCGGGCGGCTGCCGAACCCGGAGTACGTGGACGTGGTCCGGGCGCTGATGAAGTCCTGCTACTGCGACCGCTACTAGGCCCACCGGGTAATCGGGGCCCGACCGGCCCGGCTACACTTGTCGGCGGAACCCGGGACTGTGCCCGCCGCTTTGACCCATCATCGAGCGCGGTAGTAAAGTCTCGGGGTTGTCGTGCGTTGATGATGCTGGCGAGCTCCTGACTTAGGCCCGTGCAGCACACACTAAGGAGCCGTTGCGTAATGCCGCCCAAGAAGAAGACCCATGAGGTAACCCTCGCGCTTGAGGCGGGTAACGCCGCGATGGTCGACCTCGGCAAGATGCTCGGCCCGACCGGTGCCAACATGCGCGCGGTCAAGGTCGAGTACGACGAGGCGACGTCGAAGCAGCGTGGCGAGATCATCCCGGTCGTGGTCACGGTCTTCGAGGACCGCAGCCACCAGCTCGCCTACAAGACGCCGCCGACGAGCTTTCTGATCCGCAAGGCTCTGGGCATCCAGTCGGGCGCTTCCAACCCGCTGACCCAGACCGTCGGCACGCTCAGCGCCGACCAGATCAAGCAGATCGCCGAGCGTAAGCTCCCCGACCTGAACGCGAACGACGTCGACGCCGCGGTCAAGGTCGTCGCCGGCACCGCGCGCTCGATGGGCGTCAAGGTCGCGGAGTAAGTTTCCTCAGCGTTGAAAGGCGGTGCGACCCCTCTGAGGGGTCGCACCGCCTTTTCATGCGCCCTTGTCGCCGACGACCTCGTCGATGAGGCCGTAGTCGCGCGCCTCGAGCGAGGTGAGCGTCCGCCCGGTGGAGAGGTCGTCCTCGATCCGGCTGCGCGACTGCCCGGTGACCTCGACCAGGCGCAGCACGACCTCCTCGAGCTCGCGCAGGTGCTGCCCCGCGGCGGCGGCCACCTCGTCGGCGGTGCCGGTGACGGCGGCCGCCCGCGGCTCGGCCAGCTTGAACCGGGCGTGCCGGTACGCCGAGCGTCGCTCGGCCGCGGCCAGCACCGCGAGCACTGCGTCGCCGGCCTCGGAGGTGACGACGGCATGCACCGGCGCGGTCATGGCGTCGATGACGTCGATGACCGCGTGCGCGGCGTTCAGGTCCCCGCCGGAGCTGGCCACGTGTAGCTGGATCGGGGCCGGCCCGGCGGCGTCGAGGGTGAGCAGCGCCGCGGCGATGCTGGAGGCAGCCTGTGCGGTGAGCGGGCCGCGGATCATGACGATGCGCTGATCGAAGAGGCGCTCCTCGAGCCAGCCCGGTACGGCCGGTCCGTTCTGCCAGGGGTCGGGCTGCTGGGGAACGGGGGAGGGCTGCCATCGCAGGTGAGGTGTCACCGGACCTCCGCGGGTCGAGGGGTTCCCCGAGTCTAGGTAGGCGCCGACCCGATCGCGTGTGGTTCAGCCGTGGGCGGACTAGGTCTAGAGTCGGTGTGAGCCAACGCACACCGGGAGACGCGATGTCCGAGACGCTGCAGCTCGATCCCGCCAGAACCGCGATCGTGCTGATCGAGTACCAGAACGAGTTCACCTCGGACGGCGGTGCGCTGCACGGCGCCGTCGCGCCGGTGATGGAGAAGACCGGCATGCTGGCCAACACGGTCGCCCTGGTGGACGCCGCCCGCGCGGCGGGCGTGACGATCATGCATGCGCCGATCACGTTCGCGCCGGGCTACGGCGAGTTGTCGCGGCATCCGTACGGGATCCTCAAGGGAGTCGTCGACGGCAACGCGTTCGTGAAGGGCACCTGGGGCGCGGCGATCGTCGAGGACCTGACGCCGGCCGAGGACGACATCCTGATCGAGGGCAAGCGCGGCCTGGACACGTTCGCCAGCACCAACCTCGACTTCATCCTGCGCGGCCGCGGCATCGACACGGTGATCCTCGCGGGCTTCCTGACGAACTGCTGCGTCGAGTCGACGATGCGCAGCGCGTACGAGAACGGCTACCGGGTCATCACGCTGACCGACTGCACGGCGGCCACCTCCAACGAGGAGCATGACAACGCCATCGCGTACGACTATCCGATGTTCTCGCTGCCGATGGAGTCGACCCAGGTCACCGCCGCTCTCTGAGCCGCCGCCGGCCGGGCGCCGGCGCCGAGGTTCATCCGTCCAGGATGGGGCGCGGGTGCCCGCCGGGCCGCCAGGATGGCAGGCGATCGGACCGGAGGCGCCTACGATGCCTCCCACTCTCGAGGGGGTAGGACTATGACCACTTTCACGGTGTGGAAGTTCGACGGTCCGGAACGCGCCGACCGGGCCGCGCTGGTCCTGCGGGACGCGGCGCGGGACGGACTGGTCAAGATTCTCGACCACGCGGTCGTGAGCTGGCCCGTCGGCGCCGCCCGGCCGACCACGACGCACGCGCACGAGGAGAACAAGCGCGGTGCCGGCTGGGGCGCGTTCTGGGGCGTCCTGATCGGTGCGCTGTTCTTCGTCCCGGTGGTCGGCGGCGTCGCCGGTGCCGCGATCGGCGCCCTCGCCAAGTCGACGGAGGACGTCGGGATCACCAAACAGCAGCTGGAGACGATCCGCACCGAGGTGACCGAGGGAAGCTCGGCGCTCTTCATCGTGACCGAGGAGGGCGACCTCGACCGCCTCGGCGAGCGCTTCCACGGCATGGACAAGAAGCTGGTGGCGACGAACCTCACGGAGGGCGAGCGCGACATCCTCATCGAGACCTTCGGGGGCGCCTGACCGTCCGGCGGTACCGGGTGCCGGAGCCCGGCACCCGGTAGCCGATCACCAGCCGCGTGCGCGCCATTCGGGGATGGCCGGGCGCTCGGCGCCGAGCGTGCTGTCCTTGCCGTGACCCGGGTAGAACCAGGTGTCGTCGGGCAGCCGGCCGAAGACCTTGGTCTCCAGGTCGCCCATGAGGCTCGCGAAGTCCTGCGGGCTTCTCGTCCCGCCGGGGCCGCCGGGGAACAGGCTGTCGCCGGTCCACAGGTGTGCGATGCCGCCCGGCTCGCGGTAGAGCAGCACGATCGAGCCCGGCGTGTGGCCGACCAGGTGGATCACCTCGAGGGTGCAGTCACCGACCGCGACGGTGTCGCCGTCGCTCACCGTGTCGGTCACCAGCGGGATGGCCTCGGCGTCGTCGGCGCCCGCCACCGAGCGTGCGCCGGTCGCCTGCACCACCTCCTTCAGCGCGCCGGTGTGGTCCGGGTGGCGGTGGGTCGTCACCACCGTCGTCAGCCCGGCCGGGCCGATGAGCTCGAGCAGCGTGTCCGCGTCGTTCGCCGCGTCGATCAGCACCTGCGAGCCGTCCGATCGGCAGGTCAGCAGGTATGCGTTGTTGTCCATCGGGCCCACCGACACCTTCTTGACGGTGAGGCCGGTGAGTTCGCGGACCGCCGGACCGCCGCCGCGGGTCACGTCTCCGGTGTAGGTCATTGTCACTTCCACCTCGGGGGCTGGGGCAGCTCGCCGTCGGGCGAGACGGTCAGGTCGGCGCCGTCGCCGCGGCCGGCGAGCCAGGCGGCGATCGAGCGGGTCGGGCCGCCGACCGTCGGCGCGCCGTCGCCGCTGCCGATGCTCAGCGGGTGGTCGACGCCGTGCGGGCGCAGCACCAGGGCGAAGTCGTCGCCTTTGGACCCGCTGACGATCTCACGCAGCAGCCGCAGCGCGAACGCGTCGCTCCAGTCCTCCGGGGTGTAGCCGGCGCCGAGGTCGACGTGGTGCACCTCGACCTCGCGCAGCCGCGCCCACGGTACGGCCGCCGCGGAGGCGCCGGTCGACGGCAGGAAGTAGGTCCACGCCTCCGCGGGCATCGCCGCGCCCGCGTCCGCGAAGCGTTCGTGTGCCTCGCGCAGGTCGGCGAGCTGCTCGGCGAGCGGTCGCCCGGCGCCGGCGTCGATGCCTTCCTCGCGGGCCGCCGGCGACGCGTACGCCGGGGTCTCGACGCCGGTGCGGGCCCAGGTCAGCAGGTTGGTGTAGGCGTCGGCGTTGCGGGCGACATGGGTCAGCACGTGGCCGATCGTCCAGCCGGGCAGCGCGGACGGCGCGGTCACCGCGACGTCCAGCTCCTCGGCCGTGCGGATCAGGCGCTCGGTGGCCTGATCGACGTCGGTCATCAGCACCAGCGGGTCCACTGTCATGACCGACTGCACCGCAGGAGAGAAGGGTCGGGAGCGTAGGCCGAAGGTATTGACATCACGGGTCGACACTAATGGCCGCCCGCGCGGCCGGGGCACCGGAATTCGCTTTCGCGCCGGTTGCCGCGACCGTACCGTCGTTTCTGACGCGATCGCGACAACCGCGGAGGGGGTGGGGAACCGTGCTGTGCGTCTGTGCGTCCCGGCTTCGCCTGGAGGTCACGGCCTGACACCCGTCGGGCCGCGCCTCCTCACACCCAAAGGGTTACCCATGTCTGACCTGTCCGCGCTGGGCTGGGGCGACACGTTCGCATCCGCCTATCGAAGCTTCGACCGTCCCGACGCCCTACCCGGCCGCGTGCTGCGTGCCGACCGCGGCGTCTGCACCGTCCTCGATCCCTCGGGTGTCACCCGGGCCAGTCTCGCCGGCAGCGTGCTGCTCGGCGCGGCCCAGGACCCCGCCAACCTGCCGTGCGCCGGCGACTGGGTGGTCCTGCGCCGCTGGCCGGACCGCCGTACCACGTGTGAAGTTGTGCTGCCCCGGCGTACCGCGCTGATCCGGCGCTCCGCCGACAAGGACTCCTCCGGCCAGGTCCTGGCCGCCAACATGGACACGGTCGCGGTCGTCGAACCCATGCTCCCGGCGCCCGACGACGCCCGCGTCGAGCGGCTCCTCGCCCTGGCCTGGGAGTCCGGCGCGGAACCCCTGATCGTGCTCTCCAAGAGCGACACCGCGGGTGACCCGCAGGCGATCGCGCGCCAGCTTTCCCGCCTGGCTCCCCGGGTACGGGTACTGCCGGTCAGCGTGCACGACGGCACCGGGGTGGAGGCCCTGCGGGAGTACGTCGCCCCGGGGCGCACCCTCGCGCTGCTGGGCCGTTCGGGCGCCGGCAAGTCGTCGTTGGTCAACGCCCTGGCCGGCGCCGACGTGATGGGCGTACAGGAGATCCGGCGCGCCGACGGCAAGGGCCGGCACACCACCGCGTACCGGAATCTGGTCCTGGTCCCGGGCGGCGGCGCCGTCATCGACACGCCGGGCATCCGCGGGGTCGGCCTGCTCGACACGGCCGACGGCCTGAACCGGGCCTTCGCCGACGTGGCCGAGCTGGCCGCGCGGTGCCGTTTCGGTGATTGTCGTCACGACGCCGAGCCGGGGTGTGCGATCGTCGCCGCGCTGGCCGACGGGACGCTCGTGCCGAGACGGCTGGAAAGCTGGCGCAAGCTGCAGCGCGAGGTCGCCGTCGAGAGCGGCCGGCGGGCGGTCCGCCTGGCCGGGGCGGCGCAGCGCAGGCCGCACCTATGAGCAATTTTCAACCTGGCCTCGGGCCAGAGGCTATCCGAGCCGTTGGCCGCCGGGAGGTGCCGCCCGGGCCACGTTGAAAAAGGCTCACTAAACGACTCTGGCACAATTCACCGGTGCCCGCCGTGGAAGAGGTCCTGGACAAGCCCGGCCTCTCCCTCGAGGCGGTGCCCGAAATGCGCACCCGTGGGCACGTCGACGTCTGGGCGGCGGCCGGCTATCTCGCGCTCGGCGTCCTCGTCCTGATCCAGTTGTGGATCAGCCCCGGCGGGCGGGTGCTGGCCTCCAACGACGACGACCACGGCTTCTTCTCGTTTGTCCTGGCGCACGGCGAGCGTGTCCTGTTCCACGGCGCGAACCCGCTGTTCAGCGACCGGATGAACGTTCCGGACGGCGTCAACATGATGGCCAACACGACGGTCCTGGCGCTGAGCCTGCCGATGGCGCCGGTGACCCACTTCCTCGGTGTCGGCGTCTCCGTCGTGGTGCTGCTCACCCTCGGCCTGGCCGGCACCGCGTTCGCCTGGTACTGGGTGCTCTCGCGGCACCTGGTCAGCAGCCCGGTCGCCGCCGCGATCGGCGGGCTGTGGTGCGGCTTCGCGCCGGCGATGGTGTCGCACGCCAACGGGCACATCAACTTCGTCTCGCATTTCGTCGTGCCGTTCATCGTGTGGCAGGTGCTGCGGCTGCGCGAGCCCGGCCGGGCCGTGCGCGGCGGGATCGTGCTCGGGCTGCTGGTGGTGCTGCAGGTCTTCATCAACGAGGAGACCCTGCTGTTCACCGCGCTCACGCTGGGCGTCTTCGTCGCCGCGTACGCGGCGTGTGCGTGGCGCACCGCGCTCGGCTACGCGCGCCGCTTCGCCGCCGGGCTGGGCGTCGCGGCGGCGACGGCGCTGGTGCCCCTGGCGTACCCGCTGTGGTTCCAGTTCGCCGGGCCGCAGAGCTACAGCGGGCAGCCGTTCGAGCCCGGCAAGTTCGTCACCGACCTGCTCGCCATCGGCGCGTACGCCCGGCAGTCGCTGGCCGGCAACGGGGTCGTCGCCCGGGCGCTGAGCGTCAGCCCGACGGAGGACAACACGTTCTTCGGCGTACCGATGCTGGTGATGCTCGTCATCACCGTGGTGCTGCTGTGGCGCAACCTGGCCGCCCGGGCCGCCGCGATCGCCGGCCTGGTCCTACTGGTCGTCTCGATGGGCCCGGAGCTCCGGGTCGCCGGGCACGACACCGGCATCCCGCTGCCGTTCGCGCTGATCAGCCACGTGCCGATCATCGACCTGGTGAGCGTGACCCGGTTCGGCATGGTGCCCGCGACGATCATCGGGGTGCTTCTCGCGCTGGCCGCCGACCGGGCGCCGCTGCTGCCGCGCCGCCGGCGGATCGCCTTCTGGATCGGTCTCGCGGTCGCGATCGTGCCGGTGCTGCCCAAGCCGCTGCCGGTCGTCGCCGCCGATCCGCTCCCGCCGTTCATCGCCCAGCAGCTGTGGCGCGAGTACGTGCCCGACGACCGCACCCTGGTCACCGTGCCGCTGCCGGAGGTCAGCACCGGGCGGGCCGGGATGCGGTGGTTCGCCCTGTCCGGGCTCGACTACTCCGTGCCGCGCGGCTACTTCATGGGCCCGGCGGCCGACGGCACCGGCTCGTGGAACGCCGCCCCGCGGCCCACCTCCGATCTGTTGCGCATCGCGGGGGCGTACGGTCAGATGCCGGTGCTCACGGACGCCGACCGGCGGTCCGCGATCACCGACCTCACCTACTGGCGGGCCGCGGTCGTGGTGCTGGTTCCCGGCACCCCGAACCACGACCTGCTGGAGGACGTGGTGAGCGGGTTGCTCGGCAGCGCTCCGCGTGAGGTCGGGGGCGTGCTGTTGTGGGACGTCCGGAGCCTGGTCCACCCATCCGAGTGACGGGAATTCCCGCTCATCTCCCGGCGCTGTACCTCGGCCCCGCAAAACTTGTCGTACCCCGCGGCTAGGGTGGCGGCGCCCATCGTCTTGACGTAACGGAGTGGCTGGCTGTGGCCGACCGACTGATCATCCGCGGCGCGCGGGAGCACAACCTGCGCGACGTCAACCTCGACCTGCCCCGCGACGCGATGATCGTGTTCACCGGTCTCAGCGGCTCGGGTAAGTCCAGCCTCGCGTTCGACACGATCTTCGCGGAGGGCCAGCGCCGCTACGTGGAGTCGCTGTCGTCCTACGCCCGGCAGTTCCTCGGCCAGATGGACAAGCCCGACGTCGACTTCATCGAGGGCCTGTCCCCGGCCGTCTCCATCGACCAGAAGTCGACCTCGCGCAACCCGCGCTCCACCGTCGGCACGATCACCGAGGTCTACGACTACCTGCGGCTGCTCTTCGCGCGCACGGGAACCCCGCACTGCCCGGCCTGCGGCGAGCGGATCAGCCGGCAGTCGCCGCAGCAGATCGTCGACCGGGTACTGGCGATGGAGGAGGGGACCAGGTTCATGGTCCTGGCGCCGGTGATCCGGGGCCGCAAGGGCGAATACGTCGACCTCTTCGCCGAGCTGCAGTCCAAGGGCTACGCCCGCGCCCGCGTCGACGGCGTGGTGCACCCGCTGACCGAGCCGCCCAAGCTCAAGAAGCAGGAGAAGCACACCATCGAGGTGGTCGTCGACCGGCTCAGCGTCAAGGCGAGCAGCAAGCAGCGCCTGACCGACTCCGTCGAGGCGACCCTGGCGCTGTCCGGCGGCATCGTCCTGCTCGACTTCGTGGACCTTCCGGAGGACGACCCGCACCGCGAGCGCCGCTTCTCCGAGCACCTGGCCTGCCCCAACGACCACCCCCTGGCGATCGAGGACCTCGAGCCGCGGGTCTTCTCCTTCAACGCGCCGTACGGCGCCTGCCCGGAATGCACCGGCCTGGGCACCAAGAAGGAGGTCGACCCGGAACTGATCGTCCCGGACGACGAGCGCAGCCTGCGCGAGGGCGCGATCCAGCCCTGGTCCGGCGGCACGACCCTGGAGTACTTCCTGCGGCTGCTCGAGGCCCTCGGCAACGCGGAGAAGTTCAGCCTCGACACCCCGTGGCGGAAGCTGCCGAGCCGGGCACAGAAGACGATCCTGTACGGCTCCGAGGACCAGGTCCACGTCCGCTACCGCAACAAGTACGGCCGCGAGCGCTCCTACTACACCGGCTTCGAGGGCGTGGTGCAGTGGCTCGAGCGCCGGCACAGCGACACCGAGAGCGACTGGTCGCGCGACAAGTACGAGGGCTACATGCGCGACATCCCCTGCCCGGCCTGCGGCGGCGCCCGGCTCAAGCCCGAGGTCCTCGCGGTCACCATCGCGGGCAAGAGCATCGCCGAGGTCTGCAACCTGTCCGTCGGCGAATGCGCCGACCTGCTGGCGACGATCGAGCTGACCGACCGCGAGAAGATGATCGCCGAGCGGGTGCTCAAGGAGATCAACGCCCGGCTGCGGTTCCTCGTCGACGTCGGCCTGGACTACCTTTCCCTCGACCGCGGCGCCGGCACGCTGTCCGGCGGCGAGGCGCAGCGCATCCGCCTCGCCACGCAGATCGGCTCCGGCCTCGTCGGGGTCCTCTACGTGCTCGACGAGCCGTCGATCGGCCTGCACCAGCGCGACAACCACCGGCTGATCGAGACGCTGGTCCGGCTCAAGAAGCTCGGCAACACCCTGATCGTGGTCGAGCACGACGAGGACACCATCCGAACGGCCGACTGGATCGTCGACATCGGCCCCGGCGCCGGCGAGCACGGCGGCCGGATCGTGCACAGCGGCTCGGTCAAGGGCCTGCTGGCGAACCGGGAGTCGCCGACGGGCGCGTACCTGTCCGGCCGCAAGAAGATCCCGACGCCGGCCACCCGGCGCCCGCAGGAGCCGGGCCGGGAACTGGTCGTGCAGGGCGCGCGGGAGCACAACCTGCGTGACATCACGGTCGGCTTCCCGCTGGGGCAGTTCATCGCGGTGACCGGGGTGAGCGGCTCGGGCAAGTCGACGCTGGTCAACGACATCCTCTACACGGTCCTGGCCAACCAGATCAACGGCGCCCGGATGGTGCCCGGGCGGCACACCCGCATCACCGGCCTCGAGGGCGTCGACAAGGTCGTCGGCGTCGACCAGTCGCCGATCGGGCGCACCCCGCGGTCGAACCCGGCGACCTACACCGGCGTCTTCGACAACGTCCGCAAGCTGTTCGCGGAGACCACCGAGGCGAAGGTCCGCGGCTACGGCCCGGGACGGTTCTCGTTCAACGTCAAGGGCGGCCGCTGCGAGAACTGCACCGGCGACGGCACGATCAAGATCGAGATGAACTTCCTGCCGGACGTGTACGTCCCGTGCGAGGTCTGCAAGGGCGCCCGCTACAACCGCGAGACCCTGGAAGTGCACTACAAGGGCAAGACGGTCTCCGAGGTCCTGGAGATGCCGATCGAGGAGGCCGCCGCGTTCTTCGAGGCGATACCGGCGATCCACCGGCACCTCAAGACCCTGGTCGACGTCGGCCTCGGCTACGTGCGGCTGGGTCAGCCCGCGCCGACGCTCTCCGGTGGCGAGGCGCAGCGCGTCAAGCTCGCCTCCGAGCTGCAGAAGCGCTCGACCGGCCGGACGGTCTACGTGCTCGACGAGCCGACCACCGGCCTGCACTTCGAGGACATCCGCAAGCTCCTGATCGTCCTGAACGGCCTGGTCGACAAGGGCAACACGGTGATCACGATCGAGCACAACCTCGACGTCATCAAGAACGCCGACTGGATCATCGACATGGGCCCCGAGGGCGGCAACAAGGGCGGCCTGGTGCTCGCCACCGGCACGCCGGAGGAGCTGGCCGAGGTGCCGGGCAGCCACACCGGGCAGTACCTGCGCCCGATGCTGGGCCTGACCGGTGAGCCGGCCGGGGCGGCCGCCGCGCTGGCCCGCGCCGCCAAGGCCAACGGCACCACGAAGGCCGCCGCTAAGCCGCGCACGACCCGGTCGAGGGCCAAGGCCGCCGTCTGACGTACAGGTAACACACAGCTACGGCGCTTTGTCCTGCCCCGCCGGGGTGCGGATGCCAGCGCCCGCCGCGAAGCATGGCGAAAACACAGCAACCGGGCCCATAATTTCCCGCACGCTCATGAACCACTCCGGTGGGCAGAGCGTATTTACAAGCAACGCCGCGTGACCTGAGCGCGCGGATCAGGGGTAACGAAGGGTTCGGATCATATGACTGACGTACAGACGGGGCCTGAAGCCGAGACCACGGCTGACCAGCCTGCCCGTGCGGGAGTCGTCGCGTCCCGCCGTGTCGTGCTGGCCGGCGCCGGCGCGCTCGGCGCCGGGTGCCTGCTGACGGCCTGCGGGACGAGCACGACCGGCAGCGGCAGCAACGGCGCCAACGGCGGCGACTTCAGCAACAACCCCGCACCGGCCGGCAGCAAGGGCGCCGACGCCGGCGGCACCGGCTCGACCTCGGACAACGACTCGGGCGGCGGCGGCACGCTGGCCCTGGTCGCGGACGTACCCGAGGGCGGCGGCGTGATCAAGGGCGACTACGTCATCACCCAGCCCACCGCCGGCAAGTACAAGGCGTTCAGCAAGGTGTGCACCCACGCGGGCTGCGACGTCAGCAAGGTCGACGCCGGCGTGATCGTCTGCCCGTGCCACGGCAGCACGTTCTCTATGGAGGACGGCTCGCCGGTCAGCGGGCCGGCCAACCAGCCGCTGCCCGAGAAGAAGGTCACGGTGGACGGCGACAACATCGTCGCCGCCTAGCAATTCTTGGGGCCGGCCTGACCTGCCGACACGGCCGGCCCCGCACTACTCCGGCCGGAGGCCCGCTGCCGTGGCGGCGGCGACGGGCCTCCGGCGGGATAATCATGTCAGGGGTCCGCACTAGTGTTGAGCCGTGCCTGACCCGTCCAGCTACCGGCCGGCGCCCGGGACCATTCCGGACGCTCCCGGTGTCTACCGCTTCCGTGACCCGACCGGCCGCGTCATCTACGTGGGCAAGGCGAAAAGCCTGCGAAACCGGCTGAATTCCTACTTCGCCGACACGTGGACCCTGCACGCGCGCACCCAGCAGATGGTCACCACCGCGTCCGCCGTCGACTGGGTCACCGTCGGCAGCGAGGTCGAGGCGCTGCAGCTCGAATTCTCCTGGATCAAGGAGTTCGACCCCCGCTTCAACGTCAAGTACCGCGACGACAAGTCCTACCCGTTCCTCGCGGTGACCCTCAACGAGGAATACCCCCGCCTACAGGTGATGCGCGGCGCCAAGCGCAAGGGCGTGCGCTACTTCGGGCCCTACTCGCACGCCTGGGCCATCCGCGAGACCCTCGACCTGCTGCTGCGCGTCTTCCCGGCCCGCACCTGCTCCACCGGCGTCTTCAAACGCGCGGGCCAGATCGGCCGGCCCTGCCTGCTCGGCTACATCGGCAAATGCTCGGCGCCGTGCGTCGGCACGGTCTCCGCCGAGCAGCACCGGGCCATCGTCGACGACTTCTGCGACTTCATGGCCGGGCGCACCGACGCGTTCGTCAAGCGCCTCGAGCGCGACATGCTCGACGCGTCCGAGGAGCTCGAGTTCGAGAAGGCGGCCCGGCTGCGCGACGACATCGCCGCGCTGCGCAAGGCGATGGAGAAGCAGACGGTCGTGCTCGGCGACGGCACCGACGCGGACGTGGTCGCCTTCGCTGAGGACCCGCTCGAGGCGGCGGTCCAGGTCTTCCACGTCCGCGACGGCCGCGTGCGCGGCCAGCGCGGCTGGGTGGTGGAGAAGGTCGAGGACCTGACCACGGGAGACCTCGTGCACCACTTCTGCACCCAGGTCTACGGCGACGAGCACGGCGAGAACGACGTACCCCGGGAGCTGCTCGTCCCGGCTCTGCCCCCGGACGCGGCGGCGCTGGAGAACTGGCTCTCCGAGCACCGCGGCAGCCGGGTGAGCCTGCGGGTGCCGCAGCGCGGCGACAAGCGCTCCCTGCTGGAGACGGTGGCGCGCAACGCCGGCGAGTCGCTGGCCCGGCACAAGCTGCGCCGCGCGGGCGACCTGACCACCCGCAGCAAGGCGCTGGACGAGATCGCGGAAGCGCTCGGCATGGAGACGGCGCCGCTGCGCATCGAGTGCTTCGACGTGTCCCAGATCCAGGGCACGGACGTGGTGGCGAGCATGGTGGTCTTCGAGGACGGCCTGGCCCGCAAGAGCGAATACCGCCGCTTCGCCGTCCGCGGAAATCCGGACGGCTCGGGCACCGACGACCTGGCGGCGATGAGCGAGGTGATGCGGCGGCGCTTCGCCCGCTACCGCGCACAGTCCGCCCACCCCGCCGCCGTCCCCGGCCCCGGCCCCGCCGAGATGACCGCGGCCGGCCCGGCACCGGGCGGCGCCGCCGACAGCGACACCGTGATGGAGGCCGCGGTCGGCGCGGCCCCGGGCGCTGCCGCCGACGGCGATTTCGTGGAGAAGACGGCGCCGGGCGTTGCTGCCGACGGCGATTTCGTGGAGAAGACGGCGCTGGGCGTTGCTGCCGACGGCGATTTCGTGGGCAAGGCGGCGCTGAGCCGCGCCGCCGACGGTGATTTCGTGGAGAAGGCGGTGGGCGTTGCTGCCGAGGGTGATCTCGTGGAGAAGGCGGCGCTGAGCCGTGCCGCCGACGGTGATCTCGTGGGCAAGGCGGCGCCGGGAGGTGGTGCCGACGGTGACGAGGAGGAGCCGGCGACCAGCGAGCTGCCGGGCATCGACCCGCTGACGGGCCGGCCCCGCAGGTTCGCCTACCCGCCCAACCTGGTGGTCGTCGACGGCGGCCAGCCGCAGGTCAACGCCGTGGCGGCCGTCCTGTCCGACCTCGGCATCACGGACGTCGCCCTGTGCGGCCTGGCCAAGCGCCTGGAAGAGGTGTGGCTGCCGGGCGAGGACTACCCGGTGATCCTGCCCCGCACCTCGGAAGCCCTGTATCTGTTGCAGCGGGTGCGCGACGAGGCGCACCGCTTCGCGATCACGTTCCACCGCCAGCGACGCTCCAAGCGGATGACGGCCTCTTCGCTGGACGACATCCCCGGGCTGGGGGAGACCCGGCGCAAGGCGCTGCTGCGGCACTTCGGATCCCTGAAGCGGATGGGGCAGGCGTCCCTGGAGGAGATCGCCGAGGTGCCGGGCATCGGCCGCCGCACCGCGGAGTCGATCCTCAAGGCCCTGGCCGGCGCCGAGAAGCCTGGCCCGGACGAGGTGCCACCCGCCGCCCCGGACGCGGTTCCGGCCGGCGGCGCGGGCAGGACCAGGGCCGGCGCGAACCGCTCGCGGGTCGCACCCCGTCCCGCGCCGACCGACGCCGAGGCCGAGGCGGCGCCACCGGCCCCGACGGAACCCACCTCGTAGCCGACCGTCCCAGCGGTGGCGTGCCGCGGGTTGGCGGGAGGTCGTTGGGGCGGCAGGGCTTGCGCGGTGGCGGAGGCTACCGAGCGGTCGGGCGACAGGGGCGGAATGCGCGGACGGGGTCGTCCGTTTCACCGTCGTGGTGGATCTGGGCGGCTTGTGGCGCCTCCGGGGCACTGGATCGGGTAATGGACACGACGTCAGGAGGCCTCGGGCCGACCCTTCGGCCTAGGATGCAGTGTCCGCCCGTACGGGGTGCAGAGACAGTGCGGTGCAGGAGGAGTCTGCGTGACCGAGTCGATGCCGGGGTTCGCCCCGGAGCCAACGCCCGACGAGGCCGGTACCGACCTCGTGGTGGTCACCGGGCTGTCCGGGGGTGGCCGCAGCACGGTCGCCCGGGCCCTGGAGAACGTGGGCTTCTACGTCGTCGACAACCTCCCGCAGGCGCTCATGCTCGACATGGCCCAGTTGGCGTTCGAGGCCGGCGGCGCCGCGCGGCGCACGGCGATGGTGCTCGACGTGCGCAGCCGGGCGTTCTCCACCGATCTGGCCGGTGCGATCCGCGCGCTCAAGGAGCGGGGATTCTCGCCGCGGGTCGTGTTCGTCGACGCCGACGACGAGGTGCTGATCCGGCGGTTCGAGTCCGTGCGGCGCTCGCATCCGCTGCAGGGTGACGGCCGGCTGGCCGACGGCATCGCCGCCGAGCGCAAGCTGCTCGAGGAGGCCCGCGAGCACTCCGACGTGATCATCGACACCAGTCATCTCAACGTCAATCAGCTCCGGCGCCGCGTCGAGGAGCTCTTCGGCGGGGAGGACGCGCGCCGGCTGCGGATCACCGTGCTGTCGTTCGGCTTCAAGTACGGCCTGCCGCCGGACGCCGACTACGTGCTCGACGCCCGCTTCCTGCCGAACCCGTTCTGGGTGCCGGAGCTGCGCGAGCACACCGGGCTCGAGGAAGGCGTCAGCGGCTACGTGCTCGGCCAGGAGGGCGCGCACGACTTCGTGGCCACCTATGCCGGGCTGATCGCGACGACCGCGCCCGGGTTCGAGCGTGAGGGCAAGCGCTACCTGACCGTCGCCATCGGGTGCACCGGCGGCAAGCACCGCAGCGTCGCGATAGCAGAGGAGCTGACGGCCCAGCTGCGCGACATCCGCCTGTCCGCACATTCCTCGCACCGCGACCTGGGGCGGGAGTGACGGGGGGTCAGCCGGGAGGGCCGGGCGGTAATCCGGGGGAGCCGCGCGGTGGATCCGCCCGGGGCGACCAGGGTGGCGGGCGGCCGATCAAGGTCGTCGCCTTCGGCGGCGGGCACGGGCTGGCGGTCTCGCTCCGAGGCCTGCGCAACTGCGCACCCGAGCTGGACCTCGACATCACCGCCGTGGTCACCGTCGGCGACAACGGCGGCTCCAGCGGGCGGCTGCGTGCCGAGCGGGACGCCCAGTTGCCGCCGGGCGACCTGCGCATGGCCCTCGCGGCGCTCGCCGACGACAACCCGGCCCATCAGCGCACGGTGGCGCTGCTCCAGCACCGTTTCGCGCTGGTCGGCAGGACGGCCCCCGCCCTGGCGGCGGACGGCATCCCCGTCTCGGCGGGCCCTGATGCCGCGGGCCCTGATGCCGCGGATTCTGATGCCGCGGGTTCTGATGCCGCGGGCGACGAGGCCGCGGGCGACGAGGGCCCGGGCAGCGCCGCGGCAGGCGCGGAGGAGGAGCCCGCGGGCGACGCGAAGGCCGGGTGGGGCGGCGTCGACCGGCGGATCGCCTCCGTCGGCGGCCGGCACGATCCGCTCGCCGGTCACGCCGTCGGCAACCTGCTCCTGCTCGGGCTCATGGAGCTGCTCGGCGATCCCGTCGAGGCGCTCGCGCACGCCGGCGCCATGGTCGGCGCGCAGGGCCGGGTGCTGCCGATGGCCTGCCACGCGGTCGGGATCGAGGCCGACGTGCGCGGCGGCGATCCGGAGCGTCCCGACGAGGTCGTCACCGTTCGGGGTCAGCATGCCGTCGCCGTCGCCAGCGGTCATGTCGAGGCGCTACGGATCGTGCCCGCCGCGCCGCCGGCGTGCCCGCCGGCGGTCGCCGCCATCGCCGAGGCCGACTGGCTGATCTTCGGGCCCGGCAGCTGGTACACCAGCGTGCTTCCGCACCTGCTGGTGCCGGAGCTCGCCGCCGCCATCGTGGCCAGCCCGGCCCGGCGGCTGGTGACGCTCAACCTCGCTGCCGAGAACGAGACCCTCGGGCTCTCCGTCGCCGATCATCTGGCCGCACTGCACTGGTACCTTCCGCAGCTCCGGGTCGACACGGTGCTCGCCGACAGCAAGTGGGTCGGCGAGCCCGACCCGGTGCACCGGGCCGCCGAGGCCCTCGGCGCGCGCCTGGTCCTGGCATCCTTGGCGGTGGCGGACGGCAGCCCAAAGCATGATCCTGAGTCGTTGGGCACAGCACTGGTGCCGCTCCTCGGCTCCGATCGTTAAGCAACTGGCGTACCGCGAAACAAGCATGAGGTGACTTCGAAGATGGCGATGACGGCAGCGGTCAAGGACGAGCTGAGCCGGGTGGACGTGCCCAAGCCATGCTGCCGCCGTGCGGAGATGGCCGCCCTGCTGCGCTTCGCGGGCGGCCTGCACATCGTGTCCGGGCGGGTGGTCGTCGAGGCCGAGCTCGACACGGGTGCGGTCGCCCGGCGGCTGCGCCGGGAGATCGCCGAGGTGTACGGCTACCCCAGCGAGGTGCATGTGCTCGCCTCCGGCGGCCTGCGCAAGGGCAGCCACTACATCGTGCGCATCGTCAAGGACGGCGAGGCCCTGGCGCGGCAGACCGGGCTGCTCGACGTGCGGGGCCGGCCGGTGCGCGGGCTTCCGCCGCACGTCGTCTCCGCCAACGTGTGCTGCGCGGTCGCCGCGTGGCGCGGCGCGTTCATGGCGCACGGCTCGCTGACCGAGCCCGGCCGCTCCAGCGCGCTGGAGATCACCTGCCCGGGGCCGGAGGCGGCCCTGGCGCTGCGCGGCGCCGCCCGCCGCATCGGCATCACCGCCAAGGAACGCGAGGTGCGCGGCGTCGACCGGGTGGTCATCAAGGACGGGGACGCGATCGCGGCGCTGCTCACCCGCATCGGCGCGCACTCGAGCGTGCTCGCCTGGGAGGAGCGCCGGGTACGCCGCGAGGTCCGCGCGACGGCGAACCGCCTGGCGAACTTCGACGACGCGAACCTGCGCCGCTCCGCCCGCGCCGCGGTGGCGGCAGCCGCGCGGGTGACCCGGGCGCTGGAGATCCTCGCCGACGAGGCGCCCAACCACCTCACGTCGGCGGGGCGCCTGCGCCTGGAGCACCGCCAGGCCTCGCTCGAGGAGCTGGGCGCGCTCGCCGATCCGCCGCTGACGAAGGACGCGATCGCCGGCCGTATAAGGCGTCTGCTCGCCCTGGCCGACAAGCGCGCCCGTGACCTCGGCATCCCTGACACCGAGGCCGCCGTCACCCCCGAGATGATGGCCTGCTGACGGCGGGACCGGCCCCGCGCGCGGGAGCATGATCCCCTTCCGGGGGCGGCGGTTCGGCCGGGCGTACCGGGAAGTTTTCGGTACCTTAGGTAACGATCAGGTCGCGCCCCGATTCGAGGGGCGGACATCTACTCGGATAGGGTGACGGCGACGGCGACGGTGCCGGCAGCATGGCCGCCCCACGCCGGGCGCCGCCCGTAGCACCAGGTCAACACCTGGCTGCGGTGGCTTGTCCCTGGAGGCGTGGCGGCCCTGATGAGCAACAGCCGGCCCTCGATAACGGTCGGCACGCAGACATCCGCCGGTCCTAGATTCCGGCGGACCGAAACGAGGAGATCCACCTGTGACCATCCGGGTTGGCATCAACGGCTTCGGCCGTATCGGCCGCAACTTCTTCCGGGCGGTGCTCGCCTCCGGCGCGGACATCGAGATCGTCGGCGTCAACGACCTGACGGACAACGCCACGCTCGCCCACCTGCTGAAGTACGACAGCATCCTGGGCCGGCTGCCGCACGAGGTGAAGGCCACGGCGGACGAGATCACCGTCGCGGGCAAGACCTTCAAGGCCTTCGCCGAGCGTGACCCCGCGAACCTCGCCTGGGGCGACCTGGGCGCCGACGTCGTCATCGAGTCGACCGGCTTCTTCACCGACGCCAACAAGGCCAAGACGCACGTCACCAACGGTGCGAAGAAGGTCATCATCTCGGCGCCGGCCAAGAACGAGGACATCACGATCGTGATGGGCGTCAACGACAACCTGTACGACGGCGCGAAGCACACGGTCATCTCCAACGCCTCGTGCACGACCAACTGCCTCGCGCCGATGGCGAAGGTGCTCAACGACACCATCGGCATCGAGCGTGGCCTGATGACCACGATCCACGCGTACACGCAGGACCAGAACCTGCAGGACGGCCCGCACAGCGACCTGCGTCGCGCCCGCGCCGCCGCGCTCAACATCGTGCCGACCTCGACCGGCGCCGCCAAGGCCGTCAGCCTGGTGCTGCCGGAGCTCAAGGGCAAGCTGGACGGCTTCGCGCTGCGGGTGCCGATCCCGACCGGCTCGGCCACCGACCTGACCTTCACGGCGGCCCGGGAGACCTCGGTCGACGAGGTCAACGCCGCCATCAAGGCCGCCGCGGACGGCCCGCTCAAGGGCATCCTGGTCTACACCGAGGACCCGATCGTGTCGTCGGACATCGTCACCGACCCGGCCTCGTGCATCTTCGACGCCGGCCTCACCAAGGTGATCGGCAACCAGGTCAAGGTCGTCGGCTGGTACGACAACGAGTGGGGCTACTCGAACCGCCTCGTCGACCTGGTCAAGCTGGTCGGCTGACACACGTGAAGACTCTCGACGACCTGCTCGGCGAGGGTGTCTCGGGTCGGCGCGTGCTCGTGCGCGCCGACCTGAACGTCCCGTTCGACAAAAACGAGCCGGGCCGGATCAGCGACGACGGCCGCATCCGAGCGGTCCTGCCGACGCTGATCGCCCTGCGTGACGCGGGCGCGCGCGTGATCGTGTGCTCGCACCTCGGGCGCCCCAAGGGTGCGCCGGACCCGAAGTTCACGCTCGCGCCGGTCGCCGCGCGGCTCGGTGAGCTGCTCGGCACCCCGGCCGTCTTCGCCTCGGACACCGTCGGCGCCTCGGCCACCGAGTCGGTCGCGGCGCTGGCCGACGGCCAGGTGCTGCTGCTGGAGAACCTGCGCTTCAACCCGGGCGAGACCAGCAAGGACGACGCCGTGCGGGGCGCCTTCGCGGACGAACTCGCGGCGCTGGCGGAGTACTTCGTCGACGACGCGTTCGGCGCGGTGCACCGCAAGCACGCCTCGGTCTACGACGTCCCGGCGCGGCTACCGCACTACGCGGGCGGCCTCGTCATCAAGGAGGTCGAGGTCCTGCGGCGGGTGAGCGACAGCCCGGAGCAGCCGTACGTGGTGGTGCTCGGCGGCTCGAAGGTCTCCGACAAGCTCGCCGTAATCCAGGCGCTGCTGCCTAAGGTCGACAAGCTGCTCGTCGGCGGCGGCATGTGCTTCACCTTCCTCAAGGCTCAGGGCCACGAGGTCGGCAAGTCGCTGCTCGAGGAGGACATGATCGCGACCTGCGCGGATCTCCTCGCGCAGGCCGGCGGCCGGATCGTGCTGCCGGTCGACGTGGTCGCGGCGACCGCCTTCGCGGCCGACGCCGACCACGCCACGGTCGCCGTCTCGGAGATCCCGGCCGACCGGCTCGGGCTCGACATCGGCCCGGAGAGCGTCGCGTTGTTCGCCGACGCGATCGGGCCGGCGAAGACCGTCTTCTGGAACGGCCCGATGGGCGTCTTCGAGCTGGAGCCGTTCGCGGCCGGCACCCGGGGCGTCGCCGAGGCCATCACGAAGATCGACGGCTTCTCGGTCGTCGGCGGCGGCGACTCGGCCGCGGCCGTGCGCACGCTCGGCATCGACGAGTCCGCGTTCGGGCACATCTCGACCGGCGGCGGCGCGTCGCTGGAGTACCTCGAGGGCAAGACCCTGCCGGGTCTCGCCGCGCTGGAGAGCTGAAGCATGGCTGACGTGACCCGCCGTCCGATCATGGCCGGCAACTGGAAGATGAACCTCAACCACCTCGAGGCCATCCTTCTGGTGCAGAAGCTCGCCGCGAGCCTCAACGAGCAGCAGCTCACCGACGTCGAGGCGGTCGTGCTGCCGGCGTTCACCTCGCTGCGCAGCGTGCAGACGGCGATCGACGGTGACAAGGTGCTGATCGGCTACGGCGCGCAGGACCTGTCGCCGTACCCCAGCGGCGCGTACACCGGGGACATCTCCGGCGCGATGCTGGCCAAGCTGGGGTGCGGCTACGTGGTGATCGGGCACTCCGAGCGCCGCGAGTACCACAACGAGGACGACGCGCTGGTCAACGCCAAGGTGAAGGCGGCCCTGGCGAACGACCTGACGCCGATCCTCTGCGTGGGCGAGGGCCTCGAGATCCGCGAGGCCGGGACGCACGTCGCGCACTGCGCCAGCCAGCTCGACGGCGCGCTCGAGGGCCTCAAGGCCGAGCAGGTCAAGAACATCGTGATCGCGTACGAGCCGGTGTGGGCGATCGGCACCGGCAAGACCGCCACGCCCGACGACGCGCAGGAGGTGTGCGGCTCGATCCGGGCGCGGCTCGCCGAGACGTACGGCGCGGAGACGGCCGACGCGGTACGCATCCAGTACGGCGGTTCCGTGAAGGCGGCCAACATCGCCGCGATCATGGCCCAGCCTGATGTGGACGGCGCGCTGATCGGCGGCGCGAGCCTGGACGCCGAGGAGTTCGCCTCGATCGTCCGTTTCCGCGAGCACGTCCAACGCTGAGTTCCGGATGCCCGGCCGCCTCGTAGCGGCGGCCGGGCACCCGCTATTGTGGTGGCGCTGCTGTGCCCTTCGAGAGGAATGACCCGACCATGCCGATCGCGTTCGCGTACACGTTGATCGTGTTGCTGCTCATCTCCAGCATCCTGCTGACCCTGCTCGTCCTGCTGCACCGCGGCAAGGGTGGGGGCATGTCCAGCATGTTCGGCGGCGGCGTCACCTCCAGCCTGGCCGGTTCCTCGGTCGCGGAGAAGAACCTGGACCGCTACACGGTGCTCGTGGGTGTCATCTGGTTCGCCTGCATCGTCGGTCTGGGACTCTGGCTCAAGGTTGCTCAGGCCTCCTGAAACAGATAGTTAACGTCTGCTTCCCAAGCGTTCGTGCTGGGCCCTTCTCCAGGGGCTCTGTGAGTCGTAGACTCTGCCGCGCGGTCCGGTCCGGGCCGCGCGGTTGTTTTTCCACCGCTAATACCGCCGCTTTCCCCGGCGATGAAACGCCCTCGAGACAGGAGTGACTTCCGTGTCCAGTGGCAGTGCGATCCGCGGTAGCCGCGTCGGCTCCAGCCCGATGCGTCCCGACGAGCGCAGCGAGCCCGCCCCCCGGCGGCAGGTGACCTACTGGTGTGCCGCAGGGCATCCGGTCGAGGTCCGCTTCGCCGCCGACGTGGTACCCCCGGAGACGTGGGACTGCACCCGGTGCGGTCAGCCGGGCGGTCTCGACCGGCAGAACCCGCCCGGCCGGATGCGCAGCGAGCCGTACAAGTCGCACCTGGCTTATGTGAAGGAGCGGCGCTCCGACGCCGACGGCGCGGCGATCCTCGCCGAGGCGCTGGCCAAGGTTCGTCAGCGCCGCGGCCGCGGGGAGTAGGGCGTAGCTACGGGGCGGTGTCACGACCCAGATAGGTGACCGTGGTGGCGCCCGGCACCGGGATCTCGGTGAAGCCGATCCGGTCGTAGAAGGCGCGCGCGGAGACATTGGCGACGGCCATGCCGAGGTGCACGCGCGGGACGCCGGCGGCCCGCAGCCCGGCCAGGAACGCGTCCATCAGGCCGCGCCCCCAGCCCTTGCCCTGCCACTGCGGCAGCAGATCGATGTGCAGGTGCGCCGGGTACGCCGCCAGCTCGGGCACGACCATGCGCTCCGGGTGGTAGTGCAGCCACAGCATGCTCTCCTCCGGTGTCACGGGCGGGTCCGGTGGCTCCGGGTAGCGGCCGGCGGTGGCGGGCAGCCACTCGTCGAGATAGCGCCCCGCGAAGGCGGCCGTGTCGGCCGTGCCGAGCACGTAGCCGACGGGGTTGCCGCTGCCGTCGTCGAGGACGTGCGCGTGCTGCGGCTCCAGCGTCACGTACGGGACGGCGAAGATGTCGCCCATGAGCCTGTCGGACGAGTACTGACCGCGGGCGTCACCTCCGGCGTCGGCGGTGCGTACGCAGATGTCGTAGACGGCGTCGAGGTCGGCGGGGCCGTAGGCGCGGATCGATGGCTGCACGGCCGCGAGTCTAAGCGGCAGTCAGGTGTGGCGTGCGTCACCATGCGGCCGCCAACCTTCCGCGGCGCCGCGCGTCTACTCCTGCGAAAGCACCGTCCCCGACCGCACAGGAGTTCCGTGATGCGTCCGACCGCCCGCACCGTCTCGCTCGCCGCCGCCGCGACCACCGTCGCCGTCCTCGGTGTGCTGACCGCCACCGGGGCGTTCGCGGACGAGGCACCGCCGCCCGCGCCGCGGCCGGCGGCGTCTCCGGCCGCGCCGAGCCCGGCCGCTCCGGCCGCCTCACCGGCGCCGGTGCCGACCGCCACCGCGGCGCCCGCCTCACCGGCGCCCGTGCCGTCCGCCACCTCGGTGCCCGATGGCCCGGCGCCCGCGCCGACCGCCACCTCGGTGCCCGGTGGCCCGGCGCCTGTGCCGACCGCCACCGCGGTGCCCGTGCCGACCGCCACATCGCTGCCCGGCAGCCCGACCGCGGCCCCGGCGCCGCCCCGGCCGACCGCCTCCCCCGATGGCCCGGTCGCGGTACCGTCGCCCTCCCCGACCCGGCGCTGACCCCAGGACAACAATGACCCTCGTCTTCCCGCTGCCCGCGCCCCTGCTGCGCCTGCTGCGGTCGGTCGTGTCCAGTTCGGCACCTTCGGTGCGCGGCGCCGGCGGGGACGGGCCTCCGGCGATCAATGAGCTCTACCACGCGCGCCGGCTGAGCCTGGTGCGGCTGGCGGTGCTCATGGTCGACGACCTGCCCACCGCCGAGGACATCGTCCAGGACGTGTTCGCCGCCCTGTACCGGCGGCACGGTGCCGACCTGGAATCGGTTGCCGATCCGCACGCCTACCTGACGACCGGGGTGATGAACGCGGCGCGCTCGGCGCTGCGCCGGCGGCGCAGCGCGCGTGCCTACGTGCCGCCGCGCCCCGGCCTGGCGCCCGCCGCGGAGGACGAGGTGCTGCTGGGGCAGGGCGACCGGGAGGTGCTGGCGGCGCTGGCGGAGCTGACGGTGCGGCAGCGCCAGGTGATGGTGCTGCGGTACTGGTCGGAGCTGTCCGAGCGGGAGATCGCCGACGTGCTGCGCGTTTCGCGCGGCACGGTGAAGTCGACCGCGAGCCGCGCCCTTGCCCTACTGCGCGGCCGGCTGGGGGAGAGGCGATGAGCACGGAAGTCGAGCAGCGGGTGCGCCGGGCGCTGGCCGGGCGCGCCGCTCAGATCACCCCCGAGCGGTTGCGGCCGGCGCTGCCGCCGACCGCCACGACCGCGCGGCGGTCCTGGCTCGCCTGGTGGCGGCCGCTGCTGGTGGTCGCGGCCGTCCTGGTCGGTGCGGTCTTCGCCGTACGCGGCGAGCACGACGCGCCGCTGCGCCGGGTGCCGGACCAGCCCGCCGCCACGGTACCGTCGCCGCCCGCACCGGAGCCGACCGCCTCGTCCGCGCCGTCGGCGTCCCCCGCGGCGGTACCGGAGCCGACGAGCACACCCGCGGGGCCGCCACCCGGCCCGGTCGAAGGGGCGCCCACCGGGCTTCCCTCCGGCCCGGTGGCGACGCCGACGGCTCCCATGGCGTCGCCCTGAGTGGCACGATGAGGCGCGTGAACTGGACCCTGGAAGTGGTGATCGTGCCCGTCTCGGACATCGACCGGGCAAAGGAGTTCTACGCCGACCAGCTCGGCTTCCACGTCGACCACGACACCGTGATCGGCGACGAGGTCAGGATCGTGCAGCTGACCCCGCCGGGCTCGGGCTGCTCGATCGTCATCGGCAAGGGCGCCGTGCCCGACATGCCGCCCGGCTCGCTCAAGGGGCTGCAGCTGGTGGTGCCCGACATCAACCGGGCGCACGCCGAGCTGGTCGCCCGCGGCGTGCCGGTCAGCGACGTGCAGAAGCTGGGCGAGAACCCCCGGCCGACGCCAGACCCGCTGGACAACGTGGGTTTCGTCTTCTTCGCCGACCCCGACGGCAACGGCTGGGCCGTGCAGCAGATCTCGTCCCGGGCCTGACCTGAGGTTTCCGCCTGGCCGAACCGAACGGCAACCGTGGCGCGCCCGTTGTGCACTCCGGGGTGGTGGTGGGGACCCGAAGGGGTTGGCATGACCGACACGATGATCGTTGAGCTCGGACTGCAGGCGATGACGGTTGCGGCGAAGATGTGTGCGCCGGTGTTGGTGACCGCGTTGCTTATCGGTTTTGCGATCTCGTTGTTCCAGTCGGTGACGCAGATTCAGGAGGCGACGCTGTCGTTCGTGCCGAAGGCGGTGGGTGTCGGTGCGGCGATTCTGTTGTCGGGTAACTGGATGTTGCATGAGATGGTGACGTACACGACGCAGCTGTTCGAGCGGATCCCGACGCTGCTCGCCTGAGCGGACACGCGCGGAAAAGGGCCGCCCACCAGGCGGCCCTTCCTTTGTGCGGCTCAGCGCAGGCTGCGCGCCTGCGGCGGCACGTTGGCCGCCGCCGTGCGGTCCAGCAGCCACAGCGTCCTCTCCGTGCCGACCGCGCCCGCCGCCGGCACCTGCTTGGGGCCCGCGCCCCCGATCGCCATGCCGGCCGCGGCCGCCTTGTCCTTGCCCGCCGCGATCAGCCAGACCTCCTCGGCCGTCTGGATGGTCGGCATGGTCAGCGTGATCCGGGTCGGCGGAGGCTTCGGGCTGTTGTGCACGGCCGCGACCGTCCCGGTCTCGTAGACGCCGGGGTGCTCCGGGAAGAGCGAGGCCACGTGGCCGTCCTCGCCGACGCCGAGCATCAGCACGTCGAAGTGGGGCAGCTCCGAGCTGCCCGGCTTCGCCGCCGCGGCCAGCTCGTGGGCGTACCGGGCGGCGGCCGCCTTCGCGTCGTCGCCGTCCGGGCCGTCGGAGGCCGGCATGGCGTGCACGTGTGCCGGGTCCAGCGCGAGCGCGTCCAGCAGCGCCGCACGGGCCTGCGTCTCGTTGCGGTCCGGGTGGCCCGCGGGCAGGAACCGTTCGTCGCCCCACCAGAGGTCGATCCGCGACCAGTCGACCGCGTCCGAGGCGGGTAGTTCCTTCACCGCGCGCAGCACCTTGGCCGCCACCCGGCCCCCCGTCAGCACGATGCTCGCCCAGCCGCGCTCGGCCTGCGCGTCGATGATCCTGACGACCAGGCGCGCCGCCACCGCCGACGCCAGGATGTCGGCGTCGGGAACCACCACCACAACGGTCTCGCTCATGGAACCCCTCGTCATTCGGCAAAAGGGGCCGCCCGCCGGGAAGGCGGAACGGCCCCGTTGATCTTAGGTAATCAGGCGATCCCGCCCGGCCAGGCGCCGGCGGCCGCGGTGTCGCCCGCGCGGGCGGCCAGCGCCGGGTCCTTCCAGACGTGTACGCGCATCGGCGGCTTGCTGTCCAGCCCCGCGACGCCCGCCAGGGCGCCCAGCGCCTCGCCGTAGATCTGGTCGGCGTCGAGCCGGCGCAGCTCCTCGGCCAGCTCGTCGCCGACGGGCCGCTTCGGCAGCGGCATGTAGCGGTCCTCCTGGCCGGTCCGGCTGAACAGGGCCGTACCCTCCTCGCGGGTGACCCGCACGCAGTCGCCGTTGGCGCACTGCAGCTCCACGGAGTGCATGCGCGGCGAGCGGTCGGTGTGCACCCAGTTCGGCTCGATGCCCAGCCGCGACTTCAGCCAGCCCTTCATCAGCGCTGCCGTCGGGTCGTTCAACGGCGCCTCGATCGTCGCGCCGGTGACGCGCTCCTCGGTGGTGTCGAACGCGCCCGCGACCAGGGTGCGCCACAGGGTGATCCGGGTCCAGGTCAGGTCGGTGTCGCCGGGTGCGTAGTCGGCCGCCCGCTGGCGTAGCGCCGCGACGGGGTCCGGCGCCAGCTTGCTGTCGGTGATGCGCCGGTCGGCGACCACGCCGAGGAAGTCGTTGGCGATGATGTCCGGCGGCTCGCTGTGCCACCACGTCACCACCGGCACGTCCGGGGCCAGCAGCGGCATGACGACCGACTCGGCGTGCAGGGCCAGCCGGCCGTACATGCGCATCACGACGGCCTCGGCCGGCCCCAGCCGGCCTCCCACGACGATCTCCGCGTCGAGCCGGCTGCGCCCGTCGAGGTCCGAGCGGACCACGATGAGCAGGCGGCAGGGGTGCGCGGACGCCGCGATGGTCGCGGCGGCCTCGGCCTCGCGGACCTTCTTCTCCTCCACGACCGCGACCAGCGTCAGGGCGAGGCCGCTGGCCACGCCGCCGGCGCTGCGCCGCTCGGCCGCCAGCGCCTTGACGACCTCATTACCAGTAGTGTCCCAAAGCCCGATCATGCCGCCACCTCCGCTAGCGCTCCGGTGTCGACATGAGTCTGTACCTGAGCCGATGATTCGCTCCCAAGGTCGCTCATGCTCGCCTCCACGCGCGGCCTTCGCGGGCCAGCATCTCGTCCGACGCCCGCGGTCCCCACTCGCCGGAGCGGTACGGCTCGGGCTTGGTGCCGGCCCAGGCCGCCTCCAGAGGGTCGACGACCCGCCAGCTCTGCTCGATCTCGGCGGCGTCCGGGAACAGGGTGCGGTCGCCGACGAGCACGTCGAGCACGAGCCGCTCGTAGGCCTCCGGGCTGGACTCGGTGAACGCCTCGCCGTACTGGAAGTCCATCGCGATGTCGCGGACCTCCATCGTGGTGCCCGGCACCTTGGAACCGAACTTGAGCACTACGCCCTCGTCCGGCTGCACGCGGATGACCAGCTGGTTGTTGCCGAGCATCTCGACGTCGGCCGGGTCGAACGGCAGGTGCGGCGCCTTCTTGAACATGATGGCGATCTCGGTGACCCGGCGCGGCAGCCGCTTGCCGACCCGGACGTAGAACGGCACCTCCGCCCAGCGCCTGTTCTGGATGCCGAGGCGGACGGCGACATAGGTCTCCGTGGTGGAGTCCGGCGGCACGCCCTTCTCCTCGAGATAGCCGACCGCCCGCTCGCCCGCGACCCAGCCCGGCAGGTACTGCCCGCGGACCGAGTCCTTGGAGATGTCGCGGGGCAGGCTGATGGCCTTGAGGACCTTCAGCTTCTCCGCGCGTACGTCGTTGGGGTCGAAGCTCGTCGGCTCCTCCATGCCCACCAGCGCGAGCAGCTGGAGCAGGTGGTTCTGCATCACGTCGCGGGCCGCGCCGGACGCGTCGTAGAACGCGGCCCGGGTGCCGATGCCGACGTCCTCGGCCATGGTGATCTGCACCGAGTCGACGTACTTGGAGTTCCACACCGGCTCGAACAGGTTGTTCGCGAAGCGCAGGGCCAGGATGTTCTGGACCGTCTCCTTGCCGAGGTAGTGGTCGATGCGGAACACGTCCGCCGGGGTGAAGACCTCGTCGACGAGCTGGTTCAGCGACATCGCCGTCTTCAGGTCGTTGCCGAACGGCTTCTCGACCACGACCCGGCGCCAGCCGCCGGACTTGGCGTTGTCGGCCATCCCGGTGCGGGCCAGCTGGTTGAGCACCAGCGGGAACGCGGCCGGCGGGATGGAGAAGTAGAAGGCGGCGTTGCCCGCGATGCCGTTGCGCTCGCGCAGCTCGTCCAACGTGTTCGCCAGCTGATCGAAGGCCGTGTCGTCGTCGAAGGAGCCGGGCACGAACTGGAACTGGCTCGCCAGCCGGGTCCACACCTCCTCCCGCCACGGCGTGCGGGCGCCCTTCTTGGCGGCCTCGTAGGCCAGCGACTCGAAGTCGCCGTCGCCCCAGTCGCGGCGCGCGAAGCCCAAGACCACGAAGCCGGGCGGCAGAAGACCACGGTTGGCGAGGTCGTAGACGGCCGGAATGAGTTTCTTTCGGGACAGGTCGCCGGTGACCCCGAAGATCACCAGAGCGCAGGGCTCCGGGATCCTCGGAAGCCGTCGGTCCTGTGCCGTGCGCAGCGGATTACCCACGTGCCCATCCTGCCAGCTTTTTGTGCTCGCGCAGGGTTACGGGTGAGGGCCGGTGCCGCAACACGCCGGCGGCGGCGAGCAGTTGCCGGACGCCCTCGGCGCGGTCGGTCAGGTGCAGGCGCAGCAGTGGGCGGCCGCCGCGCCGCAGCGCTCGCCGGTCCCCGGCGGCGCGTGCCGCCTGCCGGTCGCCGAGCGTGTACGGCCGGCCCGGAACCGGCACGTCGCCGGCGGCCAGGCCGGTGATCTGCAGAAACGAGCCGTGTCGCGGCCCGCCTCTGTGGTATTGGCCCCATCCGAACGAGACCGGCCGCGCGCAGGCGGCGGCCAGCAGCGGCCGCACGCCGGCCACCGCGGCGTCGGCGGTCCGGTCCAGGAAGGCCCGTACGGCGACGTGATCGTCCGCGTCGGCGAGGAAATCCCGCAGCGCCGACTCGAGGTCGGTGGCGTCACCAGTGGTGAAGATCTCCACGGCGCCCTCGACGAAGGACGGTGTCGCGGGCGCCGGTTCGGCGGTCTCGGGCTCGAATATCCGGAACGGGTCGACGCCGCGGATGCGCCCGGCGATGGCGACCGCGTACCGCCAGGCGAGGAACTGCGCGCCCAGCGGCCCGTTGACGGCCACGTCGGGGCGCACGCCGCCGCCGGGGACCGCCGCCGGCGGCAGGCTGCCGCCGTACGTGATGGTGAGCACGTCCTCGGGCGCGGTGCCGGCGTTCGCGGGGCACTCGACCGCGATCGCGAGCAGCCCGAGCGCGCCGGTGACGAGGTCGGCGGCCCACTCGCCGAGCCCCTCGATGCCGGAGCCGTCCGGCACCAGGGCGACCTTGTCGGCGCCGGCCAGGGCGACGCCGAGCGCGAGCGCGGGATTGTCCTCGTCGCGGGCCAGCGACGGGGCGAACAACTCGGCCTCGTCGATCAGTTCGGCGATGTCCACGCGGGCGAAGGCGAGGGCGGTCAGGGCGCCGGGATCGCCGGCGACGGCGGTGATGCCGAGCGCTCCCGCGGACTCCTGCCCGGTCAGCGCCACGAAATGGCGGCCGGCCTCGGCCGGGGTGTGTCCGAGGTCGAGATAGGCCTGCAGCAGGACGTCGCGCAGGCTGTCGTCGGTCAGCACGACGAGCGTGCGGCGCAGCAGGCCGGGGTCGTCGATCAGCGCGCGGACCGGCTGCGGGTCGGCGTCGTCGAGAACGGTCAGGGGCCGGCCCAGCGTGCGGGCGGCGACCTCGGCGGTGCCGCCGGGGCCGGCGAGCACCACGTTGGTGAGGTCGCCGAGCTCCTCGTGCAGCTCGGCGATCAGGGGGAGCAGCTCGCGGCCGCGGCGGCTCTGGTCCAGGAGGTCCAGGGTCTCCTTGGCGCCGGCCTCGGCCGCCGGGCCCCAGAGTGTCGGGTCCTTGCTGGCCAGCAGGCCCGGCACGCCCTGCGCGACCAGCCCGCGGCGGGAAGCCGTCGCCGGGCCGCCGTAAACGGCGAGCCCCGCGGCGGCCTCCACGCCCGCGAGCAGGTCGTCGGTCACGTCACCTCGCGGCGTCGCTCGGATTCTGTGCGCCCTTGGCGGCGGCGTCGAGGGACTTCTTCACGTCCTCGAGCAGCTCGCCCCAGCTGGTCTCGAACTTCTCGACACCCTCGTCCTCGAGGACCTTGAACACGTCGTCGAAGTCGATGCCGGCCGCGGCGAGGTCGTCCATCACCTTCTGCGCGGTGGCGTACGAGCCGGTCACCGTGTCGCCGCGGGTCTCGCCGTGGTCCTCGAAGGCCTTGATGACCGACTCCGGCATGGTGTTCACCGTGCCGGGGGCGATCAGCTCCTCGACGTAGATGGTGTCCTTGTAGTCCGGGTTCTTCGTGCCGGTCGACGCCCAGAGCGGCCGCTGCGGGTGCGCACCCGCGTCGGCCAGGGCCTGCCAGCGGTCGGTGCCGAAGACCTCGGAGTAGGCCTGGTACGCGAGCTGGGCGTTGGCGACGCCCGCCTTGCCCTGCAGCGCCCGGGCCTCGTCGCTGCCGATCTTGTCGAGCCGCTTGTCGATCTCGGTGTCCACCCGGGACACGAAGAACGAGGCGACCGAGCCGATCTGGGTCAGGTCGTGGCCGTTGGCCTTGGCCTGCTCCATGCCCGCCAGGAACGCGTGCATGACCTCCCGGTAGCGCTCAAGCGAGAAGATCAGCGTCACGTTCACGCTGATGCCCTCGGCCAGGGTCGCCGTGATCGCCGGCAGGCCCGCCTTGGTCGCCGGGATCTTGATGAAGATGTTCGGGCGGTCGACGAGCCACCACAGCGTCTTCGCCTCGGCCTTGGTCTTCTCGGTCAGGTGCGCGCTGCGCGGGTCCACCTCGATGGACACCCGGCCGTCGACACCGGACGACGCGTCGTACGCGGGCTTCATGACGTCGGCGGCCCAGCGCACGTCGTACGAGGTCAGCAGGCGCACGGCCTCCTCGACCGTGACGCCCTGCGCGGCGAGGTCCTTGAGCTGCGAGTCGTACGCGTCCGCGTCGGCGAGCGCCTTGGCGAAGATGGTCGGATTGGTGGTCACGCCGACCACGTGCTGCTCGCGGCGCGTCCGGTCCAGCGAGCCGCTCTGCAGGCGGACGCGGGAGAGGTCGTCGAGCCACACCGCAACACCCGCGGCGGAAAGGTCAGCCAGCCTGTCGGTCATCGCTACTCCTCAAGTTTCTTCTACCTTCCAGTACGGCCAAGCCGTCTCGGTAGCTCAGGTACCGGTCGTGTAACCGGTGATTTCGCCGACCTTGGCGAGGGCGGCGTTGGCCTTGGCGACCACGTTGTCCGCGGTGAACCCGAACTGCTCGAACAGGATCTTCGCCGGGGCGCTGGCGCCGTAGTGCTCGATGCTGACCGGCTCGCCGGCCTCGCCGAGGATGCGGTCCCAGCTCATCCGGATGCCGGCCTCGACCGTGACGCGGGCCTTGACGCCGCGCGGCAGGACCTCCTGCTGGTACGCCTCGTCCTGCTCGTGGAACCACTCCTGGCACGGCATCGAGACGACCCGGGTCGGCGTGCCCTCGGCCTCGAGGCGCTCCTGCGCGGTGAGGCAGTACTGCACCTCGGAGCCGGTGCCGATCAGGATGACCTGCGGCACGCCGTGCGACGCCTCGGAGAGGATGTAGCCACCCCGCAGCGTGCCCTCGGCCGACGCGTACCGGTCGCGGTCGATGGTGGGCAGGTTCTGCCGGGAGAGCGCCAGGGCGGTCGGCCGGTCGGTGTGCTCGAGCGCGCCGCGCCAGGCCCAGGCGGTCTCGTTGGCGTCCGCCGGGCGGACCACGTCGAGGCCGACGATGGCGCGCAGCGCGGAGAGCGTCTCGATCGGCTGGTGCGTCGGGCCGTCCTCGCCCAGGCCGATCGAGTCGTGCGTCCACACGTAGATGACCGGCAGCTTCATCAGCGCGGAGAGCCGGACGGCGCCGCGCATGTAGTCGCTGAAGACCAGGAACGTGCCGCCGTACGGGCGGGTGCCGCCGTGCGCGGCGATGCCGTTGAGGATCGAGCCCATGCCGTGCTCGCGGACGCCGAAGTGCATGGTGCGGCCGTACTCGTGGCCCGGGAAGGCCTTGGTGGCGTACTCGCTCGGGATGAACGAGGGCTCGCCCTTCATGGTGGTGTTGTTGCTCTCCGCCAGGTCGGCGGAGCCGCCCCAGAGCTCCGGCAGGACTCCCGCGAGCGCCTCGAGGACCTTGCCGGAGGCGGCACGGGTGGCCAGGCCCTTCGGATCGGCGGGGAACTCCGGCAGCGCGGCCGTCCAGCCGTCGGGCAGGCCGTGCGAGCTCAGCCGGTCGAAGAGCTTCCTGCCCTCGGGGTTGCTCGCCGACCAGACCTCGAAGGCCTTGTCCCACTCGGCGTGCAGCTGGCGGCCCCGGTCGGCGGCCTGGCGGGTGTGCCCGATGACGTCGTCGGCGACGGCGAACGTCGCGTTCGGGTCGAAGCCGAGGATCTCCTTGGTGGCCCTGACCTCGTCGGCGCCGAGCGCCGAGCCGTGGATCTTGCCGGTGTTCTGCTTGTTCGGCGCGGGCCAGCCGATGATGGTGCGCAGCACGATGAACGACGGCTTGTCGGTGACGGCCCGGGCGGCAAGGATCGCCGCGTAGAGCTCCTCGACGTTCTCCTCGTAGTCGCCCTTGCTCGGGTCGCCCTTGCGCCAGTCGACGGTGTGCACGTCCCAGCCGTAGGCCGCGTACCGGGCGCCGACGTCCTCGTTCTTGGCGATCCGGGTGTCGTCCTCGATGGAGATCTCGTTGTCGTCGTAGATCAGCGTGAGGTTGCCGAGCTTCTGCACCGAGGCGACGGCGCTCGACTCGTGGCTGACGCCCTCCTCGATGTCGCCGTCCGAGCACAGCGCGTAGACGTGGTGGTCGAAGACCGACTCCTCGGCGTCCGGGTCGAACAGTCCGCGCTTGCGGCGGGCGGCCATCGCCATGCCGACCGCGTTGCCGATGCCCTGGCCCAGCGGGCCCGTGGTGACCTCGACGCCGGGGGTGTGTCCGTACTCAGGGTGACCGGGGGTCAGCGAGCCCCACTGGCGCAGCGCGGCCAGGTCGTCGAGCGCCAGGCCGTAGCCGGACAGATAGAGCTGGATGTAGAGGGTGAGGCTGGAGTGGCCGCAGGAGAGAACGAAGCGGTCCCGTCCGGCCCAGTGCGGGTCGGTCGGGTCGTGCCGCATGATCCGGTTGAAGAGCAGGTAGGCCGCCGGCGCCAGGCTCATCGCCGTGCCGGGGTGCCCGTTACCGGATTTCTCGACCGCGTCCATGGCCAGCACCCGGACGGTGTCGACCGCCCGCCGGTCGAGGTCGGACCAGTTCAGATCGTCTTTGGCAGCCACGTCGGTTGTACTCCTCGGCCATGGTGTGGGAACCCTTTTGACTTGACCCTATCCATTAGCGGTAAACCACCGCCCCGGGAACGGCAGCGGCCCATACGCTGAGAGCGGACGTGGAGCGCGGGGGGCTGCGTCGTGGTACACCCCCTGGACACCTCGACCGATGACCGCCCCGGGCTGCGCGTAGTCTGTCCCAACGTGCCAGCCGGTCCCAGCCGGCAACGGCTAAGTTCCAACCCACGCCGATGCCGGAAGGTGGCTGTCCGTGAGCATGATCACCGAGCGTCCCGACCAGGGGCGGTCGCCCGGTCTACTCCCGGCGCCACGGGCGGCGGAGCCCGCAAAGCGCCGCCGTGACGTCGGCGCCGTCATCAGGGCGTATGTGTCGCTGACCAAGCCGCGCATCGTCGAGTTGCTGCTGGTGACCACGGTCCCGGCGATGATGCTCGCCGCGGGCGGCTGGCCGGACCCGTGGCTGGTCGCCGTGGTGCTGATCGGCGGTTCGCTGGCGGCCGGCGCGGCGAGCGCGCTGAACTGCTACATCGACCGCGACATCGACCAGCTGATGCGCCGCACCAAGCGCCGCCCGCTGCCGGCGCACGCCGTCACCCCGCGCTCGGCGCTGGTCTTCGGCCTGGTGCTGGCGGCCGTCTCGGTCGTGCTCATGGGCGCGTTCACCAACTGGCTCGCCACGGCGATGACGGCGGGCTCCATCTTCTACTACGACGTGGTCTACACGCTGTGGCTGAAGCGCCGGACGCCCGCCAACACGTTCTGGGGCGGGATCTGCGGCGCGGCGCCCGTGCTCATCGGCTGGGCGGCCGTGACCGGGTCCATCGCCCCGCTCGGCTGGGCGCTTTTTACCGTTGTCTTTTTTTGGCAGATGCCGCATTTCTACGCATTGGCCATCAAATACAAGGACGACTACGCCCGTGCGGGCATCCCGATGCTCCCGGTCGTGCGCTCGGCGGGCCGGGTCAACGCCGAGATCCTGATCTTCACCGTCCTGATGCTTGCCGCGTCGCTGGCGGCGTGGCCGCTGGGCCTGGGCCCGATCTACGGGGTCACGGCCGTCATCTCCGGCCTGATCTTCCTGACGGAGGCCGTGCGGCTGGTGGGCCGCTCCCGCCGCGGCGAGCCGCTGAAGCCCATGCGCCTTTTCCACTGGTCGTACACGTACCTGACCATTCTCTTCATCGCGGTCGCGGTCGATGCGCTCATCTGAGTAACGGACATCACGCGACGACATTCACGCACGTCGCACAGAATGCCCGTTATTCGCGTTATCAGAGTGACTCTTCTTACCCCTTTAGGTGGAACCGGGGACGGGGTGCAATTCGGGCGGTATCGGCCCAAAACAATGCCCTGAGGCGCTAAACCCGCAGGTAATTGCCATCACAATTCCCGGCAGTCGGTGCTTGCCCACCGCCGAACTCTGCCTAGGCTGCGAGTCATGGCAGAAGGTTCCGATACGACACTGACCGCCGACATCAAGTCATTCGCCACCGGCCACGGCGGGGCGAAGGCGGTCATCGAGTACGTCGGCAAGCGGGGCGCCCGCATCGTCCTGGTCGGCGAGGACGGCGAGTGGACGGACACGTTCGCGGCCGACGGCACCGACGTGGCCCGCCGAGCGTGTGAGACGGCGGGCGTCGCGGTGGAGAACGAATGGGAGCGCGAGCTGATGGAGCAGATGCGCCCGAGCAACGACCTGTGGCGTTCGATGTCCCGCCGCAGCATGGCGCGCTGAGAGCCCGTAGTTCACCCCCGACACCGACCGCGGGCCATACACCCGACCGACCGCAGCGACCCGGGAGCGATCCCGGGTCGCTTTCGTCATTGCGGGCCTGAGTCCGGGCTCGGTCTCAGGCGGCGGGCGCGGCCACCGGCTCGGCGGTCTCGGCATTTGCGGGCCTGAGTCCGGGCTCGGTCTCAGGCGGCGGGCGCGGCCACCGGCTCGGCGGTCTCGGCATTTGCGGGCCTGAGTCCGGGCTCGGTCTCAGG
>NZ_JBEZDY010000003.1:377984-440808 GCF_040648555.1 Actinoplanes sp. NPDC049118
AGGCGACGGGCGCGGCCACCGGCTCGGCGGTCTCGGCGATCGGCGCCGCCGGCGGGGCCGGGGTGGCGGCGGGCCGCTCGCGCAGGCTCCACAGCACGCTGAGCGTGCCCAGCCAGACCAGGCAGGCGCCCAGGATGTGCGCGCCGACCAGCAGGACCGGCAGGTGGGTGAAGTACTGGACGAAGCCGATCAGCCCCTGGCCCAGCTCGATCAAGACCAGGATGCCCGCCGCCCGGACGGCCGGGCCCGGCGCCCGCACCGCGCGCAGCGCGAACCAGAGCGCCACCGACAGGCCGATCAGCAGGAAGACCAGGTCGGCGTGGACCTGGGAGATCAGTTCCGGATCGAGGCCGTTGCGCTTGGCCTTCTCGTCGCCCGCGTGCGGGCCGCTGCCCGTCACGATCACGCCGACCACGATCACCGCGGCGCTCGCCAGCGCCGTCAGGCGGGCCAGCGCCACCAGCGGCGCCGGCACCAGGCGGCGCGGGGGGCCGTCGCCCTCGGCGGTGCGTTTCCAGAGCGCGTATGCGAGGGCGATCAGCGTCATCGAGAGCAGGAAGTGGAGCCCGACCACCCACGGGTTCAGGTCCGTCAGGACCGTGATGCCGCCGATCACGCCCTGGCCCGGGATGCCGAGGCCCACCGCGAGCGACAGCAGGACCAGCGATCGGCGCCGCGGCCGCTCGAGCAGGGCCGCGATGAAGCAGGCCAGCGCGATCAGGCCGAGCGCGATGCCGAGCAGGCGGTTGCCGAACTCGATGACGCCGCGCACGCCCATCTCCGCCGTCGTCGTGTACGACGCGTCCGTGCACCTGGGCCAGGTCGGGCAGCCGAGCCCGGAGCTGGTCAGCCGGACCGCCGCACCCGTGACGACCAGGCCGATGTTGGCGATCAGGGATGCTAGGGCCAACGGGCGCAGGAGGGTGCGTTTGCTCACGCCGGGAATGGTACGCCCGATTTTGATCTTGATTTCGGGTGCCCGTGCGGGCCGGTGTCATGGATCACCGGGCCCGCCGTTTGCAGGGCGCCGATGAAATACGTAACGTTGGCGTAGTGAAAACACGGGAGCTCAGTGCGCCGGCCGGCATGGCCGTGGGCTTCCGCCTACCCACCGCCGAGAACCGGCCGGTCGAGGGCAGGACCGCGGACGGCCGCACCCGGGACCGGGTGGCCCAGCTGCTCTTCGAGAGCGGCGCCGCGACCGCGGCCGAGCTCGGCGCCCAGCTCGGGCTCAGCCCCGCCGCCATCCGCAAGCATCTCGACGCCATGCTGGCCGAGCGGCTGGTCGAGGTCCGCGAGAGCCGGCACCACGGCCCGCGCGGCCGGGGCCGGCCCGCCAAGGCGTTCGTGCTCACCGCCGAGGCCCGGGAGGGCTTCCCGCACTTCTACGACGGCATCGCCACCGCGGCCCTGCGGTGGATCGCCGAGCACGGTGGCCCCGAGGCGGTCAGCGCCTTCGCCACCGCTCAGGTCGCGGCCCTGGAGGAGCGCTGCCGAGCGGCGCTCGCCGAGGCCGGCGACGCTCCCATCGCCAGGGCGGAGGCACTTGCCAAGGCCCTGACCGCCGAGGGTTACGCTGCCAGTTCGACCGCGATCGCGTCCGGCGGGCAGCTGTGCCAGCACCACTGCCCGGTGGCGCACGTGGCCGCCGAGTTTCCCCAGCTGTGCGACGCCGAGACCGCGGTCATCTCGCGGCTCATCGGCACACACGTGCAGCGTCTCGCCACCATCGCGCACGGCGACGGGGTGTGCACCACGCACATCCCCGCCCGCCGCGCGTAACCGATACGACCGCCACCACTGTGAGGACAGATAGATGACCGAGCAGATCGTCCAGCCCGTCGTGACCCAGGAAGAGCACCTCGCCGCCCTGGGGAAGTACGAGTACGGCTGGGCAGACGCCGACACCGCCGGGGCCACCGCCCAGCGCGGCCTGTCCGAGGCCGTGGTGCGCAACATCTCGGCGCTCAAGAGCGAGCCGCAGTGGATGCTCGACCTGCGGCTCAAGGGCCTGCGCCTCTTCGACCGCAAGCCCATGCCGAACTGGGGCGCCGACCTCACCGGCATCGACTTCCAGAACATCAAGTACTTCGTGCGCTCGACCGAGAAGCAGGCGGCCACCTGGGACGACCTCCCGGCCGACATCAAGAACACGTACGACAAGCTCGGCATCCCGGAGGCGGAGAAGCAGCGCCTCGTGTCCGGCGTCGCGGCGCAGTACGAGTCCGAGGTCGTCTACCACAAGATCCGTGAGGACCTCGAGGAGCAGGGTGTTCTCTTCCTCGACACCGACACGGCCCTGCGCGAGCACGAGGACGTCTTCAAGGAGTACTTCGGCACTGTCATCCCGGTCGGCGACAACAAGTTCGCCGCGCTGAACACCTCGGTGTGGTCCGGCGGCTCGTTCATCTACGTGCCGAAGGGCGTGCACGTCGACATCCCGCTGCAGGCCTACTTCCGGATCAACACCGAGAACATGGGCCAGTTCGAGCGGACGCTGATCATCGTCGACGAGGGTGCCTACGTGCACTACGTCGAGGGCTGCACCGCGCCCATCTACTCCTCGGACTCGCTGCACAGCGCGGTCGTCGAGATCATCGTCAAGAAGAACGCCCGCTGCCGGTACACGACCATCCAGAACTGGTCGAACAACGTCTACAACCTGGTCACCAAGCGCGCCACCTGCGAAGAGGGCGCGACCATGGAGTGGGTCGACGGCAACATCGGCTCAAAGGTGACGATGAAGTACCCGGCCGTCTACATGACCGGCGCGCACGCCAAGGGCGAGGTGCTCTCGGTCGCGATGGCCGGCGAGGGCCAGCACCAGGACGCCGGCGCCAAGATGGTGCACGCCGCGCCGCACACCTCCTCGACGATCATCAGCAAGTCGATCGCCCGGGGCGGCGGCCGCACCTCGTACCGGGGTCTGGTGCAGGTCATGGAGGGCTCGCACCACAGCGCCAGCACCGTCAAGTGTGACGCGCTCCTGGTCGACACCATCTCCCGCTCGGACACCTACCCGTACGTCGACATCCGCGAGGACGACGTGTCGATGGGCCACGAGGCGACGGTTTCCAAGATCAGTGACGACCAGCTCTTCTACCTGATGAGCCGGGGCCTGACCGAGGACGAGGCCATGGCGATGATCGTGCGCGGCTTCATCGAGCCGATCGCCAAGGAGCTCCCGATGGAGTACGCCCTCGAGCTGAACCGTCTGATCGAGCTGCAGATGGAGGGTGCTGTCGGCTGACCGCCGCCACCCCCGCCCCCGAAAGCACCGGATCACCAGAGCAAGGATGAGATGACTACCGAGGCCATGGCACCGCCGAGCACCAAGTCGCAGGTGCTGCGTTCCTTCGACGTCGCCGACTTCCCGGCCCTCAACGGCCTGGAGGAGGAGTGGCGCTTCACCCCGATCAAGCGGCTCGGTGAGCTGATCACCGCGAGCACGCTCACCGGCGCTGCGCCGGCCGTCGAGGCCGGCGACCTGCCCGCCGGGGTGTCCGTCACCCAGGTCGACGCCGGCAAGGTCGAAGCGGTGCTGACGCCGTTCGACCGCGTCAGCGCGCTCGCGTTCGGCTCGGCGGCGTCGGTGACCCTGATCGACGTCGCCGCCGAGACGGTGGAGGCCGAACCGGTCGTCATCAAGGTCGTGGGCCAGGGCGGCGCCGCCGCCGCGGCCCGCACCTACGTCAGGGTCGGCAACTTCGCCAAAGTCACGGTCGTCCTGGAGCAGGTCGGTGCTGCCACCCTGGCCGACAACATTGAAGTCGTGCTCGGCGACAGCGCCCAGCTCACCTTCGTCACGCTCACCGAGTGGGACGCCGACGCGGTGCAGGCACAGCACGTCAAGTTCCGGGTCGGCCGCGACGCCCGCGTCGATCACGTCCAGGTCTCCCTGGGCGGCAGCCTGGTACGCCAGTTCACCAGCGTCGAGTACGCGGGCCGGGGCGGCCAGGCCGAGCTCTGGGGTCTGTACTTCGCCGACGCCGGCCAGCACATCGAGCACCGTCAGCTGGTCGACCACGGCGTGCCGGACTGCCGCAGCTACGTCGGCTACCGCGGCGCGCTGCAGGGCCGGTCGGCGCACACCGTCTGGGTCGGCGACGTGGTCATCCGCGCTGCCGCGACCGGCACGGAGACCTACGAGATCAACCGGAACCTGCTGCTCACCGAGGGCGCCCGCGCGGACTCGGTACCCAACCTGGAGATCGAGACCGGCGAGGTCGTCAGCGCGGGGCACGCCAGCGCCACCGGCCGCTTCGACGACGAGCAGCTGTTCTACCTGATGGCCCGGGGCATCCCCGAGGCCTCGGCCCGCAAGCTCGTCGTCCGCGGCTTCTTCGCCGAGCTGATCAACAAGATCCCGGTCGAGGAGATGCGCGAGCGCCTTGGCGACGCCCTCGAGGCCAGGCTGGCGAAGGCAGGGTCATGAGTTTCGAGCTCGTGGGCCGGGCCGACGACGTCGTGAAGGGCAGCGTGGCGACCGCCAGCGTCGACGGCGTCGACATCGCGATCGTGCACGCCGACGACGACCGGTTCTACGCCGTACGCGACGAGTGCAGCCACGCGTCGATCGCACTCTCCGAGGGGGAGGTCGACGGCTGCACCCTCGAGTGCTGGCTGCACGGCTCCCGCTTCGACGTGCGTACCGGTGAACCCTCCGGCCCTCCCGCCACCGAGCCGGTGGCAACCTTTCCCGTCGAGATCCGCGACGGCGAGATCTACGTCTCTACGACACCGAGCAATGGAGTAATGCCGTGAGCACCCTCGAGATCCACGACCTGCAGGTGTCGGTCAAGTTGCCCGAGGGCGACCTGAAGCCGATCCTCGCCGGCGTCGACCTGACCGTGAAGTCGGGCGAGACGCACGCCATCATGGGCCCGAACGGCTCCGGCAAGTCGACCCTGGCCTACTCCATCGCGGGCCACCCGAAGTACGAGATCACCGGCGGCACGGTGACCCTCGACGGCCAGGACGTCCTCGCGATGACCGTCGACGAGCGCGCCCGCGCCGGCCTCTTCCTGGCGATGCAGTACCCGGTCGAGGTGCCCGGCGTGTCGGTGGCGAACTTCCTGCGCACCGCGAAGACCGCGATCGACGGCGAGGCGCCGAAGCTGCGCACCTGGGCCGGCGAGCTGCGCGGCGCCATGGAGAAGCTGCAGATGGACCCGGCGTTCGCCCAGCGCAACGTCAACGAGGGCTTCTCCGGCGGCGAGAAGAAGCGGCACGAGATCATGCAGCTCGAGCTGCTCAAGCCGAAGATGGCGATCCTCGACGAGACCGACTCCGGCCTCGACATCGACGCGCTGCGCATCGTCAGCGAGGGTGTCAACCGGGTGCGGGCGTCCGGCGAGGCCGGCCTGCTGCTGATCACGCACTACACCCGCATCCTGCGCTACATCAAGCCGGACTTCGTGCACGTCTTCGTCGCCGGCAAGATCGTCAAGGAGGGCGGTCCCGAGCTCGCCGAGCAGCTCGAGGCCGAGGGTTACGAGCGTTACGTGACCTCCGCGCACGCCTGAGGATCGAGGAACCGATCATGACGTTCGACGTGCGCCTGGTGCGAGCCGACTTCCCGATCCTCGACCGGGAGGTCAACGGGCATCCGCTGGTCTACCTCGACAGCGCGAACACCTCGCAGAAGCCGCGCCAGGTGCTCGACGCCATGCGTACGCATCAGGAGCGGCACAACGGCAACGTGTCCCGCTCCGTGCACACGCTGGGCACCGAGTCGACGACGGCCTACGAGGCCGCCCGCGCGAAGGTCGCCGCCTTCATCGGGGCGGCCTCGCCCGACGAGGTGGTGTTCACCAAGAACTCCACCGAGGCGATCAACCTGGTCGCGTACACCTCGGCCCAGCTGCTCTCGCTGGGCCCGGGTGACGAGATCGTGGTCTCGGAGATGGAGCACCACTCCAACCTGGTGCCGTGGCAGCAGCTGTGTCAGCGCACGGGTGCGACCCTGCGCTGGTTCGGCGTCACCGACGAGGGCCGGCTCGACGAGTCGAACCTCGGGGAACTGGTCAACGAGCGCACCAGGATCGTCTCGATCGTGCACATGTCCAACATCCTGGGCACGATCAACGACCCGTCGCGGATCGTCGCCCGGGCGCGCGAGGTCGGCGCGAAGGTGCTGCTGGACTGCTCGCAGTCGGTGCCGCACCTGCCGGTCGACGTCGCCGAGCTCGGCGCCGACTTCATCGCGTTCACCGGGCACAAGATGCTCGGCCCGACCGGCATCGGCGTGCTCTGGGGCAGGTACGAACTGCTCGAGGCCATGCCGCCGTTCCTGTCCGGCGGGTCGACGATCGAGACCGTGACGATGGCCGGCACCACGTTCGCGCCGCCGCCGGCCCGCTTCGAGGGCGGCACCCCGCCGATCACCGAGGCCATCGGCCTCGGTGCGGCGGTGGACTACCTGACGGCGCTCGGCATGGAGAACGTCCACCGGCACGAGCAGGAGATCACGGCGTACGCGTTGAAGGCCCTCGCGGACATCCCCGGCTTGCGCGTCTTCGGCCCGGCCACGCCGGACGGCCGCGGCGGCACGGTTTCGTTCGAGGTCGAAGGGGTACACCCGCACGACGTCGGGCAGATTCTCGACGATCTCGGCGTTGAGGTGAGGGTGGGGCACCACTGCGCGCGCCCGGTGTGCGCGCGGTTCGGGGTCCCGGCGATGACCAGGGCCTCCTTCTACCTCTACACGACGACCGACGAGATCGACGCCCTGGCCCGCGGTCTGGAGCAGGTTCGGAAGGTGTTCGCCTGATGGTCGATCAGCTCTACCAGGACATCATCCTGGACCACTACAAGCACCCGCACGGCAAGGGCCTGCGCGCCCCGTTCGCCGGCGAGGCCCACCACGTCAACCCCACCTGCGGTGACGAGGTGACCTTCCGGGTCGCCGTCGACGGCTCCACCTTCTCGGACATCTCGTACGACGGCGTCGGCTGCTCGATCAGCCAGGCGTCGGCGTCCGTGCTGCACGAGCTGTTGCAGGGCGTCACCGCGGACGAGGCGAGCCAGGTGCACGAGGCCTTCGTGGCGCTCCTGCAGAGCCGCGGCGCGATCGAGCCCGACGAGGAAGTGCTCGGCGACGGCGTGGCGTTCGCCGGCGTGGCGCGCTACCCGGCCCGGGTCAAGTGCGCGCTGCTGCCGTGGATGGCGTTCAAGGACGCCGCGGCCCGCGCGGGTGTCGGCGTGGGCCCGGAGGTTTCGGCATGACGGCCCGTGGCGGCGAGGGCCGAGAGGCCACCATGTCCCAGGAGGAAACAGCATGACCGACAGGACTGTGGAAGAGATCGCCCCGGAGACGGCCGAGACGGCCGTGCCGGAGGGCGCGCCGGCCCCGGTCGCCGCGGACGACGCATCGGAGTCCGGCGAGGCGGCGAAGGCCGACGGCGGCGCCGCCGTCTCGAAGGCGACCGTCGCGGAGGTCGAGGAGGCGATGAAGGACGTCGTCGACCCCGAGCTGGGTATCAACGTAGTCGACCTCGGCCTGGTGTACGACGCGCACATCGACGACGACAACGTGGTGACGCTGGACATGACGCTGACGTCGGCGGCCTGCCCGCTGACTGACGTGATCGAGGACCAGACCCGCCAGGCCCTGACCACAGGCCCGGGCGGCGGCCTGGTCAAGGACTTCCGGATCAACTGGGTGTGGCTGCCGCCGTGGGGCCCCGACAAGATCACCGATGACGGCCGCGACCAGCTCCGGTCGCTGGGCTTCAACGTCTGAGACGGCCCCGGCCTTCTCTCATTGCGGCAGGCGCAGGGTGGCCATGCCGCCGTCGACCGCGAGCAGCGTGCCCGTCGTCGAGCCGGCGAGGGGACTCGCCAGGTAGGCGATCGCCTGCGCGGCCTCGGCCGCGCTGACCAGCCGGCCGATCGGCTGGCGGGCACGCAGCGCGGCGCCGGTGGCCGCGGGGTCGTCCGCGGCTGCCAGCAGCCGCTCGACCCACGGGGTGTCGGCGGTGCCGGGCAGGACGGCGTTGACCCGTACGCCCTGGCGGACGTGGTCGGCGGCCATCGCCAGGGTGAGGGCGGCCACCGCACCCTTGCTGGCCGCGTACAGGGCGCGCTGCGGCACGCCGACCGCGGCGACCACCGAGCAGGTGTTGACGATCGCGGCGCTGGGCGAGGCGAGCAGCAGCGGCAGGGCGGCGCGGGACATCCGCGCGATGCCGACCACGTTGATGTTCAGCACGCGGTGCCACTCGTCGTCGCCGTTCGCGGTGACGTCGCCGGTCGCGCCGATACCGGCGTTGTTGACCAGGATGTCGAGGCGGCCGAACCGGTCGGCGACCACGGCGACCGCGGCCTCGACGGACGCGGCGTCGCCGACGTCGCAGACCACGCAGAGGTCGCTGTCGTGTTCGGCGAGGTCGAGGCCGGCCACCCGGGCGCCGCGCTCGCGGAGCAGGGCCACGGTCGCGGCGCCGATCCCGCTCGCGCCGCCGGTGACGATCGCGGTGAGTCCTGCGAGGTCAGTCATGACACGCACCCTTCGTCGGACGGGCGGACGTGGATCTTCGGTCCGGGACCCCAGGACGGGCGGCGCTCGCCCGCCAGCACCGCGCCGACCTCGTCCAGGCCGACGGTGGCGGCGATCAGCGGGCGCGGGTCGACCAGGCCGGCGGCGAACAGCTCGACCGTCCCGGCGAGGCCGCCCGACGCGCTGAGCACCCCGACGGCCGTGACGTCCTTGAGCACCAGGGTCCGGGAGTCGACCGGGCTGGGCTCGCTCGCCAGCCCGACGTAGACCACCCGGCGGCCCGGTTCGACAAGGTCGGCGGCCAGGGCCGGCAGCGCGGCCCCGTTAGAGGCGTCGATGACCGCGTCCCAGGGCAGGTCCGGCAGGGTCTCGGCGGTCCAGGTCCGGGTGAAGCCGATCGAGGCGGCGAACTCCAGCGCCGCGGCGCCGCGCCCGAGCAGATGCACGTCGGCGCCGTGTGCGGCGGCGATCTGGGCGGCGAGCAGGCCGATCGTGCCCGGCCCCAGCACGAGCAGCCGCCCGCCGGGCGGCAGCGCGGCCGCGTTGACCGCGCGTAGCGCGTTGCCGGCGGGTTCGACCAGGGCGCCGAGCGCCGGATCCACCGAGTCGGGCAGGACCTGCAGGGCCTTGACGGGTACGGGCAGCTGCTCGGCGAGCGCGCCGGGCCGGCCGTTGCGGATGCCGATCTCGTACCGGTCGGCGCAGACGTGCTGCCGCCCGCCCGTGCACCGGTGGCAGCGGCCGCAGCCCAGCATGGTGTCGCCGGTGACCCGGCGCCCGATCCAGGCCCGGTCGACCCCGGCGCCGACGGCGGCGACCGTCCCGGACCACTCGTGCCCGATCCGCATCGGGTACCGCGCCTGGCCGGTGTGCAGGTAGGACATCGCGCCGCTGAAGAACTCCATGTCCGTGCCGCAGACCCCGGCCCGCTCCACGTCGACCACGACCTCGCCGGGGCGTGCCTCGGGCGGCGGCACGTCGAGCACCTCGGCCCGGCCCGGGCCGGTGATCACGAAGGCGCGCATCAGCGGGCGGCGACCACGGTCTGGCGCTGGCTGCCCAGCCCGTCGATGCCCAGCTCCATGACGTCGCCCGGCCGCAGCCAGGCGGGCGGGTCGAGGCCCATGGCGACGCCCGGCGGGGTGCCGGTGTTGATCAGGTCGCCGGGCTCCAGCACCATGAACCAGCTCAGGTACCGCACGATCTCGTACGGGTCGAAGACCATTGTCGCGGTGTTGCCGGTCTGCCGGCGTACGCCGTTGACGTCGAGCCACATGCCCAGCGCCGACACGTCCGGGATCTCGTCCGGCGTGACCAGCCACGGCCCGGCGGGGTTGAACGTCTCGGCCGACTTGCCCTTCGACCATTGCCCGCCGCGCTCGATCTGGAACGCGCGCTCGCTGATGTCGTTGCACACCATCCAGCCGGCGATCGCGGCGCGCGCGGCGTCGTGATCGTCCAGGTAGGACGCCCGGCGGCCGATCACGATGCCGAGCTCGACCTCCCAGTCCAGCTTCGTCGAGCCGCGCGGCTGCCGGACGTCGTCGTTCGGGCCGACCAGCGTGTTGGGCGACTTGGTGAACAGGATCGGCTCGTCAGGCACCGCCTGGCCGGTCTCGGCGGCGTGGTCGCGGTAGTTGAGGCCGATGCAGAGGATCTGGTGCGGGCGGGGGATGGGCGCGCCGATGCGCTCCCCGGCGAACCGCTCGACCCGGCCGGCGGCGATCCGGGCGTCGACGGCCTCCCGGAACTCCTCCGGCGCGGCGAAGAACCTCCCGCCCAGGTCCGAGACGTCGACGTATCCGTCGCCGTCGACCCGGACGACGGCCCGCTCGGCGCCGGCCTCCCCGATCCGCATCAGCTTCATGGTTCTCCAGGTGCAGGTCCGGCCCAGGGGGCCACCGGCAGGCCGGTCACGCCGGCCTCGGCGATGAAGAGACGACCCGACATCGAGTACGCGGCCAGGCGCTCCGCGTCCAGCTCGTCCGTCGCCGTGGTGATGAGCATCCGGTCGAGCCCGGGCCCGACGAACGCGACGCTGCTGGTGTGCGGGGCGGCCACCTCGACGACGGCCCCGGTGGGCCGCCCGTCGGGGGTGTACCGGCGCACCTCGCCGGCACCCCAGACCGCGATCCACAGGTGACCGTCGGCGTCGGCGCACATCCCGTCGGGCACGCCGTCGTCGATCCGCAGCCACTCCCGCCTCGGGCCGACGGCGCCCGTTGCCACGTCGTACGTGCGGACCCAGACGATGCCGGGGACGCTGTCGATGCTGTAGAACAGCGTGCCGTCCGGGCTCCAGGCGAGCCCGTTGGAGAGGGTCAGGTCGTCGTCGAGCGTGGTCAGGCTGCCGTCGCGCTCGAGGCGGACGAGCGTCTCGCCGCCCCGGGTGCGGTCCAGCGTGAGCGAGCCGACCAGGAACCGCCCGGCCGGATCACAGGCGCCGTCGTTGAGCCGCCGGGGCGGGGATCCCTCGGCGATGATCCGCGCGCCGGTGGCTCCGCGCGGCGCGGTGAACACGGTCTTCTCACCGGCGACGAGCAGCTCGCCGGCCGCGGAGCAGACCACCGCGCCGACCGTGCGGTCCAGGTGGTGCGTGGCGGTGACGATCACCCGGTCGCCGTCGAGGCGGCCCTCGTGCACCGCGCCGGCGGGGACGTCGACCCAGAGTAGCCGCTCCCGCGGGCCGTCCCAGACGGGGCCCTCACCGAGGGTGAAGGTCTCCTCGCCGGCGACGGCGGCGGTGTACCTCATCGGGCCTCCACGGTCGCTCGGATCGCCGGGACCTGGGCGATCAGGGTGGTCAGCGGGGTGCGGGAGGCGGGCGCCGAGACGCTGACCGCGCCGCTCGGGCGGGTGGGCGACGCCATGAACACCGGCACGGCGAGGCACACGATGCCGGGCTCGTTCTCCTGGTCGTCCACCGCGTACCCGGCGATCCGGATCTCCCGCAGCGCGGCGGCCAGCTCGGCGGCGGTGGTCAGGGTGCGCGGGGTGCGGGAGGCCAGGGCGCGTCCGCCGATCCAGTCGGCGACCGCGGCGTCGTCGCTCAGCGCGTACGCCAGGAGGAGCTTGCCGACCGCCGTGCTGTGCACCGGATTACGGCCGCCGACCGTGGAGGTCAGGCGCAGCGCGCCGGACGGCGGGTCGACCTTGGCCCGGTATACGACGGTGTCGCCGTCGAGGACGGCGTAGTGCGCGGTCTCGCCGTAGCGCCCGGCCAGCTCGGTCAGCACGGGCGCGATGCGCAGGTGGTCGGGGCGGGCCTCGTGGTGCGCGAACGCCAGCCGCAGGAACTCGTCGCCGAGCACGTAGCGCCCGCGCCCGTCGCGGCCGGCGAAGCCGAACCGGCACAGCGCCGCCAGCGCACGGTGGACGGTGGGCTTGGGGCTGGCCACCGCGCGGGTCATCTCCTCGAGCGAGACGCCGCCGGCGTGCCGCGCCAACTCGGTCAGGACCGCGAGGACACGATCCGTACCGACCAAGGGGGGTGCGATTTCCGGGGCCACCGGCGTACCGTACCGGATATTCCAGATAGGACACTAGCGTTCCGATTATTGGAAGATTGATGCCTGAGCTGCGCAGCGCCGAGTGGTACGCCGGATCGGACCGCAACGCCTACATCCATCGCGCCTGGATGCGCCGGGGAGCGCCGAACTCGGCGTTCGAGGGCCGCCCGCAGATCGCGATCGCCAACACCGCCTCCGACCTGACCCCGTGCAACAGCCACCTCGACGAGATATCCGAGCACGTCGCTCGCGGCGTCTGGGAGGCCGGCGGCGTACCGCTGAACCTGCCGGTCGTCTCGATCGGCGAGACCCAGGTGCGCCCGACCGCGATGCTGTGGCGCAACATGGCCGCGATGGCGACCGAGGAGATGCTGCGCGCCAACCCGATCGACGGCGTCGTGCTGCTCGGCGGCTGCGACAAGACCATCCCGTCGCTGCTCATGGCCGCGGCCTCGGTCGACCTGCCGGCCGTCGTGGTGCCGGGCGGGCCCATGCTCACCGGCACGTTCCGCGGCACGCCGCTGGGCTGCGGCACCGACGTGTGGCGCCTGTCCGAGGAGGTACGCGCCGGAACGCTCAGCGAGGCCGCGTTCCTCGACTCCGAGTCCTCGATGATCCGCAGCCGCGGGCACTGCAACACCATGGGCACCGCGTCCACGATGGGGCTGCTCGCCGAGGCGCTCGGCACGGTCCTGCCGGGCACGGCCGGCACGCCGGCGCCGGACAGCCGCCTGCTGGCCCGCTCGCACGAGACCGGCCGGCTGATCGTGGCGATGGTCGCCGCGGACCGGCGGCCCAGCCGGGTGCTCACCGCCGGCTCGTTCCACAACGCGATCGTCGCGCTGGCCGCGCTCGGCGGCTCCACCAACGCGGTCGTGCACCTGCTGGCGATCGCGGGCCGGCTCGGCGTGCCGCTGACCCTCGCCGACTTCGACCGGATCGCCGCCGAGGTGCCGCTGCTGGTCGACCTCCAGCCGGCCGGGAAGTACCTGATGGAGGACCTCCACCGGGCCGGCGGCCTGGCGGCGGTGCTGCGGGAAGTCACCGACCTGCTCGACTCCGACGCGATCGACGTGACCGGGCGGCCCTTCGTCGAGTCGCTCGCCGAGGCGCAGATCTGGGACCCCGACGTCATCCGCCCCCGGGGATCACCGGTGCAGTTCAACGCCGGCATCGCCGTGCTACACGGCAACCTCGCGCCCAACGGCGCGATCATCAAACCCGCGGCGGCCAGCCCGCACCTGCTGCGGCACCGCGGCCGGGCCGTGGTCTTCGACTCCGTCGAGGATTTCAACGCCCGCATCGACGCGCCGGAGCTCGAGGTCGACGCCGACTCGGTGCTGGTGCTGCGCGGTTGCGGGCCGCGCGGCTACCCCGGCATGCCCGAGGTGGCGAACATGCCGCTGCCCACCAGGCTGCTACGGCAGGGCGTGCGCGACATGGTCCGGGTCTGCGACGGCCGGATGAGTGGTACGGCGTACGGCACCGTCGTGCTGCACGTCGCGCCGGAGGCCGCCGCCGGGGGACCGCTCGACCGGGTACGGGACGGCGACTGGATCACCCTGGACGTCGAGAGCCGGAGCATCACGGTGGACGTTCCGGAGGAGGAGTTCGCGGCCCGCGAGCCGTCGGCGGCGCTGCGCGCGGCGCTGGCCCGCCCGCTCCGGGGCTGGCAGAAGCTCTATGTGGACACCGTCCTCGGCGCCGACACCGGCGCCGACCTGGACTTCCTCGTCGGTTCGAGCGGCGGCGTCGTGAGCCGCGAATCGCATTGACGGACTTTGTCACCCCCCGGTGGTAGACAACGTGGATGACTCAGATTCCGCCGTTCCCCGAGTCGCTCGACCTCATCGCCGAGCGGTCCGCCGCCCTGCGCTCGGCGGTCGCCGCGGCGCACGACCTGGAGGCCCGGGTGCCGGGCTGCCCCGACTGGTCCCTGCGCGACCTGGTCGCCCATCTCGGCCGGGTGCAACGGTTCTGGGCGGCCGGGGTCACCGCCGGTCCCGCCGCCGGTCCGCCGCCCGGTTCGGCCGTCGTCGACCCGAGGCCGGCCGGCGATCTGCTGGCCTGGTCGGCCGAGTCGACCCGCCTGCTGCTCGAGTCGCTGCGCGCGGCCGGCCCGGACCGGGACTGCTGGACGTGGTGGGGTGCCTCCGACGCGCCGATGACCTCCGGCGCGGTGGCGCGCCACCAGGTGCAGGAGGCGGCCGTGCACGCCTACGACGCGCAGGAGACCGTCGGCAAGCCCGAGCCGATCCCGGCGGACGTCGCCGTCGACATCGTCGACGAGCTCCTGGTGGTGACCCTGGGCTCGCTCGGCGCCTGGCCGCACCGCTCGGCCCGCGTCGCGCTGTCGGCGACCGAGGGTCCGACGTGGACGATCGACCTGACGCCCGGCGGCGCGCGGCCCGGCCCGGCGGCGGGTGACGAACCCGTCGCGACGCTGCGTGGTTCGGCCGGCGACCTGGTGCTCGTCCTCTACACCCGCATCCCGCTGGACCGCATCGAGATCGACGGCGACCGCGAGGTCGCCGAGCGTTTCCAGGCCTGGACGGACACCCGCTGATCAGGAATCGGCCGGCAGGTGCTCGACCGAGTTGTACCGGTCCAGCACCAGCCGCCCGGAGGAGCCGTCGAAGCGGGTGATCGAGGCGTTCAGCACCCGGCCGGCCTCGGCGACGACGGCGTCCAGCGCGGCCCAGTCCAGCCTTTCGATGACGCACCGCATCATCAGCACGACGGAGTCGTGTGCGACCACCACGACCCGTGCGCCGGCGTGCCGGGCGTTCACGTCCTCGAGAAACAGGGTGAGCCGCGCGGCGATGTCGGCGAAGTCCTCGCCGCCGGGCGGCCGGTAGGTGTATTCGTTCGCCTGCTCCCGCCAGCGGGCCGGCTCGTCGGGGAAGCGGGCCAGGATCGCGGCCCGGGTCAGCATCTCCAGGTCGCCCAGCAGCCGGTCGACGAGCCGCTCGTCGGCGGTCGGCGCCGGGAGGCCGAGGCCGGACGCCTCGGCGGCGATCCGCCAGGTCTCCCGCGCCCGCAGGTACGGCGAGACGACCGCCACCTCGGGCACCCGCTCGGCGGGGAGCGCGGCCAGCCAGCGCCCGACGGCCCGGGCCTGCTCGACGCCGAGGTCGGTCAGCGCCACGTCGGCGTCCCGGCCGGTGAGCCCCGACTCGAGCAGGCCCTTCTCGTCGGCCAGCGGAAAGGCGACGTTCGCCGCGCTCTGCCCGTGCCGGATCACGATCAGTTCATCGACGACGGTCACGGTCGAAACCCTAGCGGCGAAAACCGGTGGCCTTCAACGGATCGAGGCGGTCATCATGGCGGCGTGACAAAGCCGAGCCTGCCCGCGCACCTGCCCGCCGCCGAGCCCGTCCGGGCCGCGCGACAGCAGCGTGTCGCCGTCGGCCCGGCGGTACACCCACCCGCGCCGTGAGCGGGGCGTTCCTGGCCGGCGTGGTCGCCGGCTACGGCGTCGCCGTGCCCGTCGGCGCGATCGCCGTCCTGATCGCCGGCCTGACCGCCCGCACCTCGCTGCGCGTCGGCGCGGCCGCCGGGCTGGGCGCGGCCACCGCGGACGGCGTGTACGCCCTGGTTGCGGTGCTGGGCGGTGCGGCCCTGGCCGGATCGGTCGCGCCGATCGCTACGCCGCTGCGCTGGACCGCGGCCGCCGTGCTGGTGGCCCTGGCGGTGCACACGGCGCGGTCGGCGCTGCGGAAACGGACCGGCGAGGCCTCGACGGACACGACCACGCCCGGCGCGGCGTACCTCGGCGTCCTCGGCCTGACGCTGCTCAACCCGGCGACGGTCGTGTATTTCGCGGCGCTGGTGCTGGGCCGCGGCGGCGCGGGCGGCGGCGTGTGGTTCGTGCTGGGCGCGTTCCTGGCCTCGGCGAGCTGGCAACTGCTGGTCGCCGGCGGCGGCTCCCTGGTCGGGCGGCTGCTGACGGGGGAGCGGGGGCGCCTGGTGACCGCCCTGGTCTCCAGCGCGGTCATCGCGCTGCTCGCCGTCGGCCTCGTGACCTGACCCGCTCCCCCTGCCCAACTTCCTGTCGCTGGATCCGGTCGACGAGGCGGAGGCAGTTGTCTAGAGGAGGCCGAGCTGACGCGCGAACTCCTGGTGAACCGAGACGAGTTCAGCAAGCCGGATCGGCCTTCGGGACACCGCGGAGAGGTCCTTCCCCTCCCTGGTCCACGGCGGCGGCAACGCGTTGATCCCCTCATCCAACGCGACGCCGGCCACCTCGGCCTCCCACCCCGGCCAGCGCAAGCCCTCATAGAATCGGGTCACCGCGCCGGTGAGCATCGCATGCAGCCAGTCGCCGTACCCGAGCTCGAGATCCTGCCACTCCAGGTCCTCCGGGCCGAAGTAGTGCACCGTCGGCGCCGCGCCCGACTCTGCCGGCAGCCACACGAACTGCCCGCCCATCACGTCGAATGCGACGACCAGACGACCGCCATCGGCATCCATCGCGGCAGCGACATCCGGGAGCCCTTCATGCCCGCCGCCGAGCACCCGAAGCCAACCACGGTCGATCACCAGTCCGCCGCTGCGGGCCACCACCGCGCCGAGCCATGACCCTGTCGTGATGCCCAAGGCCGTCAGGCACGCTGCCGCCCGCTCAGGGTCGGCCGGCAGCGCCTCTACCGGATACGGGGCCGCCGCCACCAGCGCTGAGATCTCGGCCCAAGCAGAATTCTCCACCGCGTCAGCATCCCAGGGCATCGATCATGCGGCACGGAGGGCTTCGCTCCCGGGCGGCGTCAGAGATGTTTCGAGGCCTCGCGCACCGAGAGTGGGGACAGCGCGTCGCCGTGGCGGGCGAGGTAGTGGCGCACCGCGTCGGCGTCGGTGCGGGCGTACTGGCGCAGCGCCCACCCGATCGCCTTGCGGACGAAGAAGTCGCGGTGGCCCGCCTGCCGGGTGCAGTAGCCGAAGAGCCGGTCCGTGTCCGTCTCCGCACCGTAGTTCAGCTGATGCAGGATCGCCGTGCGGACCAGCCACAGGTTCTCCTCGGCGGACCACGCGTCCATCTCGGCGCTGAGCCGCGGATGCCGGCGCACCAGCCCGCCCACGAACCGGGTGGCCAACGGGTCGACGGTGTCCCACCAAGACCTGACCGTGATCAGCGTGCGCGCGGTGGCCAGGAATTCCGGCCCCGGGACCGCCACGTGCCGGCGCAGCCAGTCGCAGGCGAAGTACTGGTACTCGCGTTCCGCCAGATCCCAGCAGGCCAGGACCACCGTGCGCAGTTCCTCCTCGGTCGGCGCGGGCAGGCCGGCCAGGACGCCGCGGGCGAGCGTCCGCTGCGTCGGCGCCGACAGGCCGAGGAAGGCGAACTGGTCCCGCATGTACGCCGCCGCCCGCTCGGCGCGCTCGGGGTCGCGGGCCGCGGTGAACGCCCGCACCAGCCGGTCCAGCAGCTCGTCGGCGAGCGGTCGCGTCATGTGAGGATCATCGCATCATAGGGTGACGGCATGAGCGACTGCACCGAGCGGAGCGAGGGCCGGGAGCGCATGCCCGGTCTGCTCGGCATGAGCGACTGCACCGAGCGGAGCGAGGGCCGGGAGCGCATGCCCGGTCTGCTCGGCATGAGCGACTGCACCGAGCGGAGCGAGGGCCCGGAGCGCATGCGGAAGGCGGGCACGGCATGAGTGCGCGGCAGGCGGCCGGCGGCGGGCGGTGGGTGGATGTCGCACCGGAGCGGCTGCCGCGCTGGCTGGAGAACTTCGCCGCCCGGCACGGCCCGTGGACCGCGGCCGGACTGCTGCTCACCGCGGCCGACGGCGCGACCGCCGAGCTGGTGCCGCCGCCGGGGGCGCCGCCGATCGACGATCTTCCGTCGCTGCGGCGCGAGGCGGACGTGGCCCGCCGGATCGGGCTGTTGCTGGCCCGCAAGGGTGCCGTCGCGATCGGCGTCGCCGAGGGCACGAAGCTGATCGTGTCCAAGGTCGACACCCACTACGTGCAGGGCAGGACCGCGGCCGGCGGCTGGTCGCAGCAGCGCTTCGCGCGCCGCCGCGACAACCAGGCGAAGGCGGCCGCCGCGGACGGCGCCGGCATCGCGGCCCGCCTGCTCCTTCCGGAGGTACGCACCCTGAGCGCGCTTGTCACCGGTGGCGACCGTACGGCGGTCGAGTCGATCCTCGCCGCGCCGAACCTGCAGCCGCTGGCGGCGCTGCGCGTCGAGCGCTTCCTCGACGTGCCGGAGCCTCGCCGGACGGTCCTGGAGGAGGCGGCCGCGCAGGCCCGCACGATCCAGATCCTGGTCCGGGATCCCCGGCCCGCGCCGTGAAGGTGTGATCTTCGATTCAGTACGTCGGTGATCTTCAGCTCACCGCGCCGGCGGCGAAGGTGTCGCAGTCCTTCGGCGAGCCCGACTCGTAGCCGTTGGTGAACCACTCCTGCCGCTGTGCGCTGGTGCCGTGGGTGAATTCCGCCGGGTTGACCCCGCCGCCGCCGCGGCGCTGGAGCGCGTCGTCACCGATCTTGGCGGCGGTGTCCAGCCCCTCCTGGATGTCCTGCTCGCTGATGCTCTTGATGATCTTCTGGCCCGAGCCGTCGTCCGTGCCGGTCGCGTTCTTCGCCCAGGCTCCCGCGTAGCAGTCCGCCTGCAGCTCCAGCTTCACCGAGAGCTCGTTCGCGCTGCCCGGGTCGCGCTGCTGCGCCCGGCGCATCGATGCCTCCGTGCCCAGCAGGTCCTGCACGTGGTGGCCGTACTCGTGTGCCAGCACGTACGGCTGCGCGAACTCGCCCGGCGCGCCGAGCTGCTCCGCCAGGACCCGGTAGAACGTCAGGTCGATGTAGACGCGGTCGTCGGCCGGGCAGTAGAACGGTCCGACACCCGAGTCGGCCGCGCCGCACTCGGTGCGGACCGCCTTCGAGAACAGGACCGTCTTGGCCGGCTGGTACGGCTCGCCGAAGTTCGCCGGTAGCGCGTCGGCCCAGTAATCCTGAATCGAGTTCACGAAGAGCACGTTGCGGCAGTCGAGCTGCTCGCGGGCGTCGGACTGCGAGCACTTCTGCGCCAGCTGGGTGTCGCCGCCGTTCTGTGCCGAGCCGCCGTCCCCGGTCAGGTTGTTGACGCCGAAGTAGCCGCCGACCAGGGCGATCAGCACCGTCACGACGATGCCGGCGAGGCCGCCGCCGCCGATGGGCAGGCCGCCGATGCCGCCTCCGGCTCCGCCGGAGGAGCGCTGGTCGTCGATCTGGCTGGTGTCGATCCTGGCGTTCTCGTTGAGTTCCATCTCACCCTCGCTCGACCCATCCGGCACGTGTGGTGCGCCGTTTACCCGCTACCGCTGCCGGCTAATCGATTGGGAGGTCGCGGCGGGCGCCCGGTACAATCGGCGGGTGCTGCTCTGCGAAGGCTGACCTGCCCCGCGCCGGCCGGACGTCTGGGTCCGATCGGCGCTTCCGTGTGCCTGAGCCAGCCTTCTTCTCTGAGAGCGAGACGCTTCCTCATGATTACCGCCACCGGACTCGAACTGCGTGCGGGCTCCCGGATCCTGATCTCTCCGACCACGCTGCGGGTCCAGCCGGGCGACCGCATCGGCCTGGTCGGCCGCAACGGCGCCGGAAAGACCACCACCCTCAAGGTGCTTGCCGGCGAGGGCCAGCCGTACGCGGGGGAGGTCGCCCGCACCAGCGAGGTCGGCTACCTGCCGCAGGACCCCCGTACCGGTGACCTGAACGTGACGGCCCGCGACCGGGTGCTCTCGGCCCGGGGTCTCGACGTGCTCCTCTCCGAGATGCAGAAGCTCGAGGTCGAGCTCGAGGAGAGCTCCGACGAGAAGCTCATCCGCCGCTACGGCCAGCTCGAGGACCAGTTCGCCAGCCTCGGCGGCTACGCGGCCGAGGCCGAGGCGGCCCGGATCTGCTCGAATTTGGGCCTGCCCGACCGCGCGCTGGCACAGACGATCGGCACGCTCTCCGGCGGTCAGCGCCGCCGGATCGAGCTGGCCCGCATCCTGTTCCAGAACTCCGGCCAGAACGGCAAGGGCATCCTGCTGCTCGACGAGCCGACCAACCACCTCGACCAGGACTCGATCACCTGGCTGCGCGGCTACATCGCCCAGCACAAGGGCGGCCTCATCGTGATCAGCCACGACGTCGAGCTGCTCGACGCCGTGGTCAACCGGGTCTGGTACCTGGACGCGAACCGCGCCGTCGTCGACATGTACAACGTCGGCTGGAAGACCTATCTCAACCAGCGGGAGACCGACGAGCGCCGCCGCCGCCGCGAGCGCGCCAACGCGGAGAAGAAGGCCGGCGCCCTGATGGCGCAGGCCGACAAGATGCGGGCCAAGGCCACCAAGACCGTCGCGGCGCAGAACATGGCCCGCCGCGCGGAGAAGCTGCTCGGCGGCCTCGAGGAGGTCCGGACCTCCGACCGGGTCGCCAAGGTGCGCTTCCCCAGCCCCGCGGCGTGCGGCAAGACGCCGCTCACCGCGCACGGGCTGTCGAAGTCGTACGGCTCGCTGGAGATCTTCGCCGACGTCGATGTCGCGGTGGACCGCGGCTCGCGGGTCGCCATCCTCGGCCTGAACGGCGCCGGCAAGACCACGTTGCTGCGGATCCTCGGCGGCCTGTTGGAGTCCGACACCGGTGAGGTGCGTCCGGGGCACGGGCTGCGGCTCGGCTACTACGCGCAGGAGCACGAGACCCTGGACGTGGACCGCACGATCCTCGAGCACATGCGCAGCGCCGCGGCGGACCAGACGGACACCGACCTGCGGAAGATCCTGGGCGCGTTCCTCTTCTCCGGTGACGACGTCGACAAGCCCGCCGGGGTGCTCTCCGGCGGCGAGAAGACCCGGCTCGCGCTCGCGACGCTGGTCTGCTCGGGCGCCAACGTGCTGCTGCTGGACGAGCCGACGAACAACCTCGACCCGATCAGCCGCGAGCAGGTGCTCGACGCCATCGCCAACTATCCGGGCGCGATCGTGCTGGTCACGCACGATGCCGGTGCCGTGCAGGCGCTCAAGCCGGACCGGGCGATCCTGCTGCCCGACGGCGACGAGGACGCCTGGAGCGACGACCTGTTGGAGCTCGTCGAGCTGGCTTGATCGCCGTCACTTGATCGAGGATCAACGGCATCGTCAGTTGTCAACTGGTGCCCACACAGACAGTGCGACTCCTGCCCGGCTCCGGTCACCCCGCGACGGAGCCCGGCCGCACCGTGCCCGGGTGCGCGTGCCCGCCCGGCCGGCGACGACGTCTCTTCGTGAACCCCTGGTAGACGCTGAGTGACATCGTTGTCCGTCCATGCTGTAGTTGATGTTTGTGCAGCTCAGCGGGTGGTCTTGGACCTCGGCCCGCTATACCACGGCGGGCTGGGAGCGGTCCGGGGAAACGCTCTCCGGTACCCGTTTCCCGGCGCCTTCCGGGTGCGGGGTCATCTGTCTGACATTGATGCGCATGGTGACCGTCGGGTTCCTGACAGTGGTAATTGGGCACGTTCGCTAAGCCGAGATACCTAGCGCATGATCGTTGGAGGCGGTCTAATAGGTGGGACCGTATCGAACCGCACAGTCTGGGACGTGAGGATTCAACATGGCAGCCACGGGCACAGCCACCAGCACTGAGAAGGGTCGTCGAATCGTCGGAAGCGAGCGCCAGACGCTCGCCAAAGACCTGGTGAAGCGTTACACGTCCGGGGAGAGCATTCGCGCGTTGGCCGCCTCGACCGGGCGGTCCTACGGATTCGTGCACCGGGTGCTCACCGAGTCGGGTGTTCAGCTCCGCCAGCGCGGCGGCGCCCGTCGCCGTAAGAAGGCATGACGACCAGTGCATCACCCGGGTCCGACGTAGGCGTTCGGTATGACCAGGACGGGCCGGTCGCGACGGTGACGTTGTGCCGGCCCGATGTGCTCAATGCACAGACTCCGGCCATGTGGTCAGAGCTCGGCAACATATCCCGGAAATTACCGGGAGACGTGCGAGTCGTCATTGTCCGAGGTGAAGGACGCGCTTTTTCCGCGGGACTCGACTTGTCGGTCGCCCGGGGTGACGGCGATTCTTCGCTGCCCGTACTGGCCCGGTTGTCGCCGGAAGAGTGCGCCGAACGCATTGCCGGCTTCCAGGAAGCGTTCACCTGGTTACGGCGTCCCTCGCTCGTCACCATCGCCGCCGTACAGGGCCATGCTATCGGCGCGGGATTCCAGTTGGCGCTGAACTGCGACTTCCGGGTGCTCGCCGACGACGCGCGCTTCTCGATGGCGGAGGTGACCCTCGGCCTCGTACCGGACCTCGGCGGGACCAAGCGCCTGACCGAGCTCGTCGGGGTGTCGCGGGCACTGGAGATCTGCGTGACCGGCCGGCGGATCTCGGCGCAGGAGGCGGACCGGATCGGTCTCGCCACCGCCGTGGTACCCGGCGCCGACCTGGAGGGCGCGGTCGCCGACCTGGCCGCAGCCACGCTGGCCGGCGACGCCGGTGCCGTCGCGGAGATCAAGGCCCTGCTCGCCGGAGCGCCACAGCGCTCGTACGCGGAACAGGACCGGGCCGAGCGGGAGGCGCAGACCCGCCGCCTGCGCGATCTGATCGGCAGTGAGTAAGGACCCAACTGGAAGAAACCGGTTACCTCTCGGGTTGTCATACCCAGCGGGCACACTGTGCCTGCGGTTCAAGACGCCCGGGAGGTGACACATGGGTCCGATGTCCAGCGGCTCCAGCTGGATGATGCTGCGCTCGATCCAGAATTCCGAGCGTGTCTCCAAACACCAGCTCAGCAGGGGCACCACCCGGCGCATCCTGCAGTTCGCGCGCCCATACCGGCGCGACATCGTCGTCTTCCTGATCACCGTCGTGTTCGCGGCCGGCATCGGCGTCGCGACCCCGGTGCTGGCCGGCCACGTGGTCAACGCGATCACCGCCGGCGGCCCCGACGCCGCGGCGACCGTGATCCGGATCGCGCTGACCATCGCGGGCCTCGCGGTCGTCGACGCCTTCCTGTCGCTGGCCCAGCGGTGGTATTCGGCGCGCATCGGCGAGGGCATCATCCTCGACCTGCGCACCCGGGTCTACGACCACGTCCAGCGCATGCCGCTCCAGTTCTTCACCCGGACGCAGACCGGCGCGCTGGTCAGCCGGCTCAACAACGACGTGACCGGCGCGCAGCGCGCGTTCACCTCGACGCTGTCCGGCGTGGTCAGCAACGTGATCCAGCTCGTGCTGACCGCGGCCGTGATGTTCAGCCTCTCCTGGCAGATCACCGTGCTCTCGCTGGTGCTGCTGCCGCTGTTCATCATCCCCGCGCGCCGGGTCGGCAAGAGGCTCGCCGAGATCACCCGCGAGTCGTACAACCTGGACGCGAAGATGAACGCGACCATGACCGAGCGCTTCAACGTCTCCGGCGCCCTGCTGGTCAAGCTGTTCGGCCGCCCCGGCGCCGAGGCGGCCCGCTTCGGTGAGCGCGCCCAGCGGGTCCGCGACATCGGCGTGCAGCAGGCCATGTACTCCCGCACCTTCTTCGTCGCCATGCTGCTGGTCGCCTCGCTCGCCCAGGCCCTGACCTACGGGCTCGGCGGCTGGCTGGCGGTCACCGGCAGCGTCACCGCCGGCACCGTGGTCACCCTGGCGCTGCTGCTCACCCGCCTCTACGGCCCGCTGACCGCGCTGAGCAACGTGCGCGTCGACGTGATGAGCGCGCTGGTCTCCTTCGACCGGGTCTTCGAGGTCCTCGACCTGAAGCCGGGCATCGAGGAGAAGCCCGGCGCGATGGCGATCCCGGCCGGTGCGGGCCAGCTCGAGTTCCGCGACGTGCACTTCCGCTACCCGAGCGCCGACGAGGTCTCGCTGGCGACGCTGGAGGACGTGGTCGCGCTCGACCGCACGGAGAACGCGCCGGTGCTGCGCGGCGTCGACTTCAGCGTCGAGCCCGGCCAGATGGTCGCGCTGGTCGGGCCGTCCGGTGCCGGCAAGTCCACCACCTCGATGCTGGTCTCCCGCGTCTACGACGTGACCGAGGGCGCGGTCCGCGTCGGCGGCGTCGACGTCCGCGACGCCACCCTGGATTCGCTGCGCGACACCATCGGCGTCGTCACCCAGGATTCCCACCTGTTCCACGAGACGATCGCGGAGAACCTGCGCTACGCGCGGCCCGAGGCGACCGAGGAGCAGCTGTGGGAGGCGCTGAGCGGCGCCCAGGTCGCCGGCCTGGTCCGCTCGCTGCCCGAGGGCCTGGACACGGTCGTGGGGGAGCGCGGCTACCGCTTCTCTGGCGGCGAGAAGCAGCGCATCGCGATCGCCCGCCTGCTGCTCAAGCAGCCGTCGATCGTGATCCTGGACGAGGCCACGGCCCACCTCGACAGCGAGTCCGAGGCCGCGGTCCAGCGCGCACTGTCGGTGGCGCTCGAGGGCCGGACCGCCCTGGTCATCGCCCACCGCCTGTCGACGGTCCGGGACGCCGACCAGATCCTGGTGCTGGACGAGGGCCGCATCGTCGAGCGCGGCCGGCACACGGACCTGGTGGCGGCCGGCGGTCTCTACGCGGAGCTCTACCGGACCCAGTTCGCGGTGGCGGACAGCCCGGCCGTGCCATACCTGGAGGAGGCCGAGCCGGTGATCGTCACCGTCGCCCACCCGATCGAGCCCTGACCCCACCGACCCGGCGCCCCGCCACCTGACGAGCCGCCCGGCCACGGGCGACGTCTGTTTCGCTGCGGCGCTGGGTGTGTGCGGTGCGTGGTTCGCTGCGGCGCCGGGCATGGGCGACGTCTGTTTCGCTGCGGCGCTGGGTGTGTGCGGTGCGTGGTTCGCTGCGGCGCCGGGCATGGGCGACGTCTGTTTCGCTGCGGCCGGCCGGCGGGCGGTGCGTGGCTGCGGCGTTGGATATAGGGAGGCTGTTTCGCTGTGGTGCCGGGCATGGGCGACGCTGGCGCCGTTCCGCCCGTGTGGTCGGGCCGGTTGTGGATGGGTGTTTGCGCTGGTTGGTGGCCTGGTCGGCGTGGACTACCGTCTTGGCCGTGTCACCCCGCCGACGCCGCCCGCGGCCTTCGCGCCGCCGCTCGCAGCCGCCTCACCCGCCGGCACAGCCGGCCGGGGGCGTGCCCTGGCGGGCGATTCGGTGGGCGCTGATCCTGGAGACGGTTGTGATGGTCGCCGCGGCGGCGGCCGCCGGTCTCGCGGCCGGTGGCGATCCGCGGCCGAGGCCGCTCTGGCCGCTCCTGCTGCTGCTCATCCCGGTGGCCGCGGGGCTGCGCGAGTCCCTGCGCCGCTCCCGCAACGTGCTGACGGTCATCCAGAACATGGGCGGCCCGATGGTGGCGGTGTTCGTCACCGGCATCGTCCAGCTCCCGCTCGTGATCCCGTTGGGGCTGATCGACGAGGACTCGGTGCCGTTCGCCCTCGTCGCCATCGCGTCCCTGATCCTGGGCGGCTTCCTGAGCCTGGTCGTGCTCCTGCTGGTCGGGCTCTCCGCCGCGACCTACCGCAGCGCACCGCTCGGCACCGGCGTGGTGCACCGGTCCCTGGGCGCCGCGGGATCCCTGTTCCTGCTCGTGGTGATTCTCGGCGTCGTCATCGGCACGGACGCCCCCGGCGGCGGCGAACGGGGAGCGGTACTCGTCCGGTTGATCTGGGCCGAGCCGGCGCACCCCTTCTGGCTGTGGACCGCCCGGATCGGCGCGCTCGGCCTGATCGGCGTCGCGATCGTGGCGTTCGACGCGATCCGCCGGCGCCGGCGGGACCGCAGGCGTGAGATGACCCGTGCGGCGCCGCCGAAGCCCCCGGGCCCACGCGTGCCAGGCCCCTCCGGGCCGGGCGTCGACTCCTCACGCTGACGCGCGACGCTGCCCGCGCGGTGTTCCATCCACGTGCGGGTGTATGCGCGAGGCCGGTCTCTGATCCACCGGGCGGACGGTCTTGAGGGGCGGCGGTGACGGATCGACTCTCTATGATCCGGGCATGGCATTGCTGTATCGCGCAGAACTCAAGCCTTCCAAGCTCGAACTCGTCGCGGCCTGGCTGCCCGGCCGCCCCTGGTTCGAGGGCACGGCCGCGCCCGTGCTCGACCGGGTCGCCGCCTACCGCTTCGATGATCCGGCCGGCGAGGTCGGCATCGAGACCCTGCTCGTCCGGTTCGGTGACGGGCCGATCCACCAGGTTCCGCTCACTTACCGGGGCGCGCCCCTGGATGGTGGCGACGGCTGGCTCATCGGCACGATGGAGCACGGGGTGCTCGGCCGGCGCTGGGTGTACGACGCGCTCGGCGACCCGGTCTACCTTGCGGCGCTGGCGGGTGCGTTCGCCGGGGTGCCGCAGGCCGAGGAGTTCTTCGAGGTGGACGGGCGGCTCGAGCGGCGCGCGCCCAGCATGGCGATCACCGGCAGCGGCGCCGTTCCCGAGGGCGGTGAGGCGACGGTGGTCCGCCGCCTCGGTGACGGTGCCGCGTCGGCGGGGGCCGCGCTGACCGGGACCTGGGACGGTCAGCCGGACCCGGTGCTGCTGGCACACGCCGAATGACCGGGTAGCCGGGGCCGCCGTCGGTTCACCCGGTGAACTGGGCCCGCGCGGCCGCGGTTCCCGCGGCGATCTCGTCCGGGGTCGCGGTGCCGGAGGACTCGACGGTGGCCACCCAGGCGTCGATGGACTGCCGGGCGTGGTCGCCGGTGACCGCGTCCCGGCCGTCCTCGCCGGCGAGGAAGAGGCCGAGCCCGACGAGCACGCCGTCCCAGCCGGGGCCGACGAAGAGGGCGCCCGCGCCGCTGCCGGCCATCTCGATCGGCACCGTGTGCTCGAGTTCGAACACCGTCGACTCGTCGTCCGTGGCGGACAGGCGCAGCTCGACCCGGCTCGACGGGCCGCCGAACGTGACCTTGAGCAGCCGGGGTGGGTCGCACTTGACGATGTCGCCGCCGGCGTTGCCCTCGAGCTGGAACGTGCCGCCCTCGCGGAGGTCGCCGGTGAGCGGCAGGAACCAGCGCTTGACCCGGTCGGGATCCGTCACCGCCTCCCAGACGTCCTCGATGTGCGCGTCGTAGGTCCGGCGCAGCAGGACGCTGACGCCCTCGCCGTCCTCGACCGGTCCGGTGCCGACCGCGCGGTGGATGGCCGTGAGCTGGGCCGCGATGTCTCTCATTCGTCGTTCCTCTCGGTCTTGTCGAGGCGGCGCGCCCGCTTGCCGCGGGCGAGCTCGGTGGCCAGGGCGTCGAGGCGCTGGTCCCAGTACCGCCGGAAACGGTCCAGCCACAGGTCGACCTCCCGCAGGGGCTCGGCGTCCACGGCGTACAGGCGGCGGGTGCCCTCCGCGCGTACCGTCGTGAATCCGCTCTCCCGCAGCACCCGCAGGTGCTGGGAGACCCCCGGGTGGGAGATGCCGAACTCGGCCTGGACCACCGCGGAGATCGCGCCGGAGGTCTGCTCGCCGTCGGCGAGCAGTTCCAGGATCCGGCGCCGGATCGGATCGCCCAGGACGTCGAAGGCGTGCACCCGGCGATTCTGACAGTGATAGCTTATATAAGCAAGAACTCAAGTTAAGCACGGACAGGAGGCCGAGTTGGCCGGGACGACGGTGGCCGAGGTGATGGCCGAGCTCGCCGCGCTCGAGGACCCGAGGGCACGCGAGGTGAACGAGAAGCACGGTGACGAGCACGGTGTGAACCTCGGCAAGCTGCGCGCGCTCGCGAAGGAGCTGAAGACACAGCAGGAGCTCGCGCGTGAGCTCTGGCGGACGGACGACGCCGCGGCGAGGCTGCTGGCGCTCCTGATCTGCCGGCCGAAGGCGTTCGGGCGTGACGAGTTGGACGTCATGCTGCGCGAGGCGCGCACGCCCAAGGTGCACGACTGGCTCGTGAACTACGTGGTGAAGAAGAACCCGCACGCCGAGGAACTGCGCGTGTCCTGGTTCGCCGATCCGGATCCGGTGGTCGCGAGCGCCGGCTGGGCGCTGACCACCGAACGCGTGGCGAAAAAGCCCGAAGGCCTCGACCTCGCCGGGCTGCTCGACGTCATCGAGGCGCAGATGAAGGACGCGCCGGATCGCCTCCAGTGGGCGATGAACCACTGCCTGGCCCAGATCGGGATCGAGCACGCCGGGTACCGCGCCCGCGCGCTCGACATCGGTGAGCGCCTGGAGGTGCTCAAGGACTACCCGACGCCGCCGAACTGCACCTCGCCGTTCGCGCCCGTCTGGATCACTGAGATGGTGCGCCGAAAGCAGCCGTCGCCTCTCTGAGCTCGGCGAACGCCGCGGCCAGGCCGTCGACCGTGTAGTGCGCGTTCAGGCCGCTCGGGTTCGGCAGCACCCACACCGGCACGCCCGCGATCGTCTCGTCCTGGCGGCCCATCCGGGCCTTCGGCCGCGCGAACGCCGCCCGGTAGGCGGTCACGCCCAGCACCGCCAGGCAGCGCGGCTGCCACCGGGCCACCAGGTCCGCCAGCAGCCCGCCGCCCGCGACCAGCTCCGCCGGGGACAGCTCGTCCGCCCGGGCGGTCGCGCGGGCGACCACGTTCGTGATGCCGAGCCCCTCGGCCGGCAGCGACCACTGCTCCGAGGGGTGCAGGAGCCGCCGGGTGAAGCCCGAGCGGTGCAGCGCCGGCCAGAACCGGTTTCCCGGGCGGGCGAAGTGGTGGCCGGTCGCCGCCGAGTACAGGCTCGGGTTGATGCCGGAGAAGAGCACGCGCAGGTCCGGCCCGACCAGATCGGCAATCGTGCGGTCGGCGGCCGCCGCGACCTCGGCGGGAGTCGGCCTGCGCAGAACGGACGGCATCGGCGAAGCGTATCCGCAGGTGCCAGGCGCCGGGACTACAGCGTCCGGAGGGCGCCGCCGTCGACCGGCAGGGTCAGGCCGGTCAGGTAGCCGGCCGCCGGCGACAGCACGAACGCCGCCACCCGGCCGAACTCCTCCGGCCCGCCCAGCCGCCGCAGCGGTATGGACGCCGCCGCCTCGGCCGCCGCGGCCTCGGCGTCGCCGGTGGCCGCGAAGAGCTCGCGGTTGCGGTCGGTCATCACGCGCCCGGGCAGCAGGCTGACCACGCGTACGCCACGCGGGCCGAACTCGTCCGCCATGTCCTTCGCGACGCCGGCCAGCCCGGGGCGCAGCCCGTTGGACAGGCCGAGACCGGGTATCGGCGTCCGCGTCGAGGTCGACAGCACCACCCCGATCGCGCCGCCCTCGCCCAGCTCGGCCGCGAACGTGCGCATCGCGCGTACCGATCCCAGAAAGACCGTCTCGAACGCGTTGCGCCACTGGTCGTCGGTCAGCTGCGCGGCCGTGCCGCGGTCCGGGCCGCCCACCGAGACGAGGGCGCCGTCCAGGCGCCCGAAGCGCGCCCGCGCGGTGCGGACCAGCAGCTCCGGGGTCGCGGGATCGGTGAGGTCGGCCGCCACCCCGGCGGCGCCGTCACCCAGCTCGGCGACGGCCGCCTCGACGCTCTCCGGCGAGCGGGCGGAGATGACGACCTTGGCGCCGTCGGCCACGAGGGACTGCGCGGTGGCGAAGCCGAGGCCCTTCGACGCTCCGGTGAGGACGTAGACGCGATCGGCGAGCCCGAGATCCATGCCGCCGATAGTGCCACCCCGGCGACCGCGCCGTCATCGGGCGCGCAGGAACTCCGCCGTCTCCGGGTCCGCCGGCAGGAACGACTCGATGGCCAGTTCGGCGAGGGTGACGTCGAGCGGCGTGCCGAACACCGAGGTGAAGCTGAAGAACGACAGCTCGCGGTCGGCGGCCGCGAATCGCAGCGGCACCGCGAGGCCGTCGGGCTCCGCGGCGGCCAGGCCGCCGGGCAGGGCCAGCAGCTCGTCGTGCAGGGACCGCAGCACCGGGTCGCCGGTCGTATATGCCTGCCGGTCCAGGCGGTGCAGCACGTGCGTGCGCCATTCGGCCAGGTTGAGGATCCGCGGCGCCATCCCCTCCGGATGCAGCGACAGCCGCAGCACGTTCACGGGCGGTTCCAGCAGCTCCGGGGCCACCCCGGCGACGAGCAGGGTGACCGCCGCATTGCCGTCGATCATGGTCCAGTGCCGGTCGACCAGCACCGCCGGGCAGGGCTCGTGCCCGGACAGCACCGCCCGCAGCGACGTCAGCACGGCGGCCAGGTCCGGGCCGTCGAGGTCTCCCTCGGGGAAGGCCGGCGCGTAGCCGCCGGCCAGCAGCAGCGCGTTGCGCGCCCGCAGCGGTACGGCCAGCTCCTCGGCCAGCCGCAGGATCATCTCCCGCGTCGGGCGGGCGCGGCCGGTCTCCACGAACGACAGGTGCCGCGTGGACACCCCGGCCTGGCCGGCGAGCGCGAGCTGGCTCAGCCGCCGGTCGCCACGCCAGCGCCTCAGCAGCGCGCCCACCTCGGTCATGCCCCGATCGTAGGCAGCCCATCGCCGCATACCGATTACCCGGGAGGTAATCGACCCGGCTACCCGCCCCGGGCGACGGTGGTCCGGCAACCTTCACGGACCGGAGAGGAAATCGGCATGAGCCAGCTTGCCAGCGAATCATCTGACGTCGCCGCCGGTGACGGCGGCACGACCCGCTTCGACGCCGCGGTGCGGCGTTACCTGGCCGCGTGGAACGCGACGGACCCGGCCGAGCGGCGCGCGCGGATCGAGGAGGCGTTCACCGCCGACGTGCGGTACGTCGACCCGTTCGCCGCGGTCGAGGGGCCCGGCGCGCTGGGGCACCTGATCGGCGTGGCGCAGGACCGGTTCCCCGGGCTGGTCTTCACGGCCGGCAGCCCGGTGGACGCGCACCACGACCAGGCGCGTTTCACCTGGCACCTGGGGCCGGCCGGAGGGGAGCCACTGATCGTGGGCTTCGACGTCGCGGAGCTCGGCCCGGACGGCCGCATCCGCACGGTCCTCGGCTTCATCGACCGGGCGCCGGCGATTCCCGCCTGAGGCCGAACGGCCCCCGCGCCGCGCCGGCGCTCAGTCGGGGGAGGCTACCGGCGGGGTCCGGCGTCGGGACGGCGCAGCACGCGTACCCGGCCGGCGAACTGCACGACCACCGAGCCGGCGGCGCGGCGCACGGCCGGCGCCCGGCGGGGGCGCGGCGCCGATCCTGGTTCGTAGGCCATCAGCGCCTCGCGGGTCGCGAGTTCGGCGCCGGCCGCGGCCGGCAGCTCACCGCCTGCGCGCAGATCGCGGGCCAGGTCCCAGCCGTCGCGCAGCGAGCCCTGCGTTGGCCGGGCCGCGGCCCACGCCGACCACCGCCGCGGCCAGTCGCGGCCGAACGCCGCGGCCAGCTCCGGCCACTGCCGCGCGACCTCGCCGGCGCGCTTTCGCAGCAGTGCGACCCGGGCCGCCTCGACCAGCCGGCCGTCGAAGCCGGGGGGTACGGCGGCACCGGCGGTCAGCGCGGCCACCAGTGCCGCCTGCCGTTCCGCCAGCGAGGTCATGTCACCGTGGGGTAGCCGGAGGCGGCCGCGATGGCGTCCAGTTCGCGGCGCAGCTCGGCCGCCGCCGGGTAGTCGCCGTCGCGCTCGAGCATCAGCGCGGGCGGCCGGTGCCGTTCGCACAGCGCCGTGACCAGGTCCAGGACCGGCTGCGGCACCGCGTCGGTGTGCGTGTCGTGGTAGATGCCCTCGTGCTCGGCGCCGCCCGCCACATGCACGTACGCGATCCGCTCCAGCGGCAGCCGGTCGAGCAGCGCCGTCGCCTCGGTGCCGCGGTTGCGCGCGTTCGCGTAGACGTTGGCGACGTCGAGCAGCAGCAGCGCGTCCGTGCGTTCGAGGATCTCGGTCAGGAACGCGCCCTCGTCGAGCTCGTCGTCGGGCCAGTCGAAGAGGGCGGCGATCGGTTCGAGCGCGATCGGCACGGTCAGCTCGGCCTGTGCGCGCCGGACGTTGGCGACCACCGCGTCGACGGCCTCGCGGCTGCGCGGGATCGGCAGCAGGTGTCCGGCCTCTACACCGCCGGCCCGGACGAAGGCGATGTGCTCGCTCACCAGCGGCGCGGCCAGGCGCTCCGCCACCGCCGCGAGGTGGGTGACACGGGCCGGATCGACCGGCTCCGCGCCGCCCAGCGACAGCTTCACCCCGTGCGGCACGACGGCGACGCCCCGCTCGCGCAGCTCGGCCAGGCCCGGCGGCAGCTCGCCGTGCGCGTGCACCGACTCGGCGACCACCTCGGCGAACCCGAGGCCGGGCAGCTGGGCGACGAAGCCGGCGATCTCGGGTCGCCAGCCGATGCCCACCCCGTGCGCGGTGGTCACCCGCCGCACCCGCCCCCGCCGCCGCACGAGCTGCCGCCGCCGCACGAGCTGCCGCCCCCGCCGCAGGACGAGGAGGAGGAGCCGATGTCGGAGCCGCCGCCGCCCGTGTTGATCCGCTGGATCTCCGCCTCGGAGGCGAACGCCGGGTCCATCGTGTAGAGCGACGCCGCGCCGAACAGGGCCACGCCCATCGCCGCGCCGGTGGCGCCGTAGGTCGCGTAGGCCGGTGACTGCCGCGGCGACAGGTAGTCGTGCTTGCGGCGCAGCGCGGTCATGCCCTTCTGCGCGACGTGCGTGGACCGCCGCCGGCTCCTCCTCAGCATGGAGATCGAGAGGATGACCGCGAGCACGATGGCACCGATGAGGAAGCCGACGGACCTGTTGTTCTGGATGCCGTCGACGAGCCGGGCCACGCCCAGGAGCACGAGGGCGGCCCCGGCGAGCGCCCAGAGCCGGGCCACCTTAGCCCGGGCGGGCGGCACCGCGAGCCCCTGTGCCTCGAGCCCCTCGCGCAGCTGCCGGAGCGCCGAGACGACCCACTCGTCGCCGGTGACGTCGCGGGACCGGATGCCCCGCCCGGCCGCGTTGTAGATCGCCGAGTCCAGCGGGGTGACGCCGGACGGCAACGGTCCGGACTGGCGCAGGGTCTTGTCGGGGTTGGTGGCGATGGCGTCGGCGCTGCGCAGGCCGCCGAGGGCGGCGTAGACGGCGAGTCGGTCGCCGCCGTTGAGGTAGGCGAGCTGCTGCGGGCCGAGCCGCTCGACGTGCGCGCCGCGGTTGCCCGCGAAGAGGATCCGCCGGTGGATCGCCGCCAGGATCGCGACGCCGACGACGACGCAGATATAGAAGATCAGAAAGCTCGGTCCGGTGATGCCCCAGGTGTCGCCCTGCGCTGCGAGATTCATGTCCGACCTCCCGAGCTTGCGCGGTTGCAGGACCTCATTGTGCAGGTCACCGCAACCCCTGGTCACCGGCGCCTTACGGCTTCCTCCACGACGTCGAGCACCCGGCTCAGTTCGCCCGCCGGGCGGCCGGTGGCCAGGTGCAGGACCATGCCGTCGTACGCCAGCTCCAGGAACTGGGTGAGCACCTCGACCGGCACGTCGTCGCGGAGCACGCCGGCCTCGCGCTGGCGCTCCAGGCGTTCGCGGGTGGCCTCGGCGATGGCGGCCGAGCGTTCGGCCCAGCGCTTGGCGAACTCGGGATCGGTGCGCAGCCGCCGGGAGACCTCCAGCTGGGTGCCGAGCCATCCGGCGGTGTCGCCGTCGCTGGAGCGAGCCTGTCCGAGCAGGTCACGCATGACCTGGACCAGTCCGTCGCGGGCGACGGTGTCCACCATGGCGGCGGCGTCGTCCTCGGCGACCGCGAGGAAGAGCGAGTCCTTGTCGCGAAAATGGTGGAAAATCGCGCCCCTCGAAAGGCTGGTGGCCTCCTCGAGCCGGCGCACGGTGGCGCCCTCGTAGCCGTAACGAGCGAAGCATCCCCGCGCCGCGGCGAGGATCTCGTGACGGCGGGCGTCGAGCTGGTCCTGGCTTACCCTGGGCACGCTGCGATCGTGTCACGTACCTTCGGGCCCTTGCAATCCGTACGTACGGCTTGCCAGCGTCCGGGGTTCCCTCTCTCATGGCGCGAAAACAGCCATCCGGGCGAATTTTTGTTAACACTCTCGGGCTGTCGGGTCCCGCATTCACTCACGTACAGTGCCCGGGTGCCTCTCGTCTTCCTCGCACTGGACGACACCCTGCTCGATCGCAGCGGTGCGTTCCGGCTGTGGGCGAAAGGTTTCCTCGACGAGATCGCGGCGCCGCACGAGGACCTCGAGTGGCTACTGTCCGTGGACGCCGACGGACTCACCTCACGCTGGGACCTGGCGGACCTGATCCGCGACCGTTACCAGCTGAACATCCCCTCGATCGACCTGCTCGAGGAGCTGCACGAGGGCCCGCTGGCCTACGAGCGGCTCGACCCGCTCGTGGCCTGTGCGCTGCAGATCGCCGCGGACTCCGGGTGGGTGCCGGTGGTGGTCACGAACGGCCCGCACGAGCAGCAGGAGACCCGGATCCGGCGTACCGGGCTGGACCGCTATGTAGCCGACTGGGTGATTTCGGAGCAGGCCGGGGTGAGCAAGCCCAATCCGCGCATCTTCGCGCTGGCCGCCCAGCGGGTCCGGATGCGCCTGGGAGGCGCCTGGATCGTCGGCGACAGCCCGGAGGCCGACATCGGCGGCGCCGCCGCGATGGGGCTGCCCAGCGTGTGGCTGCACCGCGGCCGGGACTGGATCGACAACCGGTTCGCGCCGACCCGGGTGGTCGGCAACGTGATCCAGGGGCTGTCCGCCGTGATGGCGGCCCGTTAAATAGGTTGCGCCGCCCGGGGTCGCCCGGAAGAGTGCACCGGGTACGTGCTCCACCGGTTCCTAGGAGAGAAGGGGGTGAACCTCATGGCTGTCGTTGTCCTTCGCCATGCCCAGGTTCTTGTTCTTCCTTTCTCTTCCGAGGAGACCCTCCAGTGCGAGAGCACGACTCTTTCGGCCCGGCGACCATGCGCCGCGGCCGTCGCAAGTTCGACGACGACGAAGCTGACTTCGTAAAGCGGGGCCGGATCGAGCCGGCCCTTTCCGAGGACCCCGACCTGCCCGAGACCGGTGACCGCTGGTCGACGTGGGACGGTGCGCTGCACGGCCCGCTACCGCGTCCCGACTGGGTCCGCACCGAGCACGGGGCCGTGGACACCGAACTGGGCGTGCTCAAGACCGGCAAAGAGGCGGACGTGCACCTCGTACGCCGCGGCGTACCGGGTACCGATCAGGTCGCCGTGCTCGCGGCCAAGCGCTACCGCGACGGCGACCACCGGCTCTTCCACCGCGACGCGGGCTACCTGGAGGGGCGCCGGGTGCGCCGGTCCCGCGAGATGCGGGCCATGACCAACCGGACCGCGTTCGGCAAGGAGCTCATCGCCGGCCAGTGGGCGGCGGCCGAGTTCGGCGCGCTGTCGCGGCTCTGGCAGGTCGGCCAGGAGGGCGGCACGATCTCGGTGCCGTACCCCGTGCAGCTCATCGGCACCGAGCTGATGCTGGAGTTCATCGGCGACTGGGAGACCGGGGAGGCCGCGCCGCGGCTCGCCCAGGTGCGCACCGACCACGACGGCCTGGAGGACCTCTGGCGTCAGATGACCGAGGCACTCAGCGTGCTGGCGCGTACCCAGATCGCGCACGGCGACCTGTCGCCCTACAACACGCTGGTGCACCGGGGTCGGCTGGTGATCATCGACATGCCGCAGATCGTCGACCTCATCGCCAACCCGCAGGGCGGCGAGTTCCTGGCCCGCGACGTGCGCAACGTGGCCGGCTGGTTCACCGCGCGCGGCCTGAAGGTCGACGCGGACGGCCTCATCGAACGGCTGGGCTACGAGGCGGGGTTGCTGTGAAGCGCCGCGCCGGGCGACCCGGACCGCGGCCGCCGGACACCCGCCGGCCCGCACCAACGGTCCGGCGTCACTGGAGGTAGCCCTCCACCTCGTTGATGCTGTGCGCCTGCTCGGTGTCCGGGTCGTTGCCCTGATCGCGGGCGGCCCGGCGCCGGCGCAGGAGGTCCCAGCACTGGTCCAGTGCCTCTTCCAGCTCTCTCAGGCGGACTTGCTCCTCGTCGCTGCTGATCTCGCCGCGGCGGAGCTGCCCGCGTAGCTTGTGCTCCTCGTCCACCAACCCGCTGATCCAGCTCAGCACAGTCTTGTCATCCATAACTCAGAGCCTCGCACATGTCGCATTCCCGGCCATGGCACTCACCGCCGTTCATCTCCCCGGCGCGCTCGCGGCGCCGGGGACGGCGGTGGGGGGTTCCAGATCGGAGTGCCTACAGGTCGAGGGCGACCCGGGGCGCGATGGCCTCCCACTCGGGTGCCGGCATGCGGCCCGCCGGCTGCGGCGGAAGCACCAGCTTGTAGCCGACCTGCCGGACGGTGCCGATCATCGACTCGTACTCGCTGCCGAGCTTGGCCCGCAGCCGGCGCACGTGCACGTCGACGGTGCGGTGGCCGCCGAAGTAGTCGAAGCCCCAGACCTCGCGCAGCAGCTGGTCGCGGCTGAACACCCGGCCCGGGTGCTGGGCCAGGAACTTCAGCAGCTCGAACTCCTTGTACGTGAGATCGAGCTGGCGACCCTTGAGCCGCGCCGAGTAGGTGTGCGGGTCGATGGCGAGCTCGCCGGCGTTGACCATGCCGCTGGTGGCGCCCGCGGCACCGCCGGAGACCCGCGCGGTCGCCAGCCGGAGCCGGGCCTCGACCTCGGCCGGTCCGGCGCTGGTCAGCAGCACGTCGTCCAGGCCCCAGTCGGCGGCCATCGCGATCAGTCCGGCCTCCTCGACCACGGCGAGCAGCGGCACCAGCAGCCCGGTCGTGCGCAGCAGCCGGCAGAGATCGCGGGCCTCGAGCAGGTCACGCCGCGCGTCGACGAGCACGACATCGGGGTCGGCGCCGGACACCAACGCCTGTACGTCGTAGGTGCCGACCCGCAGCGAGTGCCGCAGCAGATCGAGCGCCGGCAGGGCTCGATCCTCCGCAGCCGCGCCGGGTCGGGTGGCCAGCAGCAGGATCTCCATGGCCACAGGGTGCAACATCCATGTTTCCGGAATCTTTCCGCCGGCTCACAGCCAGGGGAAAGACACGAACGCCCCGCCGCCCGGTGTGGGCGGCGGGGCGTCGGTTACGTGCTCCGGTCAGCTGGCGAGCATCTTGCGCAGCACGTACTGCAGGATGCCGCCGTGGCGGTAGTAGTCCGCCTCGCCCGGCGTGTCGATCCGGACGTCGGCGTCGAACTCCACGCCGGTGTCCGTGCGGACCTTCACCGTCGACGGGATGCCGCCCTCGTTGAGCGCCTCCACCCCGGTGATCGTGAAGGACTCGGTGCCGGTGAGCCCGAGCGACTCCGCGTTCGTCTTCGGCGGGAACTGCAGCGGCAGCACGCCCATGCCGATCAGGTTCGAGCGGTGGATGCGCTCGTACGACTCGGCGATGACCGCGCGCACGCCCAGCAGCATGGTGCCCTTCGCCGCCCAGTCGCGCGACGAGCCGGAGCCGTACTCCTTGCCGGCCAGGATGACCAGCGGGACGCCGGCCTCCTTGTAGGCGACGGAGGCGTCGTAGATGCTGGTCTGCTCGCCGGTCAGGTGGTTGACGGTGAAGCCGCCCTCCACGCCCGGAACGAGCTGGTTGCGCAGCCGGATGTTCGCGAACGTGCCGCGGATCATCACCTCGTGGTTGCCGCGGCGCGAGCCGTACGAGTTGAACTCGTGCCGGGGCACGCCGTGCTCGGCGAGGTACTTGCCCGCGGGGGAGTCCGCCTTGATCGAGCTGGCCGGCGAGATGTGGTCGGTGGTGACCGAGTCGCCCAGCTTCGCCAGCACCCGCGCGCGGGCGATGTCGGTGACCGGCGACGGCTGCGCGGACATGCCCTCGAAGTAAGGGGGCTTGCGCACGTAGGTCGAGTCCTCGGCCCACTCGAACGTCTTGCCCTCCGGCGTCGGCAGCGACTGCCACTGCTCATCGCCGGCGAAGACGTCCTGGTAGGCCGCGCTGAAGCCGGTCGCGCCGATCGCCGAGGCGATGACGTCGTCGATCTCCTTGGCGCTGGGCCAGATGTCGGCGAGGTAGACGGGCTGGCCGTCCGAGCCGATGCCGAGCGGCTCCGTCGTGATGTCCAGGTCCATCGTGCCGGCCAGCGCGTACGCGACGACCAGCGGCGGCGAGGCCAGGTAGTTCATCTTGACGTCCGGGTTGATCCGGCCCTCGAAGTTGCGGTTGCCGGAGAGCACCGAGACCGCGGTCAGGTCGGCCTCGTTGACGGCCGCCGAGACCGCCTCGGGCAGCGGGCCCGAGTTGCCGATGCAGGTGGTGCAGCCGTAGCCGACCAGGTTGAAGCCGAGCTTGTCGAGGTACGGCGTGAGGCCGGCCCGGTCGTAGTAGTCCATGACGACCTTGGAGCCCGGCGCGAGGGTGGTCTTGACCCACGGCTTGCGGCTCAGGCCACGGTCGACGGCGTTGCGGGCGAGCAGCGCCGCACCGATCATGACCTGCGGGTTCGAGGTGTTGGTGCATGACGTGATCGCCGCGATGACGACCGCGCCGTGGTCCAGCACGAACTCGGTGCCGTCCTCGTCGACCACCCGGGTCGGCCGGGAGGGCCGGCCGTCGGCGCCGTGCGCCGCGCTGGCCAGGTGGTGGTGCGGCTTGTCCACGTCCGAGTCGGTGCTGTTCGCCGGCGAATCGCTGGCCGGGAAGGACTCGGCGCTGGCCTCGTCCGCCGGGCCCTCGACGTCCACGTAGTTGGCGAGCACCTCGCGGAACATCGACTTGGCGTCGCTGAGCGGCACCCGGTCCTGCGGGCGCTTCGGGCCGGCGAGCGACGGCACGATCGTCGACAGGTCCAGCTCGAGGCGCTCGGAGTAGTTCGGCTCCCCGGCCGGGTCGTGCCACAGGCCCTGGCGCTTCGCGTACGCCTCGACCAGGGCGACCTGCGCCTCGGTGCGGCCGGTGAGCTTCAGGTACTTGATCGTCTCGTCGTCGATCGGGAAGATCGCGGCGGTCGAGCCGTACTCCGGCGACATGTTGCCGATGGTGGCGCGGTTGGCCAGCGGCACGGCGCCGACGCCGGGGCCGTAGAACTCGACGAACTTGCTGACCACGCCGTGCTCGCGGAGCATCTCGGTGATCGTCAGCACCAGGTCGGTGGCGGTGGTGCCGGCCGGCATCTCGCCGTGCAGCTTGAAGCCGACGACCCGCGGGATCAGCATGCTGACCGGCTGGCCCAGCATCGCGGCCTCGGCCTCGATGCCGCCGACGCCCCAGCCCAGCACGCCGAGGCCGTTGACCATCGTGGTGTGCGAGTCGGTGCCGACGACGGTGTCCGGGTACGCCTGGCCGTTACGCTCCATGATCGTCCGGGCCAGGTACTCGATGTTGACCTGGTGCACGATGCCGGTGCCCGGCGGGACGACCTTGAACTCGTTGAACGCGGTCTGGCCCCAGCGCAGGAACTGGTAGCGCTCGCGGTTGCGCTGGTACTCCAGCTCGACGTTGCGGGCGAAGGCGTCCTCGCGGCCGAACAGGTCGGCGATCACCGAGTGGTCGATGACCAGCTCGGCGGGGGCGAGGGGGTTGACCTTCGTCGGGTCGCCGCCCAGGTCGTTGACGGCCTCGCGCATGGTGGCGAGGTCGACGACGCAGGGGACGCCGGTGAAGTCCTGCATCAGCACCCGGGCGGGGGTGAACTGGATCTCCACGCTCGGGTCGGCGGTGGGATCCCAGCCGCCGAGGGCGCGGATGTGGTCGGCGGTGATGTTCGCGCCGTCCTCCGTGCGGAGCAGGTTCTCCAGCAGGATCTTCAAGGAGTACGGCAGGCGGTCATGCCCGTCGACCTTGTCGATCGTGAAAATCTCGTAGCTCGCGTCTGCGACGCGTAGCTCGCTCTTCGCACCAAAGGTGTCGAGGCTGGCCACGTCATCTCCTTCACACCCAGCGACCGTGAGTAGTACTCATCAGTCTGTCGCACCGGTGACGGGTGCCCGCCGGTTAGGTTTACCTAACTCAGGGTTCACGTCTTCCGTAAACCGTACGTCCGTCTTGTTATTTCATGCAACCCGGGTTCCTGACGTACCCCGGTGGGATCATGTCCAGGTGACCACGATCGAGATCGCCGCGCCGGCGGTACGCGCAAGGTTGAGCCGGCCGCACCGGCTGGTCGTGCACTACCGGCGCGAGGACGAGGGCTACGGCGACTGGGCGCTGCACGCGTGGGGCGACATCGCCCCGGGCGCGATCACCGGCTTCCCGGGCGGTCACCCGTTCGCCGGCGAGGACGCCTACGGCCGCTTCGCCTGGGTGCGCGTGGCCGACTCGGCCCGCGAGGTGGGCTTCCTGGTGGTCGATCACACCGGCGCCAAGGACGTGGCCGAGGACCGGAACGTCGATCCGGCGGTCACCCCCGAGGTCTGGCTGCGGGCGGGCGACCCCGAGGTCTATCCGAGCGCCGCGGCGGCCGGTTTCACCGACGAGACGCCGCCGGACGACCGCTCCGCCGTCATCCACTACCGCCGCGCCGACGGCGACTACGACGGGTGGGGGATGCACGCCTGGGAGGGCACCCATCGCAAGCCCGACTGGAGCACGCCGCTCGGCCCGGTCGCCTTCGACGCCTTCGGCGCCGTGTTCCGGGTGCCGGTGCGCCCGGACGCCGTCGGGCTGCGCTTCGTCCTGCACCGCGGCGACGCCAAGGACCTGCACGACGACCAGCGCCTCGACCTCACGTCGACCCGTGAGGTGTGGATGCTCGCCGGCACCGCCGCGCCAGTGCTGCCCGACGTGCGCTCGCTGGGCCCGGAGCTCGATCCGGCGCGCGCCCTGGCCGTCTTCGTCGACCGCACCACGCTGGCCCTGCCGTCGCACCTCGCCGGCCTGGCCGAGGCGTTCACCCTGGTCTCGGCCGCGGACGGCGGGCTGCGGCGCGACGGCGACGAACTCGCCGGGGAGCACGCCGCGCTGCCGCTCACGCCCCGCCCCGGCGGGCTGTTCCGGGCGCAGAGCCGCCGCTTCCCGCACCTGCGCTCCTACCGCGCGTTCGCCGTGCCCGAGCTCGACGACGCCGCCCTCGGCGAGCTGCTGCGCGGCCAGGTGCTGGCGGCGGGCCGCGACGCCGCCGGCCGGGTCACGGTCCTGACCGCGGTCCAGCTGCCGGGCGTCCTCGACGACCTGTACGCGGACGCCGCCGACGCCCGCCTCGGCGCGGTCATGGACGAGGAGCAGTCGACGATCTCCGTCTGGGCGCCGACCGCCCGTACCGTCGCGCTGGAGCTGTTCCCGACCCCCGGCGACGAGCCGGAGGTCCTGCCGATGGGCCGGGACGCGGCGACCGGCGTGTGGTCCATCGCCGGCCGGCGCGATTGGCCCGGCCGCTACTACCGCTTCCGGGTCGAGGTCTGGCACCCGGCGGCGCAGCGCGTCGTGACCAGCAGCGTCACCGATCCGTATTCGTTGTCGCTCTCCGTCGACTCCACGCACAGCCAGCTCGTCGACCTGTCCGCGCCGGAGCTGCAACCGCCGGGGTGGGCGGACCTGGTCAAGCCGCCGGCCGTGGCGCCGGCCCGGATGCAGATCTCCGAGGTGCACGTCCGCGACTTCTCCATCGCCGACACCACCGTCCCGGCGCAGGAGCGGGGCACGTTCCTGGCCTTCACCCACGCCGGGTCCGCGGGCATGCGGCACCTGCGGATGCTCGCCGACGCCGGCCTCACCCACGTGCACCTGCTGCCGGCGTTCGACTTCGCCACGGTGCCCGACCGCCGCGCCGACCAGGCCGTACCGAGGTGTGACCTGGCCGCGCTGCCGCCGGACTCACCCGAGCAGCAGCGCGCGGTCATGGCCGTCGCCGACGAGGACGGCTTCAACTGGGGGTACGACCCGCTGCACTACACGACGCCCGAGGGCAGCTTCGCCGTCGAGCCGTCCGGCAGCGCCCGCATCCTGGAATTCCGCCGGATGGTCGCCGCGCTCAGCGAGGCGGGCCTGCGCGTGGTCATGGACGTCGTCTACAACCACACGACGGCCGACGGGCTGGCGCCGTTCAGCGTGCTCGACCGGATCGTGCCCGGCTACTACCACCGGCTGCTCGACGACGGCACGGTGGCCGAGTCGACGTGCTGCTCCAACACCGCGCCGGAGCACCTGATGATGGGCCGGCTGGTCGTGGACTCGATCGTCACCTGGGCCGGCGAATACAAGGTGGACGGCTTCCGATTCGACCTGATGGGACACCATCCGCGCGCCAACATCCTGGAGACCAGGGCCGCCCTCGACCACCTCGACCCCGGCATCTACCTGTACGGCGAGGGTTGGAACTTCGGCGAGATCGCGTACGACGCCCGGTTCGTGCAGGCGACACAGGTCAACATGGCCGGTACCGGCATCGGCACGTTCAACGACCGGCTACGCGACGCGGTCCGCGGCGGCGGCTCGTTCGGCGACGACCCTTCCGTGCAGGGCTTCGCGACCGGGCTGGGCGCGGACACGCCGCTGTCCGTGCACGACCGGATCAAGGTGGGGCTCGCCGGGGGCCTTGCGACGTACCGGTTCGTGACGCACACCGGCGTCGAGCACTGCGGCGCCCAGATCGACTACAACGGCTCGCCCAGCGGCTACGCGGCCGCGCCGGGGGAGTGCGTCGCCTATGTGGACGCGCACGACAACGAGATCCTCTACGACGCGATGGCGTTCAAGCTGCCGCCGTCGCTGCCGATGCTCGAGCGGGCCCGCATGCAGGTGCTCGCGCTGTCGCTCGTCGTGCTCGGTCAGGGCGTCGGCTTCGTGGCGCTGGGCACCGAGCGGCTGCGGTCGAAGTCGCTCGACCGCAACTCCTACAACTCGGGGGACTGGTTCAACCAGCTGCGCTGGGCCGGCGAGGACGGCAACGGCTTCGGCATCGGGCTGCCGCCGGCGCCGGACAACGAGGACAAGTGGCCGTGGGCCCGCCCGCTGCTCGCCGACCCGGCGCTGGTCCCGTCGGCGGAGATCATGGATCTGACCGCGGCCCGCTACGCGGAGCTGCTGCGCATCCGCCGGGCCTCGCCGGTGTTCGGCCTGCCGACGGCCGACGAGGTACAGCGCCGGCTGACCTTCCCGCTGGGCGGGCCGTCGGAGAGCCCGGGCGTCATCGTGATGTGCCTGGACGGCGAGGGCCTGGACCCGCGCTGGAGCGACACGGTGGTCGTCTTCAACGCGACCGGGGACGCGACGAGCCAGGCGGTGCCGTCGCTCTCGGGTCTCCCGCTGACCCTGCACCCCGAGCTGCTCGCCTCGGCCGACCCGTTGCTGCGCACCGCCACCGCGGAGGCGGGGACACTGACCGTTCCCGCCCGCTCGGTGGCCGTCTTCGTCGCGGATCCGGCGGGGTGACGCCCTCGGCCGGCCGGGTGATGCACCGTCGGCCGAGGCGCCGTTGCCCGGGTCTGGGAGCATGGGCGCGGCCGCCGGGTGGCGGCCGGTCTGAGCGTCGGAGGTCATCGTGCGGTTCGCCCGGCTGCTGTGCGGCATCGCCCTTGTCGCGGCTGTCGCCGCCTGCACCGACGACCCGCCGGCCGCGACGGGGCCAAGCCCCAGCGCCGCGGCGTCGGCGCCGGTGTGGCACGAGCCGATGAACTACGCGTACGTCGTCGACCGGCGTTGCGGTAGCGGGCCGTCGGAGGGCGTCTACCGGGTCACGGTGCGGGGGAGCGCGGTGGCGAGCGTCGAGCGCATCGACGGCAGGACCGCGGTCGGCGAGGAGGAGGTCGAGCTGCCGACCCTGGGCGGACTGCTCGACCTGGCACAGACCGCGGCGGACGACGGCGGCGAGATGACCACGAGCGCCGACCCGGCCGACGGGCACCCGGTCGCGATCTCCTTCGACGTCTCGGAGGGCGCCGGCACGCCGACCTGCTTCGTCATCACGGAATATGCGGTGCAGGGCTGAGGCTCGCCAGCACCCCGGGCGCGGTCAGCAGCTGGCACATCGCGGCCAGCTCCGCGGGCTGGTACGGGAAGTCCTGCCGCACCCACCACAGCAGGGTGCTGAGCAGCGCGCCCGAGTAGTACTCGGCCGCGATCTCGACCGGTAGCCGGGTCCCGGCCAGGCGCAGGTGCTCGTGCAGCAGCTCGAAGAGCAGCCGCTGCATCAGGTGGGTGAAGGCGTTGCCGCCCTGGCGGCCGCAGACCGCCCGGTAGACCCGCTGATTCCGGTACGCGTGGTCGAAGATCACCCCGAGCGGCCGGGTGGTGCCGGGCGGCTGATGGCCCACGGCCATGTCGTCGAGTTCGCTGCGCAGGTCCTCGCGCAGGCCGTCGAACCACGTCATGAACAGGGCGTCCTTGTCGCGGAAGTGCGTGTAGAACGTGGACCGTCCGATGTCGGCGCGGTCGAGCACGTCCTGCACGGTGAGCCGCTCGTAGCCGTACTCCTCGATCAGCGCGACGAGCGCATCCTGCAGCACCCGGCGAGTGCGCCGTACCCGTCGATCCATGGCCCCTCTTCCCGGCGGTTTCCGGTGAGGAGAACCATACTCGAACATGATGTTCGATATTGAACACGCTGTCCGGGTGTCGCCGGGGTTCGGGAGTCGTGCCGTCCTGCACCGGGCCGGGTCTCAGCCGGGCAGGCGCGGGCCTGCCTCGCGCTGCGCGGACAGCCAGGCCTCGACCTCGGCGGACGAGCGCGGCAGGCCCGCCGACAGGTTGCGGCAGCCGTCGGCCGTGACCAGCACGTCGTCCTCGATGCGGACGCCGACGCCGCGCAGCTCCTCCGGTACCAGCTCGTCCTCGGGCTGGAAGTACAGGCCCGGCTCGACCGTCAGCACGTAGCCCTCGCCGAGCTCGCCGTCGCGGTACTTCTCCTTGCGGGCGGCCGAGCAGTCGTGCACGTCGATGCCGAGCATGTGGCCGAAGCCGTGCAGCGTCCAGCGGCGGTACACCGTGGACTTGTCGCTCATCGCCTCGTCCACGCTCACCGGCAGCAGGCCCAGGTCGTGCAGGCCCTCGGCCAGGACCCGCATGCAGGTCAGGTGCACGTCGTGGAACTTCACGCCCGGCTTGATCGCGTCCATGCCGGCCTGCTGTGAGGCGTGCACGATGTCGTAGACCTGGCGCTGCAGCGGGGTGAAGGTGCCCGAGACCGGGACCGTGCGCGTCACGTCGGCGGTGTAGAACGTGCGGCCCTCGACGCCCATGTCCATCAGCAACAGGTCGCCCGGCGTGGTGACGCCGGTGTTGCGGACCCAGTGCAGGATCGTCGCGTGCGCGCCGGCGCCGACGATGCTGCTGTAGCCGACGTCGTTGCCGTCGACCCGGGCGCGCAGGCCGAAGACGCCCTCGAGCAGACGTTCCTTCACGCCGCGGTCGGCGGGCAGGATCCGGGCCACGTCCTCGAAGCCGCGGACGGTCGCGTCGATCGCCTCCTGCAGCTGCGCGATCTCCCACTCGTCCTTGACCAGCTTCAGCTCGGAGATCACCGAGGCCAGGGCGCGGTCGCGGCGGACCTGCGGGTCCGGCTCGTAGGCCAGGACCGTCCGGTCGACGACCGGGGCCAGGCCGCGCAGCACCCGGGTGCGGGCCGGCGCGCACTCGGCGAGCGCCTGCCCGAGCGCGGCGTAGGGCGCGGTCTCGAGGCCCAGCTCGGTCGACTTCTCGCGCAGGGTGTGCCGGCGGCCGACCCACAGCTCGCCGTCGCGGCTGCGGAAGAACTCGTCGGTCTCCCGGGAGGAGCGCTGCCGGCTGAAGACGACCGCGTCGTGGCCGGAACCGCTGGGACGCATGACCAGCACGCTGTCCGGGTCGCTGTCGCCGGTCAGGTAGACGAAGTCGCTGCCGGGCCGGAACGGATAGTCGGTGTCGTTGGCGCGCACCTTCTCCCCGCCGCTCGGGATGACCAGCGTCTCGCCCGGGAACGCGTCGGAGAGCGCGGCGCGGCGTTTGGCGTAGTTCGGCGTCTCCGGGCGGGGCGTCACGTTCAGCGAGTCGTCGCGCCAGCCGCTGCGCATGAACTGCAGGAGGGCTTCGGGGAAGTCCGGGTCGTGCGACTCGGTCTTCGGCGTGGTCGTGCCCTCGTTCTGCTCGGCCATGATGGCCCTCCCGTCAGCCGCGCGTCGTCCCTGGTCCCGCCTGACGTTACCGTCTGACCAAGATCATGAGCAGGCGGGCGTCACTGCGTCGTCAGGGTGAGGCAGGCCACCCGGGGTCCGGCGGTGCCGGCCTTGCCCGGTGCGGTACTGGTCGGCTTGGCGTGGATGATCAGCGAGCGGGGCGGTTCGATCTTGTCGAAATGCCATTTCTCGCCCGTGGAGACGGTTGCGGCGCCCATGGCGTCGGCGGTGAAGTCGAGCCAGACCTCGTTGCGCGGGTTCGCGTACGACGGGTCGACCGAGGGCGGCGATGCGGCGGCCTTCGGGTCGGGCACGTGCTGGTAGTGCGGGCCGGCGTCCTCCGGGACCGAGGTGCACGGCTGCCGGTGCAGGTGGGCGCCGTAAGTGCGGCGGGGCACCATGCCGGTGACCGACAGCCGTACCCGCGTGCCGTCCGGGGCTCGGGAGATCACGACCTGCGCGGTCGAGCCGGGCGGGACCACCTTGGGGTCGTAGGTGATCGCCAGGGAGCTCTGCGGGAAGGGCAGGAAGGTCCCGGTGACCATGCCCTGGATCATCGGTGCGCCGGGTACGACCCCCGACGCCGGGTGCGACGGGCGGGCGGAGGTGGGCGGGCCGCTGACGAACCACGGCGTCGAGCCCGGCGGCGGGGAGTAGGTCCGTTCGCTGGACGGGGAGGCGTCGGTGCACCCGGTGAGGGCGGCGGTGAGCAGCAGGGGTAGGGCGAGCCGGCGGAGACGCATGGATAAATCATGCCAAACAAGGGCAAATCGGGCGAGCATTTGCAAGGTGCTGGCTTTCTCGAGCCGCGGGGGCAAGGCTGACGGCAATACGGATGCGGTGCGTTTGGGGGATCGGAATGGGCTACGCGGTGGTGCTCGGTGAAGCTCTCGTCGACCTCCTGGAGACCGGGCACGACGGCGAGCTGATCTACCGCCAGGCGATCGGCGGTGCGCCGCTGAACGTCGCCGTCGGCGCCACCCGGCTCGGCGGCGACGTGCGGTATCTCGGCTCGCTCGGCAACGACACCCTCGGCGACCGGATCGCCGCGTTCCTGCGGCAGACCGGGATCGGCACCGGCGCGCTGACCCGCGTCGGCGTGCCGACCACCCTCGCGGTGACCACGTTCGAGGGCGCCGAGCCCACCTTCCAGTTCTACGGCGAGCCGCCGTCCTACGCCCTGCTGCGCCCCGAGGACGTCGACGAGGCACTGGTGGCGGACGCCGACGTCGTCTACACCGGGTCGATCTGCCTGATGCGCGAGCCGTTCCGGTCCGCGGCCCGCAAGGCCTGGGCGGTGCCGGGCCCGGTGCGGGTGTTCGACCCGAACGTGCGCCCGCGGCTGCTGCCCGACGCCGCCGCGGTGACCGCCCTGCGCGACCTGGTCGAGGAGTTCTTCGCGACGGCGGATCTGGTGAAGCTGAGCTCGGCCGACGCCGAGGTGCTGTGGGACGGCGCGGCACCGGCGACGGCGGCGGAACGCATCCTCGGTGCCGGCGCGCGGGCGGTCGTGGTGACCTGCGGCTCGAAGGGCGCCTACGTGGCGACGGGTGCGGGCTCGGCGATGCTGCCCGCGCCGTCGGTGGCCGCCGTCGACGCGACCGGCGCCGGCGACTCCGTGATGGCCGCACTGGTCCGGCGCCTGCTGGCCGACGGGCTGCCGGCGGACATCGAGGGCTGGCAGCGCTACGTGCGCTTCGCGCTGGCCGTGGCCGGCCTGGTGTGCGAACGCCCGGGTGGCGCGGTGGCGATGCCGACCAACGAGGAACTCACCACCCGCTGGGGCGCGCTGCTCTGACCCCCGCTGCGTTCAGGCGCCGAGCGACTTGGCGATGAAGCGCTGCCGGTCGAGCAGCACCCGCTCGACCCGCACCTCGGCGACCAGTTCCTCGCCGTCGCGGATCGCGACCTCGAAGAGCAGCTTGCGCCCGTCCACCTTGGTGAGCGTGGCCAGGGCGGTGACCCGGCGCCCGACCGGTGTCGATGCGCGGTGTTCGACCTCGGCGCGGGTGCCGACCGTGGTCACCCCGCCCGGCAGCTTCCGGGCGGTGGCGGCGACCGTGGCGGCCTCCGCGAGCGCGAGCACCCGGGGCGTGCCGAGCACGGGCACGTCACCCGATCCGAGCGCCTGTGCGGTGTCGGCGTCGGTGACGGTCAACTCGACCCGGGCACTGAGACCGGGCGAGAACTCCGGAAGCTCCATGCGGACAGCTTAAGGCTGCGTGGGCCCGCGCCAGTAAGAGTCATCCTCCGGCGCCGGAGCGGCCCGGTCCGGCGCGGTCGCGGCCGGGCCCGCCGTCGCCGGGTCCGCCGCCCCGGCGGTCGTCCGCGGCGCCGGGTCCGCCGTCCCGGCGGTCGTCCGCGGCGCCGGGTCCGCCGTCCCGGCGGTCGTCCGCGTCGCCGGGTCCGCCGTCCCGGCCGTCGGCTGCGGCGCCGGGCCGCGGGCGTGCCGGGCCCGCACCGACAGCTGCTCGGCGAGCCACCACGCCTCGGCGACGTCGCGGTCCCGGGCCACCCCGGACCGGCCACCGGCGGTGTCGCCGTAGACGGTGGCCAGGCCGAGCAGCCGCTGCAGCGGCCCCTGGATGACCCGAACGCTCTGCAGGCGGGCGTACGGGACCATGGTGAGCTCGCGGGTCAGCAGGCCGGAGCGGGACACGAAGACCTCGTCGGTCAGCCCCGCGCCCATCGACCTCAGCGCGATCGGGTTCAGCCAGCGGGCCCGGGCCGGCGGCGGAGCGGTGGCGAGGGCGGCCAGGTCGACGCCGGGCAGCACCTCCCAGGCCAGCGCCCGGGCGGTCGCGAAGACGCCGACGGGCAGCAGCCGGTCGGAGTGCTTGTCGTTGCCCGACTGCGGGCCCGCGTAGCCGGCGATGTCCAGCCGCATGTGCAGCCAGCCCTTCGCACGCCAGAACAGCGGCCAGGTGACGCCGATGGACTGCACCCGGTTCAGCGGGACGATCTGGCTGCGGGTCTCCAGCAGCCCGTGGCGGACCGCGAGCCGGCCGTCCGGGTCGCGCGCGAGCCGGAAGTCCCAGTCCTGCAGCACCCGGCGGACCGGCTGCAGCAGCACGCCCGCCATCGCGGTCACCGTGCTGGCGATCCCGACGAAGGTCCACGAGCCTTCCAGCACGAACTGCATCATCACGAAGGCGATGCCGACCGGCAGCAGGAGGGCCTGCGGGGTGAGCAACTGGCTGATCACCAGGTCCCGGTTGCCGACGCGCAGCAGCGGACGCTCGAGAGCGGGCGCCCCGGCCGCCGGCTCCGCGGCGGCCCGGTCGGTCTCACCGGGGGTACGGCCGGCGAGTGCGAGCAGCCGCTCCCGCAGCGCCGCCGCCTCCCGCACGGTCAGGTACGCCAGCGGCGCCTCGGTCTTGCCGCCCCCGACCACCTCGAGCCGGAGCTCGGCGAGGCCGGTGAGCTGGGCGAGTAGCGGCCGGCGCAGCTCGACGGCCTGCAACCGGTCGAGCGGGATGGCCCGGTTGCGCCGCCAGACCAGCCCCTCGGAGATCCGCAGCTCCCGCCCGACGATGTGATAGCCGGTGTTGAGCCAGCCGACCACCGAGAAGATCACCACGCCGACGGCGATCACGGTGACCACCAGGGCGAACCGCCCGACCCCCACCTCCGACAACGTCTGCCAGCTGAGCGCGGCGACGATGACGGCGATGGACTTGGCGCCGTTGAGCAGCGGACTGAGCGGATGCAGCCGCCGCCGCGGCTCGTCGACGACCGGCTGCGCCGCCGGGTCGTCCGGGTGGGTCGCCGGATCGGCCTCCGGCCGCGCGGTCACGTCCCGGTGTGGATCCGGCTGAGGACGCGCGTCGGCGGTCACAGGCCCTCGGCCCGGTCCTCGCCCAGCGCGGTGAGCCGGTCGCGCAGCCGGGACGCCTCCTCGGGCGGCAGGCCCGGGATCCGCGCGTCGCTGGCCGCCGCCGCCGTGTGCAACTGGACCGTGGCCAGCTTGAACGCCCGTTCGAGCGGGCCCGCGGTGACGTCGACGAACTGCATGCGCGCGTACGGGACGATCGAGAGGCGGCGGATCACCAGTCCGTGGCGGACCAGCAGGTCGTTGTCGCGCTCCGCGTACCCCCAGGCCTTGACGGCCCGGACCGTCACGACCGAGCGCCAGGCCGCGAAGACCAGGACCGCCGCCATGGCCGCCGGCCAGGCCCAGTGGTCGGTCATCAGCCAGCCGGCGCCGAGGCCGGCCAGCACGATCACCACCCAGATCGCGCGGTTGATCAACTCCACTGTGATCAGGCTGCGCGAGACCGGCCGCCAGGTGACCGTCTCGGGCCACGGCTCGAGCGGGTCGGTGTGTGCGGGCGCCGGGGCGCTGGGCTCGGTCACAGCAGAAAGCCTATGGGGTGCTGTCGTCCGGCGGCGCCCTGAATTCCGTGACCTCCCGCAGGAACCCACGCGCGTTGAGGAAGTCGCGGAGGTGCTCCCGGTGGTCTTCGCAGGCCAGCCAGGTCTTCCGGTGCAGCGGATCGTGCAACTTGGGGTTGTTCCAGCGCAGGACCCAGACCGCGCGCGCACGGCAGCCCTTGGCGGAACACTCGGGAAAAAACTCCTCGACCACCCCGAAACACTATCCGCAGGACGGCGAATCGGAGGGGAGTTGAGCGCCGGGCGACCACGGGGGAAGTCGCCCGGCGACGCGCTGAATGTTACACGGCGGATCTGGGATTCCGTCTACCCGCCGGGGTGCCCGTTCGAGCGCATCGCGCAGAAAGATCGACATCTCCGGCTACTTGCGGTCGATGTAATGCGGCTCTGCCCGACGGCTCCAAGCATGGTCGTGTAAGTCTTGAGCGTCGGCACCCGTGCCGGCGCGACCCGGATACGCGAAATCTCGATGGAGGACCGGTGGCCGAGCCGACCACGCCCGAGGGCACGAGCAGCGCCGATCCGGGCGCCCCGGTGCCGCCAGCGCAGGACGCCACGCAGCTCGAACGCGCCATGTTCGAGGTCAAGCGCGTGATCGTCGGCCAGGACCGGATGATCGAGCGGATGTTCGTGGCGCTGCTGGCCCGCGGCCACTGCCTGCTCGAGGGCGTGCCCGGCGTCGCGAAGACGCTGGCGGTGGAGACCCTGGCCCGGGTGGTCGGCGGCTCCTTCTCCAGAATCCAGTTCACCCCCGACCTGGTGCCCGCCGACATCGTCGGCACCCGGATCTACCGGCAGTCGAGCGAGAAGTTCGACGTCGAGCTCGGCCCGGTGTTCGTCAACTTCCTGCTCGCCGACGAGATCAACCGTGCCCCGGCGAAGGTGCAGTCGGCGCTGCTCGAGGTCATGGCCGAACACCAGGTGTCGATCGGCGGCGAGTCGCACGCGGTGCCGGACCCGTTCCTGGTCATGGCGACGCAGAACCCGATCGAGCAGGAGGGCGTCTACCCGCTGCCCGAGGCGCAGCGCGACCGCTTCCTGATGAAGATCCTGGTCGGCTACCCCACGGACGCCGAGGAGCGCGAGATCGTCTACCGGATGGGGGTCAGCCCGCCGGAGCCGAAGCAGATCTTCACCTCCGAGGACCTGCTCGCCCTGCAGCGCCGCGCCGACCAGGTCTTCGTGCACAACGCCCTGGTCGACTACACGGTCCGGCTGGTGCTCGCCACCCGCGCGCCGGCACAGCACGGCATGCCGGACGTCGCACAGCTCATCCAGTACGGCGCCAGCCCGCGCGCCTCGCTCGGCATCGTCCGCGCGACCCGGGCCCTGGCCCTGCTGCGCGGCCGCGACTACGCGCTGCCGCAGGACGTGCAGGACATCGCGCCGGACATCCTGCGGCACCGGCTGGTGCTCAGCTACGACGCGCTCGCCGACGACATCCCGGCCGACCACATCGTCGCGCGGATCATGGGCAACGTGCCGATTCCGTCGGTCGCCTCCCGCCAGGGCACGTCGCCGAACGGCCACCAGGTCTCCGGCGTTCCGGCACCGGCCAGCGGGGTTCCCGCGTTCGACGCGCAGCCGCAGTTCCCCCAGCCGCAGCCCGCCTGGCCGGGACAGCAGTGACGGTCCGGTCGTGACCACAGCTGACCTGCACCGGGCCGACGCGGGCGACGCCCGCGCCGAGGCGGTGCTGTCGCGGCTGCAACTGCTGGTGACCCGCAAGCTGGACGGCCTGCTGCAGGGCGACTACGTGGGGCTGCTGCCCGGTCCCGGCAGCGAGGCCGGCGAGAGCCGGGAGTACCGGCCCGGCGACGACGTGCGCCGGATGGACTGGCCGGTCACGGCCCGGACCACGCTTCCGCACGTGCGGCGCACGGTCGCCGACCGCGAACTGGAGACGTGGATGGCGGTGGACCTGTCGGCGAGCCTCGACTTCGGCACGGCCGCGATGCTCAAGAGCGACCTGGTGCTGGCGGCGGCCACGGCGATGGCCCACCTGACCGTGCGCGGCGGCAACCGGATCGGCGCCGTGGTCGGCACCGGCTCGGGCGCGGTGGCCCGGGAGCAGGGCGGCCTGTGGCGGCGGCGCCGCGCGGCCGCACCGCCGGCGCCGGAGGCGCACTCGACCGTACGGATGCCGGCGCGGCCCGGGCGCAAGGAGGCGCAGGGGCTGCTGCGCGCCATCGCCCGTACGCGGATCAGGCCCGGGCGTGCCGACCTGGGTGAGCTGATCGACATGCTGAACCGGCCGCCGCGCCGCCGGGGCGTCGCCGTGGTCATCTCGGACTTCATGGCGCCGGTCGAGGGCTGGTCCCGGCCGATCCGTAAGCTGGGCGTCCGCCACGACGTGCTGGCGATCGAGGTGGTCGACCCCCGGGAGCTGGAGCTGCCCGACGTCGGCGTGCTGACCCTCGCCGACCCGGAGACCGGCCGGCTGCACGAGGTGCAGACGGCCGACCCGGCGCTGCGGGCCCGATACGCGCAGGCGGCGGGGAATCAGCGCGGCGAGATCGCCCGGGCGCTGCGCGCCGCCGGCGCCGCACACCTGAGGCTGCGCACCGACACCGACTGGCTGCTGGACATCGTCCGCTTCGTGGCCGCCCAACGACACGCTCGCACCCGGGGGACCACCCGATGATCCGTTTTCTGCAGCCGTGGTGGCTGCTTGCACTGCTACCCGTCATCCTGGTCGCGGCCGCGTACGGATGGCGCCAGTTCCGCCGCCGCACGTACGCGATGAAGTTCACAAACGTCGACCTGCTCCGCACGCTGGCGCCGAAGGGCCTCGGCTGGCGCCGCCACGCGGCGGCCGGCGCGTTCCTGCTCAGCCTGCTCGCGCTGGCGCTGGCGATGGCCCGCCCGTCGATCGACCGCGAGGAACCGCTCGAGCGCGCGACGGTGATGCTGGCGATCGACGTCTCGCTGTCGATGGAGGCCGACGACGTGCGGCCGAACCGGATCGAGGCGGCGCAGGAGGCGGCGAAGGCTTTCGTGCAGGAGCTGCCCCCCACCTACAACCTGGGCCTGGTGTCGTTCGCGAAGTCGGCGAATGTGCTGGTTTCGCCGACCAAGGACCGCGCCGCGGTGATCGCCGGCATCGACGGGCTGACCCTCGCCGAGGCGACGGCCACCGGCGAGGCGGTCTTCACCTCGCTGGACGCGATCCGTTCGGTCCCGGCGGACGGCGCGGACGGCGCGCCGCCGGCCCGCATCGTGCTGCTCTCGGACGGCTACCGGACGGCGGGCCGTTCGATCGAGGACGCGGCCGCGGCGGCGGAGGCGGCGAACGTGCCGGTGTCGACGATCGCGTTCGGCACCGACTCCGGGGTGGTGGACATCCGCGGCGAGTTGAAGCAGGTGCCGGTGGACCGGCTGTCGCTGCAGCAACTCGCCGACAAGACGGACGGCTACTTCTACGAGGCGGCGTCGGTGAGCGAGCTCAAGAAGGTGTACGAGGACATGGGCAGCTCGATCGGCCACCGGGTGAAGCCGCGGGAGGTGACCCAGTGGTACGCCGGGGTGGCGCTGCTCCTCGGCCTGGTCGCGGCCGGGATGAGTCTGCTGTGGACGTCCCGGCTGCCCTGACGCGGGTAGCCTAGACCTGCACGAACTTGATGGAGCTGACCCTGTTGTTCAGCCAGGCGTCGTCGCCCCTGAACTTCGTGGCCTCACGGGATGCGAGGGCGATGTAGTCGCCCGTGCAGTTGTTGGTGTTGTACATGAACAGGACCCCGTCGCCGAACGTGTTGTTCAACGCCGTGCTGGCCTTGTTGTCGAAGTTGTCGGCGCTCATTCTCCGGCAGCCGTTGATCTGGCTGACGGTCTGCCGCCAGACCCGGCCGCCGAAGTCGGCGCCGTCGGTCAGGCAGATGGTGCCGTGGTAGGGCAGGCAGTCCGCCTCGGACGCCAGGGCCGGCGTCGCGGCGACAATGCTTGTTGCGAAGCTCATCGAAATCGCCAGCGCCGCGGTCGCCTTGATGCGGAAATTCATTGATGCTCCTTCGCTCGGTCGGGACCGGAAACGGCAGTCTCGCACAAATCGACGACCGTCTCTGCCCCGTTGTCCGCTCCGGAGCGCCGCCCGTTCGACGGCTCTCCTGCATTTGAGCCCTTGAATGTCCGACCGGTGAATACGGCGTATCGGCGTCCGAACCGACGTCAGGGTGCGCTGTGCACCAACACGAAGATGACGACCACCCAGGCGGCGGCGAGGGTGAAGCTCAGCGGTGCGACGAACTTGTTCATGGCAGTGACTTTCCGGTGGAGACCGATGGGGAAAGTGCGCACACGAAGCGTCGCGGCCGGCACCCCAGCTCCGTCGCGGCGCACGACACCGGCCGGGTTCGACACGAGGTCGAGCCGCGGAGCGGCAGGGAGGAGCGGGGTGGGTCTGCGTCAGCGGGACGGACTCGGGCTCACCGGCCGGAGCCGGGAGCGGTCGAGGTCAGAGCGGCTGACGAGCGGCCCGGCCACGACTGGGAGGATCGCTATCTCGCACAGCGATCACCTCCGTCAGTAGTCCGGGCTTGGGAACCGTCGAAGAGCGTACCTCTTAAGGCCCGCTTAATGCAGCCGGGCTCGCCGTGGTGTCGCACACCTGTCATGACAGCCAGGACGGTGGCGAGCACGGGCAGCCACAGGACCCGGGCGGCGACCCACCCCGGCCCGGTCGGCGCGGTCAGCAGGCCGGGCATCGCGGGGCTGACGAGGGCGGCGGCGCCGGCGACGGCGAGCAGGACGCTCTGATGGCCGAGATAGACACCCACGGCGACGCGGTTCAGCGCCGCTATCGGGCGCCAGAGCCGGTCGCGCCGCAGCAGCCGGGCGAGCGGTGCACGCAGGAGCAGGAAGACACCCGTCTGGGTGACGGCAAGGGCGACGGCCACCAGCGACGGCGGAAAGAGATTGGACCGGCCCGCACCCGGCACGCCGACCGCGCTGGCGGGATAGTGTCCGAACCGGACCAGGGCCACCATGGCGGCCGCGCCCGCACACGCGAGGGCCGCCCCGCCATAGGCGAGCACGTCGCCGGTGCCGCGGGCGTGGTCGGCGACGAGGATGCCGAGCAGCCAGGGCACCGCCCACGCCGCGGGCACGGCGGCCAGGCCCGGAAGCAGGCCGGCATCGGTGGCCGCGACCACGGCGACCGGCACGAGCAGCACGACCGGGCCGAACCGGGCGAGTACCCGGCGCAGGGCACCGGTCGCGGCGGACAGCGCCAGGTACGGCAGCAGGAACCAGAGCGGGCTGACCACCAGGGTGGCGATCGTGCGCAGCGTGGTGGCGGGCACGCCGAGCGCGGCGGCGAGCAGCAGCGCCGGCGCCCAGACGGCGAGCAGCCCGAGCACCGGCCGCGCGTGGCGGCGAAGCGGCGATCCGGCCGGTCGCGGCCGTTCCGTGGAACGGGCGCGGGCCGCCGCGAAGCCGCCCGCGAAGAAGAACAGGCCGAGGGTCTGCAGCAGCCACGTGACGGGTGCGCCGGCGGGCATGGCCGCGAGCGGGCTGGCCGTCCTGAGCCCGTCCGCGCCGGGCACCAACCCGGTGACGAGCCAATGACCGGACACCACCCCGGCGACGGCGAAGGCCCGGACCGCGTCGACGGTCCGATCCCGCGCACCCGGCCCGCTCCCGCTCACGCCGCTCCCTCCGCCGGCGTGTCTCCGAGGACGATCGCCGCGACCGCGTCCAGGGTCGCCGTGCCCGGGCACAGGTACCCGTCGTGCCCCGAGACGCCCGCGACCGGCAGCGCACGGGCGCCGAAGGCCGGCGCGGACGGCCGCCGCCCGTGGCCCAGGTGCCGCAGCCGAAGCTGCGGCACCCGCCTGATCCAGTCGTCCGGGGCCAGCGCCGACCACACCCGGGCACCGCCGAGCCCGGCCGCCGTGTCCGTGCCCATGCCGGGCGCGCCCAGCGCCACGACGTCCGCCACCCGCGGCAGCCGCCGCGCGGCCAGGCCGGCCACCAGCGCGCCGTAGCTGTGGCCGATCAGCGTCACCTGGGCCCGCGCGGGCAGCCCCCGCACGAAGGCGGTCAGCGCCACCGCGCCCGAGCGGGCACGCAGATCACGGGCGACGTCCAGCGACATGCCCTCCGGCGGGTCGTAGCCGAGCCACGCCACGACCGCGACCCGGGTACCCGGTGCGGCGGCACGCAGCCGGTCGTACACCGCGCGGGCCTGCACCGCGGGAGCCCGGCGGGCCACGCCGCCCAGCCCGCGGTCGAAGTCCCGCAGCCTCGTGTCCACGCCGGGAACCAGCACCGCGATCCGGTCGGCGGCCTCGAGATCCCCGACGACCTCGACCCCGATGCCGTCCCCGCGTGGATCGAACGCCAGGAACCGTCGCCCCGTCCGGGCCCAGGAGGCGTACGGCTCGCCCGCGGAGACCATCGCCGCGAGGGCGGCGGACCGGGAGAGCCCGGGGGAGGGCGGCTGGGCCGCCGGCGGCGCGGAGGCGAACGGGAGGGCGACGGTCAGGGCCAGCAGGGCCGGGGAGATTCGCATGCGGAGGACCCTGCGGCTCCGGACCGGCCCCGATCGTCAGTCCCGGGTGCTCATTGCGAGGCCCTACCCGGGTACTACTCGCCCGCCGCCACCAGACCCGACTCGTAGGCGAACACGACCACCTGCGCCCGGTCGCGCAGGCCGAGCTTCGCGAGGATGCGGCCGACGTGGGTCTTCACCGTCTGCTCGGCGACCACCAGGTCCGCCGCGATCTCCTGGTTGGACCGGCCCCGGGCGATCAGGCGCAGCACGTCGGTCTCGCGGGGTGTCAGGGCCGCCAGCGCCGTCGGTCGGGGCCGCTGCGTGCGGGGGCGCGCCGCGAACTCCGCGATCAGACGCCGCGTCACCGACGGCGCCAGCAGCGCCTCGCCGCCGGCCACGACCCGGACCGCATGCACCAGGTCCGCCGCCGGCGCGTCCTTCAGCAGGAAGCCGCTCGCCCCCGCGCGCAGCGCCTCGTACACGTAGTCATCGAGATCGAAGGTCGTCAGGATCAGCACCTTGACCGTCGAGCCGGGCGTCATCAGCCGGCGGGTCGCCTCCAGGCCGTCCATCACCGGCATCCGGACGTCCATCAGGACGACGTCCGGGTCGAGCCGGCGTGCCGCCGCGACCGCCTCCGCGCCGTCCGGCGCGTCGCCGACCACGAGCAGGTCCGGCTGCGCCGCGAGCAGCGCGCCGAAGCCCTGCCGGACCATGGCCTGGTCGTCCGCGATCAGTACCCGGATCATCAGTCCTCCGTACACGGCAGTAGTGCCTCGACGCGGTAGCCGCCGTCCGGCCGCGGCCCCGCCTCGAGGGTGCCGCCGAGCAGCGCGGCGCGTTCCCGCATCCCGATCAGCCCGTGCCCCGGGCCGCCCGGCGCCGGGGCGGGGGAGCCGGGCCCGTTGCCCACCTCCACGCGGAGCAGCCCCGGACCCCCGCGGACCGAGACCCGGACCGGGCCGCCCGGCGCGTGCCGGGCCGCGTTCGCCAGGGCTTCCTGCACGATCCGGTACGCGGCCAGGCCGACCGCCTCCGGCACGTCCCCGGGCCCATCGCCGTCAAGGCTGACCGTGACGCCGGCCCGCCTCGCGGTCTCGACAAGCGTCGCCACCTCGGCGAGCCCCGGCTGCGGCGCCCGCGGCGACTCGTCGGTCTCCGCGCGCAGCACCCCGAGCAGCCGCCGCATGTCGGTCAGCGCCGCGCGGGCGCCGGACGCGATCGCGGTGAACTCGGCCAGGGCCGGTGGCGACAGGCCCGTGACCCGGTAGGGCGCGGTCTCGGCCTGTACCGCGATCATCGACATGTGGTGCGCCACCACGTCGTGCATCTCGCGGGCGATCCGGGCGCGTTCCTCCAGCACCGCGCGCCGGGCCTTCTCGAGTTCGGTGAGCTCGGACTGCTCGGCGAGCGCCTGCCGGCTGCGCCGCCGCCGGGACACCAGGTCGCCGGCGAGCGCGATCGCGACGAGCAGCACCGCGACGCCCCACGCGTTGGCGCGCGGCGCGTACACGAAGACCGGCACGATGTTCAACGCCGTCACGACTGCGATGACGCCCGGCTCCTCGCGCAGGGCCAGCGCCGCGAACACGAACAGGAAGCCGAGGATCTGGACCGTCGACCACGGCCAGGGCTCGCGGGCGCTCGCGCCGAGGGCACCAACGAACAGCAGCGGGTACGCGATCCGCCAGGCCAGCAGCGGCCGGCGGAACGCCACCGCGACCGGCAGCACGGACCAGGCCGAGATCAGGCCGGCGACCAGCACGCTGATCGGCCGGTTCTCGAGCCAGTACTGCGCGTTCGCCACGGCGAGCCCGAACAGCGCGAGCAGGCCGAGCGGCGCGCCGTACAACCGGATTGTGGCCCAGTGCCGGGACCGGACCGGCGCGGGCCGGTGATCCGGACCGGTCAGCACCCGGCGCAGGGGGCCGACGACGTCCATCCCGGCAGGCTACGGTCACCGGAACCGGCACGTCGTGCACCCCAGGGATGATCTTCATCGCCCTACCCCGGTATGAGCGGGCCGGGGTAGCTCCTACCAACCGGTAACACCTAGTGTTCGATCCGTCCGAGTCTTCGAACAAAGGAGCACGCGTGGCCCGCACCGTTTTGGTGACCGGAGGTAACCGCGGCATCGGCCTGGCCATCGCGCAGGCGTTCGCCAAGCAGGGCGACCGGGTCGCCGTCACGCACCGCGGCAGCGGCGCACCCGACGGCCTGTTCGGTGTGGAGTGTGACATCACCGACTCCGCGGCCGTCGACGCCGCGTTCACCGAGGTCGAGAAGGAACTCGGCCCGGTCGAGGTGCTCGTCGCCAACGCCGGCATCACCGACGACACCCTGCTGCTGCGCATGTCGGAGGAGCAGTTCACCCGGGTGCTGGACACCAACTTGACGGGTTCGTTCCGGGTCGCCAAGCGGGCCAGCAGCAAGATGCTGCGCGCCAAGTGGGGCCGGATCATCTTCATCTCCTCGGTCGTCGGGCTCTACGGCGGCCCCGGCCAGGTGAACTACGCGGCGAGCAAGGCCGGCCTGATCGGCATGGCCCGCTCCATCACCCGGGAGCTGGGCAGCCGTAATATCACCGCGAACGTGGTCGCACCGGGCTTCATCGACACCGAGATGACCGACGTGCTGAGCGACACCCGCAAGGCGGAGATCCTCAAGGCGATCCCGGCCGGGAGGCTGGCGGCGCCCGACGAGGTCGCACAGGCCGTGATGTTCCTGGCGGGCGACGGCGCGGCGTACATCTCGGGCGCGGTCGTCCCGGTCGACGGCGGCCTCGGCATGGGTCACTGACCCCGCCTCTGCGAAACGGAGAAAACGAATTGTCTGGACTGCTCGCCGGCAAGCGCCTGCTCATCACCGGCATCATCACCGACGCGTCGATCGCGTTCTCGGTGGCCAAGCTCGCCCAGGAGAACGGCGCGACGGTCGTGCTGACCGGCTTCGGCCGGATGTCCCTGGTCGAGCGCATCGCCAAGCGGCTACCCGCGCCGGCGCCGGTGATCGAGCTGGACGCGACCAACCCGGAGCACCTGGCCGGGCTCGCCGACAAGGTCCGTGAGCATGTGGACGGGCTCGACGGCGTCGTCCACTCGATCGCGTTCGGGCCGCAGAGCGTGCTCGGCGGAGAGTTCCTCAATGCGCAGTGGGAGGACGTGGCCACCGCGCTGCAGGTGTCGACGTACTCGTACAAGTCGCTGGCGACCGCCTGCCTGCCGATGATGGGCAAGGGCGGAAGCATCGTCGGCCTGACGTTCGACGCGACCAAGGCCTGGCCGGTCTACGACTGGATGGGCGTGGCGAAGGCGGGCCTCGAGTCGGCGTCGCGGTACCTGGCGTTGCACCTGGGCGCGCAGGGCATCCGCAGCAACCTGGTGTCGGCGGGACCGCTGCGCACGATGGCGGCCAAGTCGATCCCGGGCTTCGAACAGTTCGAGGAGGCCTGGGCCCAGCGGGCGCCGCTGGGCTGGGACCTGACCGACCAGGAGCCGGCCGCGCGGGCGGTCTGCGCGCTGCTGTCCGACTGGTTCCCGGCGACCACCGGCGAGATCGTGCACGTCGACGGCGGGTATCACGCCCTGGGCGCCTGAGCCCGGGCTGGGGGTGAGTGGGGGCCGCCGGCCCGGGCGGGGGAGGATGGGCCGGTGGCGTACGACGCGTTTCTCCTGCTCTCATTCGGCGGCCCCGAGCGTCCCGAGGACGTGATGCCGTTCCTGCGCAACGTGACGCGCGGGCGGGGCATCCCCGAGGAACGGCTCGCCGAGGTGGCCGAGCACTACCACCACTTCGGCGGCGTGTCCCCGATCAACCAGCAGTGCCGGGACCTGCTCGACGCGGTGCGGGCCGACTTCGCCGCGCACGGCGTCGGCCTTCCCGCGTACTGGGGCAACCGCAACTGGACGCCGATGCTGGCCGACACCCTCGCGCAGATGCGCGACGACGGCGTCACCTCGGCGCTCGGCTTCGCGACCAGCGCATACGGCGGCTACTCGTCCTGCCGGCAGTACTGGGAGGACATCGCCGCGGCCCGGGCCAAGGTCGGTCCCGGCGCGCCCGCCGTGGCCAAGCTGCGCCAGTTCCACGACCACCCCGGCTTCGTCGCGCCGCACGCCGACGCGGTCAGGTCGGCGCTGGCGACCCTGGACCCCCGGCGCCGGGCGAGCACCCGGATCGTCTTCACCGCCCACTCGATCCCGGCCTCGATGGCCGCGACCGCCGGCCCCGACGGCGGCCGCTACGAGGCCCAGCTGCACGAGACGGCCGCCCTGGTGCACGCCGCGGCCACGGCCGACGTGCCCTGGGACCTGGTCTGGCAGAGCCGCTCCGGCCCGCCGCAGGTGCCATGGCTGGAACCCGACATCAACGATCACCTGACCGCGCTCGCGGAGAAGGACGTCACCGACGTCGTGGTCAGCCCGATCGGCTTCGTCTCCGACCACCTCGAGGTGATCTGGGACCTCGACAACGAGGCCCGCGAGACGGCCACCGGCCTCGGGCTCGGCTACGCCCGCGCGGCGACGCCCGGCACCGACCCGCGCTTCGTCACGATGATCCGCGAACTCGTCGAGGAGCGGAGCGCCGCGCTGCCCCGACAGCGGCTCGGTACGCTGCCGGTCTGGGACCAGTGCCCGGCTGACTGCTGCCCGCCTCCGAAACGCCGAGGAGCGAAATGACCGAGCGCAAGGCCATCGAGACCTGGCTCACCGACATGGACGGGGTGCTCGTCCACGAGGGCGTGCCGGTCCCGGGTGCGCCCGAGTTCGTCAACCGGATGAAGGAGTCGGGAAAGCCGTTCCTCATCCTCACCAACAACTCGATATACACCCCCCGCGACCTGCAGGCCCGGCTGAGCCGGATGGGCTTCGACGTGCCGGAGCAGTCGATCTGGACGGCCGCGCTGGCCACCGCACAGTTCCTGGCCGGCCAGCGCCCCGGCGGCACGGCGTACGTGATCGGCGAGGCCGGCCTCACCACCGCGATGCACGCCGTCGGCTACGTCCTGACCGACTACGCGCCGGACTACGTGGTGCTCGGCGAGACCCGGACCTACAGCTTCGAGGCGATCACCAAGGCGGTCCGCCTGATCAACGACGGCGCCCGCTTCATCTGCACCAACCCGGACCCGACCGGCCCCTCCAACGAGGGAGCACTACCCGCCGCCGGCTCCGTCGCCGCGATGATCTCGAAGGCGACCGGCGTCGAGCCGTACTTCGTAGGCAAGCCGAACCCGATGATGATGCGCTCGGCGCTGAACGTCATCGGCGGTCACAGCGAGAGCACCGCGATGATCGGCGACCGGATGGACACCGACGTGCTCTGCGGCCTCGAGGCGGGCCTGGAGACGATCCTGGTCCTGACCGGCATCAGCACCCGCGCGGAGAGCGAGCGCTACCCCTACCGCCCGTCCCGCATCGTCGACAGCGTCGCCGACCTGATCGTCGAAATCTGACCGGACCCCGGGGACATCCCGGAGCCGCCCGCTGCCGTCGAGGCCATCCGGGCCGCCGAACAGCTCATCGACAGGCCGCCGGATAGGCGTCGAGATGCGCTCGCACGACCTGGGTGACGGAGCCGGCCAACGGTGTGCGTCGTTCCTTGTCGTTCTTCGGTAGGCCGAAGACGAACTGGTTGCGCACCCGCTTGACCTGCCTCCGGACATGCAACCAGCCGCCCTCGAGGGCGAAATCGTCGGGCGACAGCCCGAGGATTTCACCCTGCCGGGTACCGCACCCAGCACCGATGTCCACCATCGGGCCGGTACCGGCGCAGTACCCCGCCCCGCACCGCTACCACGGTTTCGATCGGCCGGTCACCGAAGAACGGGATGACGTGCTTGCGGACCCGGAACGCCACCGACTCGCGGCTTGACTCGTCGAACTGGTGGGTGTGCAGCCACGCCTCCGCAAACGTGCTGAACGGGACCATCCTGACCAGCCGCCGGATCAATGTAGGTACCTGGGCGCTTGTCGGTCTCCACCGCCGACAGAAACGCCTCAGCGTCCCGCTTTGTGCCACCGACGGGGGACTGTCTCGCTAACGGTGTTTCCGGCGTCTTCGGTTAGTAGGTTTCGGCGGCCGGGAACCGGTCGCCGAAGGTGATAGAGAAGGCGTTCAAG
>NZ_JBEZDY010000004.1:0-24124 GCF_040648555.1 Actinoplanes sp. NPDC049118
GATCCGGGCAGGGCGGCGGCGTTCAACCTGTCGGTGGGTACGGTGCACGGTGCGGCCGGTCAGTTCAACGCGCCGGTGTCGTTCGACCAGCGGACTCAGCTGCTCCCCCCAGCGCCGCCGGTGGCCGGGTAGGGGCAGCGGCCGCCGGCGCGGACCCGCCCGGTGTGGACATCGGCACGTCCTATGCGGCCGGAAACTTCTTCGGCCCGGTCACCATCGGTGGCCGTATCGCGGTCGGCTGGCCGTGCCGGGTGGGTGCGGTGCCGCGGCTTGCCCACGGACGGCAGCCGCGACCCGCCGACGATCTGCTGGCGGATGCGGTCGCGGGCGGGGGTACCGCGGTGGTGTGCCAGGTCCTCGCCGGGATGGGCGGGGTCGGCAAGACCCAGCTCGCGGCGAACCTGGCCGAGAACCTGTGGCAGGCCGGGACGGTGGACCTGCTGATGTGGGTGACGGTCGGTAGCCGCGACAGCGTTCTGAACACTTATGCCCAGGCCGCCGCGGACATCACCGGGGCCGGCGATCCGGACCCGGCACAGGCCGCGCAGCGGCTACTGGCCTGGCTGGCCGGCACCGATCGGCGGTGGCTGGTCGTGCTCGACGACGTCGCCGATCCGCAAGACCTGGCCGGGCTGTGGCCACCCGACACCCCCTCCGGACGCACCGTCGTGACGACCCGCCGCCGCGACACGGCCCTGCTCGACGGGCGGCGCCTGGTCGACGTCGGCGTGTTCACCAAGCAGGAGGCGGCCGACTATCTGCGGGGGCGTCTTGGCGACAGCCCGCACCGCTTGGACGAGGCCGACCAACTGGCCGCCGACCTCGGCTTCCTACCGTTGGCCTTGGCGCAGGCGGCCACTTACATTCGCGACCAGGACCTCACCTGCGCCGGCTACCGGCGGCGGCTGAGCAGGAAGCGCCTCGACCGGCTGCACCCGAAGACGCTGCCCGACGGGCAGCAACAGGCCGTCGCCGAAACCTGGGGCCTGTCGATCGAACTCGCCGACACCGACACCGACGGCCTGGCCGGGATCGTGCTGCAACTCGCCGCGATCCTCGACCCCAACGGCATCCCCGCCAACCTGTTCACCACCACCGCCGCGCTCGGCCACTACCGGCAGCGCCTCGACCGCGAGGTCGACGGCGACGATGCCCACGACGCGGGCCGTGCCTTGTATCGGCTCGGCCTGGCCGACTCCATCGGCCTGGCCGACTCCACCACCGACCCCGACGGCGCCGGCCTGCTGCGCGTACACGCCCTGGTCCAACGGGTCGTCCGTGAGGCCACCCCCGAGCCGCAGCAACCCACCCTCGCGCACACCGCCGCCGAAGCGCTGCTGGAACTTTGGCCGGGCATCGAACGCGACAACACCACGACCCGGCTCGGGCAACTGCTCCGCGCGAACACCACCACCCTCGCGGACGTCACCGGCGACCACCTGTGGCACACCCTCACCGGCGCCGATGACACCCACGCGGTGCTGTTCCGTGCCGGCTTGAGTCTCGGCGATATCGGCCTGGTCGTCGCCGCCCGCGACCACTACGAACGCCTGCAGGCCGACGGCATGCGGTTGCTCGGCCCCGACCACCCGGGCACCCTGGCCATCCGCTACAACCTAGCCGTGTGGCGGGGTGAGGCAGGAGATCCGGCCGGGGCGGCTATGGCGTTCGAACAGCTGCTGGCCGATCGGGTACGGGTGCTCGGTCCGGACCATCCGGACACGCTGATCTCCCGCGGCAGCCTCGCCCGCTGGCGGGCCGCGGCGGGGGATCTGGCCGGAGCGGCCGCGGCGTCCGAGCAGCTATGGGCCGACTTCCTCCGGGTGCTCGGCCCGGACCACCCGGACACACTGTCCACCCGGAACAATCTCGCCTACCAGTGGGGTGCGGCGGGGAATGAGGCTGGGGCCGTCGCGGCGTTCGAGCAGTTGCTTGCCGATCGGGTACGGGTGCTGGGCCCGGACCATCCGAGCACCCTGACCGCCCGCGGCAACCTTGCTCTGTGGCGGGGCGCGGCGGGGGATCCCGCCGGGGCGGCCGCGGCGTTCGAGCAGCTGTTGGCCGACAGCGTGCGGGTGCTGGGCCCGGACCATCCGGACACCCTGACCGCCCGCCACAACCTCGCACAGTGGCGGGGTGAGGCGGGGGATGCGGCCGGGGCGGTGACGGCGTTCGAGCAGCTGTTGGCCGACAGTGTCCGGGTGCTCGGACCCGACCACCCGGACACCCTGACCACCCGTGGCCATCTGGCGGGGTTTCGGGGCGAGGCCGGGGATCCGGTCGGGGCGGTCACGGCGTTCGAGCCGTTGCTGGCCGACTTCCTCCGCGTGCTGGGCCCGGACCACCCGGACACGCTGACCACCCGTCACAACCTCGCCCGGTGGTGGGGTGAGGCGGGGGATCCGATCCGGGCGGTCGCGGCGTTCGAGCAACTGGTGGCCGACTTCCTCCGGGTGCTCGGCCCGGACCACCCGAGCACCCTGATCGCCCGCAGCAACCTCGCCGAGCAGCAGGGCGAGGCGGGGGACCCGGTCGCGGCGGCCACGGCGTTCGAGCAACTGCTGGCCGACTTCCTCCGGGTGCTCGGCCCCGACCACCCGAACACCCTGACCATCCGTAGCAGCCTCGCACTCTGGTCCAGTGAGGCGGCGGACGACTGGGACGAGTACCTACCCGACGACGACGCCTACTGGCCCTCGTGGTCTTAGGGGCCAGATGGTTCCGGTGCGTATCGATGCCGGTGTTGGCAGACTGGGCTGGTGCTGGGACGGAATTCATCTCATTTCTGGGGCGTGGTGCTCGAGGCCCCCGAGCCACTCGAGCTGGCACGGTTCTACGCCGCGCTGATGCGGTGGGAGATCGTCAAGGACGAGCCGGACTTCGTCGGCGTCGCGCCCGCCGGCAACCACGTCGAGTCTGGCGTTTCAGAGGTCGGCGGACTATGAGCGCCCGACTCGGCCGAACGAGGCCGGACACCAGCAGATGATGATGCACCTGGACATCGAGGTGCCGGATCTGCGGCGGGCGGTCACCGCGGCGATCGCGGCGGGCGCGACCGAGGCGAGCTACCAACCCCAGGACACCGTGCGGGTCATGCTCGACCCGGTCGGTCATCCCTTCTGCCTGTATGTCGACAGCAGCGGCTGATCGGGCATCGGCGGCTCGGTGTCCACGTTGGTCGGCGGTGGCGTCGCCGTGCCCGTCCTGTTATTGACGCTGTAGGGGTTACGACCATTCGGTTGTGCCGCACGGCTGGCGCTGGATCATGGCGGCATGACGTCGTTCATCGCGCAGCTCAGCGACTCCCACATCACCACCGGGCCGCTGGGCGGGGGTCCCGCCGCCGGGCTGCAGCTTGCCCTCTCCCGAGTCATGGCCCTCGATCCGCTGCCCGACTGCGTCGTCATCACCGGGGATCTCACCGATCACGGCCGGCCCGACGAGTACGCGGCGCTGTTGGAGATCATCGGGAGTTTTCCGCTGCCCCTGCATCTGACCACGGGCAATCATGATGATCGGGACGCGCTGCTCGACGCCGTCGGCGGCGAGGCGCACTACTCGGTCGATTATCCGGAGTTCACGCTCGTGGCGCTGGATTCGCTGATTCCCGGTTCGCCGGCGGGGCGGCTCGGCGCGGAGCAACTCTCCTGGCTCGACGGTGTGCTGCGGAGCCGGCCGGACGTGCCGGCGCTGATCGGCGTGCATCATCCGCCGATGCCGGTCGGCATCCGCTTCCTCGACGGCATGCGGCTGCTCGACGGGGACGCCCTGCGCGAGGTCGTCTCCGGCCACTCCAACGTGGTACGGGTCATGGCCGGGCACGTGCACCGCTCCATCACCGCCGGTTTCGCCGGCAGCGTGCTCACCGTCGCGCCCAGCCTGTGGCGGCAGGCGGGTCTGCTGTTCGGCTCGGACGAGCCGCCCGGCTACCTTGCCGAGCCCACCGGCTTTCTGCTGCACATGATCGATGGTGACGACTGCGTGACGCACAGTGTCCAGGTCAGTCATACCGCGGCTCTGCTTGGCGCATACTGACCGCCGCTCGGCGCACGAGATCAAGAAATGTCGCACGCCGGAGATACGGTCGACATGGCTGCGAGAGGGGCTGACCATGATCGACCATGTCGTCCTCGGGGTGCACCACCTCGATGAGAGCAAGCACTTCTATGAGAATGCCCTGCGCCCGCTCGGGATCAAGGTCGTGGTCGACGAGCAGAAGCTGATCGGGTTCGGCGACGCCGGCGGCCAACCCTTCTTCTGGCTGGCGTTGCGGGAGCCCTCGCACCGGGTGCACGTCGCCTTCACCGCTCCCGACCGGGCCGCGGTCGACGCGTTCCACGCCGCCGCGCTGCGCACCGGGGGCGTTGACAACGGCACGCCGGGGCTGCGGCCGGATTATCACGCGAACTATTACGGCGCGTTCGTGTTCGACGCCGACGGCAACAACGTCGAGGCGGTCTGTCACGACCCGGCCTGATCCGGCCGCTCGGGGGAGCGGAAACTGGCGAAATGCGAGTCTCGCTACTTTTGGGTGGTATTCCTGGAGTGTCTCCAGGAGGTGACAGTCATGCCAGCGCCACTGCCCAGCAACGAAGCCGATCGGCTCGCAGCGCTCTACGAACTGCACGTGCTCGACACCCCGGCCGAGAAGGACTTCGACGACATCGTCAGGCTCGCCGCGACCGTCTGCGGCGTGCCCATGTCGCTGATCAGCCTGATCGACGTCGATCGCCAGTGGTTCAAGGCCAAGATCGGCACGGAACTGACACAGACCTCGCGTGATCTGTCGTTCGGGGCCCACGCCATCCTCGGCAACGACCTGCTCGTCGTGCCGGACACCCGCGAGGACGCCCGGTTCTCCGGCCACCCGACGGTCGATCGCGGCGACGGCGTCCGGTTCTACGCGGGCGCCCCGCTGATCACCAGCGACGGCTTCGCCGTCGGCACGCTCTGCGTGTTCGACTCGGTGCCGCGCCGGCTCGACACCGAGCAGCTCCAGGTCCTGCGCGCGCTGGCCCGGCAGGTCACCTCGCAGCTGGAGATGCGCCGTTACGCCACCGCGCTGGCCAACACCACCGCGCGGCTGCAGGAGCTCGAGCGGCGCAAGGACGAGCTGGCCGGGCTGGTCGGCGGCGAGCTGCGTGCCCCGCTGCGGCTGATGCGCTCCTACCTGGCCGATCTCGGCAACACCGGTCTCCACGACGCGGAGCAGGCCGAACTCGTCGGCAGGGCCACCGCGGCGCACGTGCGCGGGCTCAGCGACCTGCTCGACCACCTGGCATCGATGGCCGACGCCGGGCACGGCATGGACAGCCTGCACATGCGGCAGATCGATCTGACCCGGCTGACCCAGCGGGCGGTGGAGGCGGTCCGGCCGATCGCGGCGACGAAGCAGATCTGGATCCTCAACCAGGCCGGCGGCCCGTCGCTGCCGATCATCGCGGATCCCGTACGCCTGGAGCAGGTCCTCATGCACCTGCTCTTCGCGGCGATCAAGTACACGCCGTCGGGCGGCCGGGTGCGGGTCGGTACGGAGATGGAGTCCGGCCCGGCGGTATGGCTGGACGACATGGACATGCCCGGCGGGATGCGCCCGGAGCTGTTCCCGCACCTGTACTACGGGGCGCTGACCGACCCGGGTGACGTGCCGGGGCCGGACCGCGGCCTGGCCGTCGCCAAGCGGATCCTCGACGCACACCACGCGACGGTGGCGCTCTCGGACCGCCCCGGCGACGGCACCTCGCTGCACGTGGTCTTCCCGGTCGCCGAGCGCGAGCTCGTGGATGCCTGAGGGCCCCGCACCCGCCCGGCTGCAGTTCGGGCGGGTGCGGGGCCCCGTTACGCCCCGCGGGTGAACACGGGACCGGAACCGCCGACCGGGGGCGAGCCGGCCGATGGGAGTTCGTCGTCGTACCGGTCGTCGCTGTCGTACTGGTGGTGATCGCTGTCGTAGTGCGGAACGCTCTGGGTCGGTACCGGCGGGCGGGCCGTGGCACGGCCGGCCGCGGGGTGGTCCGGATCGCCCAGCTGGTCCAGCACCGGCGGCCAGGTGTCGACCGCGGGCGCGACGTCCTGGCCGGGCGGCGCCGCCGGCGACGCGGCGGAGTTCCGCGCGCCGCCGAGCCCGGCGCGGTGCAGCTTGTGCCAGCGCAGCCGGCCGCCGGTCATCGCCGTCAGCGCGGACTGGATCAGCACCAGGTACATCAGCTGCCGGTACGCGAACTGCTGCAGCGGTAGCCGCCACAGCGGGCGCATCGACTCGTTGTCGAAGCGGAACGCCACGGCCGCGGTGAAGAGTTGCAGCGCGAGCATCAGGCCCCACGCGACCATCGTCGCGCTGAGCTCCCAGAAGACCAGCCCGTAGACGAGCATGATGTCGACGACGGGTGCGAGCAGCGGCAGCGCCACCCCGAACAGCGCGAGGAACGGCAGGCCGACGCGGCCGAAGCGACCGGAGTCGCCGGAGTCGGTCAGCGCCTTGCGGTGCTTCCACATCGCCTGCATGGTCCCGTAGCTCCACCGGTAGCGCTGGCGGTAGAGCTGCTCGAGGGTCGTCGGTGCCTCGGTCCACGCCTTGGCCCGCTCCTCGTAGACGACCCGCCACCCGGCCCGGCACAGCGCCATGGTCACGTCGGTGTCCTCGGCGAGGGTCTCGTCGCTGACCCCGCCCACCTCGGCCAGTGCCACGCGGCGGAACGCGCCGATCGCGCCGGGCACGGTCGGCATGCAGTTGAGCACCTCGTAGAGGCGGCGGTCGAGGTTGAAGCCGATCACGTACTCGATGTGCTGCCAGGCCGCGACCAGCGTCTGCCGGTTGCCGACCTTGACGTTGCCGGCCACCGCGCCCACCGCCGGGCTGGCGAACGGCTGCACCAGCATCCGGATCGAGTCGGGCTCGAAGATGGTGTCGCCGTCGACGGTGACGATGATGTCGTGCCGGGCGAGCGCGATCCCGGTGTTGAGGGCGTTCGACTTGCCGCCGTTCGGCACCCGGACGACGCGCACGTTGGGCAGGCCGAGCCGCTCCACGATCGCGGCGGTGCCGTCGGTGCTGCCGTCGTCGACGACCACGACCTCGATCGCCGGGTAGTCGCCGCCGGCCAGGGACCGGACGGCGGCCTCGATGCCCTCCTTCTCGTTGTAGGCGGGCACGATCACGGAGACGGGCTCGGTGACCTCCGGACCCCAGGACCAGTCGGGCCTGCGGCGCTGCCGGGCGTGCCGGGTGGCGAGCAGCAGCAGCAACGCCGTACGCCCGATGGTCAGCAGCCCGACCACCAGGAAGAGGCCGGCCAGCCCCCAGACCATGCCGTCCGCCAGCCGTACCGTCCAGAGCAGTCCGGAGCCGCGCAGCCGGTCGGTCGAGGCGGCGACGGGGTTGACCGGCAGCAGCGGCAGGGCGACGGTCTGATCCTTCTCCTGCTCGGCGATCGAGAGGTTCAGGCCCTCGGTGACCGTGGTGAAGCGGTATCCGCGCGCCTTCATCGCCGGGATGAAGACCTTGAGCGCCGCCAGGGTCTGTGACCGGTCACCGCCGGCGTCGTGGAACAGAATGACCGCGGACGCGTCCCCGGGCGGGGTGGCCGTCTTGACGATCTGCGCGACGCCGGGGCGCTGCCAGTCCTCGCTGTCGATGTCGTTGACCACGACCAGGTAGCCCAGCTTGCCGGCGTCCTTGACGATCTTCCAGTTGACCTCGTCGATCGCCTGCGGCTTCGACGAGTACGGGAAACGGACCAGGTTCGTGCGCACGTTCGCGGCCCGGGCGATGGCGACCTGGGTCTGTGACAGCTCGAGGTCGCGCCGCCACGGCGCGATGCGCTGCATGTTGGGGTGGGTGAACGTGTGCAGCCCGAGTTCGTTGCCCTCGGTGACGATCCGCTTGGTCAGTTCCGGTTGACGGGCGACCTCGGAGCCGACGACGAAGAACGTGCCGTGCGCGTCGTTCTCCCGCAGGACGTCGAGGACCTTCGGCGTCCACTCCGGGTCGGGGCCGTCGTCGAAGGTGAGCGCGATGGTGCGCTCGGGCAGCCGGCTGGAGCTCTCCTGGCCGCCGGTGGTGTTGATGATCGGGCCGCCGCCGCGGATCGCCGCGGGCACGCCGGCCTGGTCGCCGACCTCGGACTCGAGGTGGTCGCTGGTGAACTCGGCGTTGATGTACGCCTGCACCACCAGCACGCCGACGAAGAGGCTGATCAGCAGGAGGCCGAGCAGGACGCGGGGCGCCGGCAGCAGGCGGCGCCGGGAACGGCTGCGGTTGCGGTTGCGGCCGCGACGGGCCGGCGGGCGGGTCATGGCGCGGCCTCGCCGCTGGGCTCCGGTTCGGGGTCGGCCTTCGGCTTCGGCTCCGGCTTCGACGTGGCCGCCGGCGCCGGGTCGGCGTCGGCGGGATCGTCGGCCGGTGGCCGGGGCGGGGGTGGTGGCTCGTTGTCCGAGCTCCCGCCGCCGCCCGAGCCGCCGCCCGAGCCGCCGCCCGAGCCGCCGTCGTCGTCGGCCGGCGGCAGCGCCGGTGGAGCCGGCGGCACCGGCGCGGGCGGCGGAGCCGGCGGCACCGGCGGGGGTGGCGGGGGCGGTGCCGGATCGGTGGTGGTCTCGACGGGCCCCGGATCGGCCGGCGTGGTCGTCCCCGACTCTGCCGGCTTGGGGGTCGGCTTGGTCGTCGGCTTCTTGGTCGTCGACGCGGGCGACGGGCTCCGGGACGGCTCGGGAGACGCGGACGACGACCGTGGCGTGACGGAACCGACCTCGGTCGTCCGGCTGGCCGGCGCACCGCGGCGAGGAAAGACCTCGAGGATGGGCTGCACGGCGGGGGTGGTGGTGACCGGTACCGGGGTCGGGCTGGGCCGGGCCAGGACGACGTCCTCCTCGTCGCCGCTGTCTGCCAGGCCGGGCAGGGGCAGGACAGCGTTGGAGCTGACCGGTCCCCCGGCCAGGCTGACGCTGATGAGCCCCCCATAGACCATGCAGAGGGCACCGAAGCCGTACGCGACCCGCCGCAGCAGGCGCCGACGGCGTCCGGTCGAGTCCACGAACACCGGCGAGGGGAGCGCCACGTCGATCACCTGTGTGTCAGGGATGTCGACGTCGGCGAATGGCGGGTTATTGGGCTCCTGCAATGTCACGCGGCGAGCTTAAGAACATCTACGGAGATCTTGATCGGGGTCACCGGATCTGATGACGTACGAAGGTGGAGCCGGAACCAGCCGAAACGGTGGCAGCTCACGTTTGACCTGATGGGGAAGTTGTGTGTGAGTATTCCGCGGATACCCGCTGACCTGCGGACAACATCGCGGATCTTAAAGGTTACGCCGCTTTGACACGCGATTTGTTGTCGAATTGCCGACTCATTCGGAAGGCCTTATCCGAATAGCGTTCACGATGTGATAAGTGGCATTAAAACCAATATAGCCTATTGTCCACTTTGTCGCACGTGGCCCGGCCGGACCTCCCTGGTCACGGTCTGGTCGTCAGTTGGCAACAAGATTCTCGATAACTGAGTAAGGCCACCCGTTGTGTCCGCCATCGGCGGTCGTTAAGCTTCATCTTGCGCGCTCCTATCGCCCGCTTCCCCCGTGGCAGGCGATCGGGGCGCGCACCTATTCGATAAAGAAACGCCCGTCGCGCGAAGCGGCGGGCGTTTCTATCGTTTCAATGCCCGTCGGCGCGACGTCTCGCCGACGGGCATGGTCAGATCCAGCGGCTGCCCAGCCACATGCGTGCCGACCAGTCCTCATAGGGGATGAGCTGCCCGACGAAGATCGGGTGGAAGTACGCGAAGCAGAGCGCCACGAGCAGCACGTAGACGCCGACCACGATCGTGCCGATCAGTTGTCTGTCCGAGCGCCCGGAGCCCGCAACCATCCCGGTGGACGGCGTCATGATCGCCCCGAGGGCGTAGGTCACGGCCAGGATCAGGAACGGCAGCGCCGGCAGCACGTAGAACGCGAACATCGTCCGGCCTTCGGACACCGCGAAGTAGAACCAGGGCAGCAGGCCCGCCACCACGCCCGTGCCGATGGCGAACGCGCGCCAGTCCCGCCGGGCGATGCCGAACCAGACCAGCGCGCCCAGCGCCGGCAGGAACGACCACCACAGGATCGGGGTGCCCAGCAGCAGGATCTCGGCGGCGCAGCTGGGTGCCCCGCAGTTGCCGTTGCCGTTCCAGTAGAAGGCGACCGGGCGGCCCAGCAGCAGCCACTGCCAGGGCCAGGACTGGTACACGTGGCGGTCGGTCAGGCCGTTGTGGAAGTCGAACGCCGCCTGGTGGTAGTGGATGAGGTTCAGCAGCGCGCCCAGGATCGGCGGCTCGCTGAGGCCGTTCGCCTCGCGGAAGTGCCGGAAGTAGCCGGTGTCCGTGACCAGCCATCCGGTCCAGGTGGCGATGTAGAAGATGGTCGTCAGCAGGAAGGTGAGGATCAGGTAGCCCAGGTCGCCGAGGATGCCGCGCAGGATCGGCCGGCGCGCGCCGGCCGAGCGCCGGGCCTGCACCCGCCACACCACGACCAGCACGGCGAAGAACGGCGCGAAGAACGCCGCGCTCCACTTCACCCCGCAGGCCAGCCCGAGCAGCACGCCCGCCGTGAGCAGCCACCAGGGGAAGATCCAGGGAAGCCCGGTCCCGGTGGCGGCCGGGTCGTAGCCGCGCTCGAGCGCCCGCAGCCAGCGTCGGCGGTAGTGGTCGCGGTCCAGTACCAGCGCCGCGAACGTCGCCAGGATGAACAGGCCCAGGAAGATGTCGAGCAGCGACGTGCGGGACAGCACCAGCTGGAAGCCGTCGAGCGCCATCAGCAGGCCGGCGATTCCGGCCAGCACGATCGAGTGGAACAGCCGGTACGCGACCCGGATCAGAATCAGGATCATCAGCGTGCCGGCGATCGCGCCCGAGATGCGCCAGCCGAGCTCGTTGTTGCCGAACACCTTCTCGCCGAGCGCGATCAGCCACTTGCCGAGCGGAGGATGCACCACGTACGCGGGACCGTTGGTCTTCTCGTCCCACTCCACGCCGTGCTGGAGCATGTCCCAGGCGTCGGTCGGGTAGTACACCTCGTCGAAGATGTAGCCCTTGGGACGGCTGAGGCCGGCCAGCCGCAGGATCGCCGCGACCGCCACGATCAGCGCGGTGATCAGCCACGAGTACGGGTTCCACCAGCGGTCCAGCGTCGCGAGCCGGCGGCGGACGGCATCGGGCACGATGCCGCGGCCGCCGGCCGCCGCGTCGGGTGGTTGCTCGTCCGCGGGGGCGGGTCCGGTGGTGTCAGTCTCAGCTGTCGCCGAAGTCACCCCGCGATCGTAGGCTGCGGCGGAAGAGCACGGCGCCCGGAGCCCGCGCGTCTTCATGTGATGGACTTCTTCGGTGGTGGAGACGGGCACGGGCCGGGTGGTACTGGTAGGCGCGCCGCTGGGCAACGTCGGCGACGCCTCCGTCCGGCTGCGCGAGACCCTGGCGACGGCGGACGTGGTCGCGGCCGAGGACACCCGGCGCCTGCTGCGCCTCGCCCGGGACCTCGGCGTCACCGTCGCCGGCCGCATCGTGTCGTACTTCGAGGGCAACGAGGAGCGCCGGACCCCCGACCTGGTCGAGGCGCTGCGGGGCGGTGCGGTGGTCGCGGTCGTCACCGACGGCGGCATGCCGAGCGTCTCGGACCCGGGATACCGCCTGGTCCGGGCCGCGCTGGACGCCGGCTTCCCGGTCACCGCGGCGCCCGGGCCCAGCGCGGTGACCACCGCGCTGGCGCTGTCCGGCCTGCCGAGCGACAGGTTCTGCTTCGAGGGTTTCCTGCCGCGCGCCGGCTCGGGCCGCCGCTCCCGGCTGCGCGAACTCGCCGCCGAGCCGCGCACGCTCGTCTTCTTCGAGGCGCCGCACCGGATCACCGCGACGCTTACCGACCTCGCCGCGACCTTCGGCGCCGCACGCGACGGTGCGGTCTGCCGCGAGCTGACCAAGACCTACGAGGAGATCCGCCGGGGCCCGCTGGGCGAGCTCGCCGAGTGGGCGGCCGAGGCCGGGCCGCGCGGCGAGATCACCGTGGTCGTCGCCGGCGCACCGGCCGGGCCGGCCGAGCGGCCGGCCGACGAGGAGCTGCGCGCCGCGGTCGCGGAGCGGGAGGCCGCCGGCGCCTCACGGCGCGACGCCATCCAGGCGGTGGCCGACGCGTACGGCCTGCGCAAGCGCGAGGTGTACGCGCTGGTGCACGCTCAGTAGGTGACGGCGAGGAATCCGGCGAGCAGTACCAGCGGGGCCGCCACGCTGAACAGCAGCGCGCCGCGCCGGGCCCGGGCGGTGTCCAGCCTGCGCGCCCCGGTCAACCCGGCGATGCCCAGGCCGCAGACCAGCAGCAGCACGAAGCTGAGCCCCCAGCGCAGGTGCACCAGCATGCCGGTGTCGCCGACGTACGCCTGGCGGCTCTCGCTGCTGACCATCCGGGCCCGGGCGACCGAGCCGGAGGCGCGCCGCTCGGGCTCGACGCCGAGCAGCGGCAGGTCGTCCACCCGGTAGGCGCCGTCCGCGGCGGTGAACTGCCCCGTGCAGCGTTGCGTGACGCCCGAGCCCGTGCACCGCAGGACCGTGGCCGTGCCCCGGTCGCCGTGCCCGACCGCGAGCCAGAACGGCTCCGCGCTCACCCAGGCGAAGAAGCTGGCGACCAGGCCCAGGGCCAGCAGGCCGATCAGGCCCGCCGCCGGGCGGCGCGGGTGGCGGGCGCCGCGGCGCGACGACCGGCCGGCGTTCGGGGGCCGCTCGAGGTTCTCCAGCTGCGGCAGGTCCGCCGCCCGGTTGTCTTCGCCGGCCCGCCAGAACGGCGAGGTCTCGAGCAGGGCGGAGGCGCGCTCCTGGCGTACCCGGTCCTGTAGCGCGCGGTCCGCCCGCGCCCGGTCCTCGCGGGCCTGGCCGAGCCGGGACAGCCCGGAGGGCGGCTGACCGGGCACGGCGCCGCGGTCCAGGGCCACCGTCGGCCGGTCGCGGCCCGGTTCGGGCAGGATCATCACCTCCTGCGCGGGCTGCGGCTCCTCCAGCGGTACGGCGGCGAGCAGGTCGATCATCGTCGGCTCGCGTTCCGGCCCGGCCCGGTCCGGCCGGCTTCCGCTCCTGGCGGTGTATACGGTGCCTTCGCCCTCGGTGTTGAAGCGCTCGGCGTCGAGGTCGTCGTGGTGCTGCTCGACGCCCTTGGTGCCGGTCTCGGGCTTGTCCTCGCGCGCCGGGGTCTCCGGGGCCTGCGCGGTCCCCGGGGCCGGGTGGACGTCCGCCCCGGCCGGCGGCGGCCCGGCGCTCAGCGCCGCGGACGCGTCCTGTGCCCCGGCCCGGCGGGCCTCGGCGGGCTCGTCGACCAACACCGTCGCCACGTCCTGCGCGGCGGCCTGGCCGGGCTCGGCGGGCTCGCCGCCGGGCTCGGCGGTCCCGGGTGAGTCGAGCGCCGGTGTGCCGGCCGGTGCCGAGCGGGGGCGCAGGTGTCGCGGGCGCTCGGCCGGCGGGCCCTCGTTCTTCCCGCGCCACCACGCGGCCTCGGGGTCGGCGTACGACCACGGGTCGCCCTCGTTGCGAGGCGTTTCCCCAGGTTGTGGCGCGTCACCCGTCATGTCTCCCATTGGACTACGGGTTCCGTCGGTGATCAGGGAGATACTCGGGCGTGTCGGGACAAAAAGGTCAGCCCGCCGGGCGTTCGCGCGCCGGGGGCGGCGGTCACTACTCTTGAGCACCATGAGTCACGTTCTCGCCGCGGTCGCCTGGCCTTACGCCAACGGCCCGCGCCACATCGGTCATGTCTCCGGCTTCGGGGTGCCCTCCGACGTTTTCAGCCGGTACATGCGGATGTCCGGCCACGATGTGCTCATGGTCTCGGGCACCGACGAGCACGGCACGCCCATCCAGGTGCAGGCCGACGCGGACGGCGTCACGCCCCGTCAGCTCGCCGACCGCTACAACCGGGTGATCGTCGAGGACCTGCACGGCCTCGGACTCTCCTACGACCTGTTCACCCGGACCACCACCCGCAACCACTACGCGGTCGTGCAGGAGCTGTTCACCGGCCTCCACGAGAACGGCTACATCGTCCCCAGGACGACGCTGGGCGCGATCTCCCCGTCGACCGGCCGCACGCTGCCCGACCGCTACATCGAGGGCACCTGCCCCATCTGCGGCTACGAGAGCGCCCGCGGCGACCAGTGCGACAACTGCGGCAACCAGCTCGACCCCGAGCAGCTGCTCAACCCCCGCTCGCGGATCAACGGCGAGACCCCGCAGTTCGTGGAGACCGAGCACTTCTTCCTCGACCTGCCGGCCTTCGCCCAGTCGCTGGGCAAGTGGCTGGACGCGCGCGACGGCTGGCGCCCCAACGTGCTGAAGTTCTCCCGCAACCTGCTCGACGACCTGCAGCCCCGGGCCATCACCCGTGACCTCGAGTGGGGCATCCCGATCCCGCTGGACGACTGGCGCGACCGCGGCGACAAGCGCATCTACGTGTGGTTCGACGCGGTCATCGGCTACCTGTCGGCCTCGATCGAGTGGGCCCGCCGCTCCGGCGACCCGGACGCGTGGCGGCGGTGGTGGTCGGCCGACGCGCAGGGCAAGGACGCGCTCGGCTACTACTTCATGGGCAAGGACAACATCGTCTTCCACTCGGTGATCTGGCCGTCGCTGCTGCTCGGCTACTCGGGCTCGGGTGACAAGGGCGGCAGCCCCGGTTCGCTGGGCGCCCTGAACCTGCCGACCGAGGTCGTCTCGAGCGAGTACCTGACGATGGAGGGCCGCAAGTTCTCCTCGTCGCGCAAGGTGGTCATCTACGTCCGGGACTTCCTGGAGCGCTACGACGCCGACGCGCTGCGGTACTTCATCGCCGCCGCCGGCCCGGAGTCCAACGACACCGACTTCACCTGGGCGGAGTTCGTCCGGCGCAACAACGACGAGCTCGTCGCCGGCTGGGGCAACCTGGTCAACCGGTCGATCTCGATGGCGGCCAAGAACTTCGGCGAGATCCCCCCGGCGCTGGACCTGACCCCGGACGACCTCGCCCTGCTGGAGACGGCGAAGGCCGGCTTCGTGACCGTCGGTGAACTGATCGGCAAGCACCGGCAGAAGGCGGCGATCGGCGAGGCCATGCGCGTCGTCGCCGAGGCGAACAAGTACCTCTCCGACCAGGCGCCGTGGAAGCTCAAGGCCGCGGAGGAGAAGCCGCGGATGGGCACGGTCCTGCACGTGGCGCTGCAGGTCGTCAGCGACGCGAACACGCTGCTCACCCCGTTCCTGCCGCACTCGGCGCAGAAGGTGCACGAGCTGCTCGGCGGCACGGGCGTGCACGCGCCGATGCCGTCCATCGTGGAGGTCGAGGACCTCGACGGCGGACCGGGCTACCCGGTGCTGACCGGCGACTACACGGTCGGCGCGCGCTGGGAGTCGGTGCCGCTGGTGGCCGGCACGCCGCTGGCCGCCCCGAAACCGGTGTTCCGCAAGCTCGACCCGTCGGTGGTCGAGGAGGAGCTGGAGCGCCTCGGTTCCTGAGGCCCCGCGAACCGGCGCCGCCCTCGGGCGGCGCCGGTTGCGTGTTCGCTAGAGCTCGTACGGGAATTCGGCGATGTGGTGGTCGGTCAGCTCGCGTACGGGCGCCCAGACCTCGTACACGCCGCGCTCGTAGCAGCGGGCGCCCACGGCGGAGACCGCGTCGGCGTCCGGGTGCACCAGGCGCAGGCGTGCCCAGTTGTCGTCGCGCTGCAGCACCCAGCAACCGACGGTGCGCCACTGTGCCTGCTCGGCCCGGCGGCTCAGCGTCGTCACCGGATAGCGGGCGGCGCGGGTCAGCGCCCGCACCCGGAAGTCCTCCGGCGGGTCGGCCACCGCCTGGTACTCGTGCTCGTTGATCCGGCCGACCAGCCGCGCCGAGCCGGCGTCAGTGCACGGCACGTACTCACGGTCCGGGCTCACGCCGGGAACTCCGTCCAGCAGGTGCCGCCAGCGCGGCCCGGCCAGCCGCAGCCAGCCGTGCTGCTCGGGCTGGTAGGTGTAGAGCACCACCTCGTCGCCGGTGCCCGGGTAGGCGAGCAACTGCGCGTTGGCGGGCAGCGGCAGGTCGGCGAAGCCCGCCGTGACGAACTCGGGGATCAGGTCGTCGGCGCTCGGGGTGAAGCCGGTGCCGAGCACCATCGGGCCGATCCGGGAGTGCGCCGGCAGCGCCGGCAGGCCGCTCTGTACCTCGCCCATCGGGATCTCGTAGTCGATCGGGTCGACCGCGCGCCAGCGCAGCGCGTACGCCACGTCCGCGTCGCCGCTGCCGTCGGTGCGTAGCAGCCCGAGCTCGGCCGGGGTGCGCAGGTGGGCGATGTCGCAGGCGCGGTAGCAGAAGCCGTACGGCAGCCAGCCGGCCAGGTGACCCGCGAACTGTGCGGCGGAGAGGACCTTCGTCATCCGGGTGCCGCGGCGCACGGCGGCGGTCGACCGGATCCGCTGCAGCACCGCGTCGTCCAGGTAACCGGCGGACTGGGTCATGGCCTGGACGCGGTCCCAGGTCAGGTCGCGGCGCAGCGGCGCCATCAGGGGCGGCTCGAGAGGGTCGGTGCCGACGGCGGCGTCCTCACCGGTCACGGTCACCAGGTGAAGTTAGGCCCCGAGGGTGGATTTCCGGTGAACGGAGGATGACCCCCAGTGAGTGAAAAAAACTCTCACGGACGGATGTGTGATCCTGAACGGCGATGAACAGCACTCCACCTTCCGAATCGCGCAAGGCGCGGGCCGCTCGGCGTGCGGGGGAGTTCCCGCCCGCACCCGAGCCGCTGGCCGTACCCGTCTTCGACAGCCACACCCATCTCGACATCACCGTGCACGAGGCCGGGGTGCCCGGCGGCGCCGGTGACGGCGACCCCGTCGAGGCGCTGATCGGCGCGGCGGCGAAGTCCGGCGTGGACCGGCTGCTGCAGGTCGGCGTCGACGTGGCGTCCTCGCGCTGGGGCGCCGAACTGGCCGCCCGCCACCCCTCGGTGCTCGCCGCGGTCGCCCTGCACCCGAACGAGGCACCACGACTGTCCGATCTGGATGCGGCGCTGCGCGAGATCGAGGCGCTCGCCGCCGAGCCCCGCGTCCGCGGCGTCGGCGAGACCGGCCTGGACACGTTCCGCACCGGCGACGACGGGCGGGCGGCGCAGGAGCTCAGCTTCCGGGCGCACATCGCGATAGCCAAGCGGTACGCGAAGCCGCTGATCATCCACGACCGCGACGCGCACGCCGACGTGCTGCGGGTGCTGGATGACGAGGGCGCGCCGGAGGTGGTGGTGCTGCACTGCTTCTCCGGCGACGCGGACTTCGCCGCCGAGTGCGTCCGCCGGGGCTATCTGCTCAGCTTCGCCGGGACGGTCACCTTCGCCAGCGCCACCGGGCTGCGGGAGGCGGCCGCGCTGACGCCGCCGGAGCAGCTGCTGGTGGAGACGGACGCCCCGTACCTCACGCCGGTGCCGTACCGGGGGCGCCCCAACGCGTCGTACCTGATCCCGTTGACGATGCGGGCACTCGCCGAGACCACCGGCACGGACCTGGACACGCTCTGCGCGGCCGTCTCGGCAAACGGGGAGCGGGCCTTCGGACCCTGGAGCTAGCTCAGCCGGGCAGCGGATAGGCGGCGCAGTCGAGCTGCTCGCCCAGGCCGCCGAGCAACTTCGCGAACGCGGTCGGCGCCGCCGCCAGCGGCCCCCGGGAGACGAACCGGACCGCCCAGCGGTGCCCCGGCGCGACGTTGAAGATGCGGTAGATCACCAGGGCCCCGCGCTCGTCCGCCTCGACGCTGGTGACGCCCCGAAACCACCACTCACCCTGGTGGGCGATCGAACGCGCGACCCGGTCGAGGGTCACCGTCATCGTGCTGCCCTCCTGGGTGACGGTGAACTCGTCACCCCGCGCGGGCGTGGCCGAGCCGGTTGCGGCCAGCGGTGACCGCCCGCCGGGCCGCGCGTCGAGCAGCACCTCGGCGACCTTGTCCGGTGTCGCCTCCACCACGCCCCGCAGCTCGAGCAGCTCCGTCATTACCTCGTTCTACCGTGTCTGACCGTGTCACCGCTGCCCCGTGGCCCATGGTCACCCCCGGGCGGCCGTAGGCTCTGACCTCATGGCTGATGCACTCCTCGGCCCGGCGGAGATCCGGGAGCTCGCCGCGCGCCTCGGCGTCGCGCCGACGAAGAAGCTCGGCCAGAACTTCGTGCACGACCCCAACACGGTGCGCCGGATCGTCGCCGCGGCCGGGCTGACCGGCGACGACGTGGTGCTGGAGGTCGGGCCCGGGCTCGGCTCGCTCACCCTGGGGCTGCTCGGGGTCGCGGCACACGTGCACGCCGTCGAGCTGGACCCGACGCTGGCCGCCGCGCTGCCGGCGACCGTGGCGGAGCGCGCCGACGCCGCGAAGCTGACCGTGCACCACGCCGACGCCCTGCGGATCAAGGGCTCCGTGCTGACCCCGGCGCCGACGATGCTGGTGGCGAACCTGCCGTACAACGTCGCCGTGCCGGTCGTCCTGCACCTGCTGGCGGAGCTGCCGACGCTTCGCGGCGGCCTGGTGATGGTGCAGAAGGAGGTCGCCGACCGGCTGGTCGCCGGCCCCGGCTCGAAGGTATACGGCGTCCCGTCGGTCAAGCTCGCCTGGTACGCGGCCGCGCGCGCCGCGGGACGGGTGCCGCCGGCGGTGTTCTGGCCGGTACCGAACGTGGACTCCGGCCTCGTGGCCTTCGCCTGCCGCGAGGCGCCCGCCGAGGTCGACCGCCGGGTCGTGTTCCAGGTGGTGGACGCCGCGTTCGCGCAGCGGCGCAAGACCCTCCGGGCCGCGCTGGCCGGCTGGGCCGGCGGCGCGGACCTGGCCGAGAAGGTGCTGGTGGCGGCGGGGGTGAGCCCGCAGGCCCGCGGGGAGTCGCTCACGGTGGAGCAGTTCGCCGCGATCGCGGCCGCCGCGATCGCCGCCGGGTACGGCGGTAAGCTCAGCGCGTCCGGCAGGCGGCACGAGGAGGTGGACTCATGACGGCGCAACCGACGGGCCACGTCGTGTGGACCCCTGACCCGATCAGGCAGCAGCTGGCGACCCACACCGTCGAAGACGTGCTGTTCCTGCCCGACGGCGCACCCCGCGTCGAGCTACGCGACGGTGCGATGATCGTTGTCCCCCCGCCCACCGGCGATCACCAGCGCATCGCTGGCCTGCTGTGGCGCTGGCTCCTACAGCATTCGCCCGGGGAATTCCGGCCGAGCCAGGCGACCGGGGTCGCCGTCTCGCTGAACACCACCTTCGAGCCGGACCTGCTCCTGGCCGACGCCCTGACGGGCTCGAACCACTACTCGGTCGCCGACCACGTGACCCTGGTCGTGGAGATCGTGTCCCCGGACACCAGGAAGCGCGACCGGCTGGAGAAGCCGGCCGAGTACGCCGCCGCCGGCATCGCGCACTACTGGCGGATCGAGCAGGACCCGATCCACGTCTTCGCCTACGACCTCGTCGGCGCTCACTACGAACTCGCGGCGGAGTCGGACACCGAGCTGGTGCTGAGCGCGCCGTTCGACATCAGGCTGCCGATCTCGGACATCACTCCGTGACGGAGGCGTGGGGGCCGGACGACGACAAGCCCCGCCGGTTCGCCGGTCCCGTCAAGGTCCGGGTGCCCTCGAAGATCAATCTGCATCTCGCGGTCGGCCCGCTGCGGGACGACGGCTTTCACGAGCTCAGCACCGTCTACCACGCGATCAGCCTCTTCGATGAGCTGACCGCGCGGCCCGGCGACACCCTCGCGCTGACCATGGAGGGCGAGGGCGCCGGCGAGCTCGCCCTCGACGACAGCAACCTGATCATGCGGGCCGCCCGGGCGCTGGCCGCCAAGGGCCGGGTGCCCGCGCACGCCCGCCTGCACCTGCGCAAGTCGATCCCGCTCGCGGGCGGCCTGGCCGGCGGCAGCGCCGACGCGGCCGCCACGCTGCTCGCCTGCGACCTGCTCTGGGGCACCGGCTTCTCCCGGGACGAGCTGGCCGGGATCGGCGCCGAGCTGGGCTCGGACGTGCCGTTCATGCTGCACGGTGGCACCGCGCTCGGCACCGGGCACGGCGAGGCCGTGAGCCCGATTTTGGCCCGGCCCACTACCTGGCACTGGGTGGTCGCCATCGCCGACGGCGGCCTGTCGACCCCCGAGGTCTACCGGGAGCTGGACCGGCTGCGGGACAGCCCGTGGCCGCCCCCCGCGCTGGAGAGCGCGGACGAGCTGATGACCGCCCTGCGCCAGCGTGACCCCGCGGTGCTCGGCGCGGCGCTCGCCAACGACCTGCAGCCGGCCGCGTTGTCGCTGCGCCCGGCGCTGGCCGACGTGCTGAAGGCGGGCGCGGCCGCGGGCGCGGTCGCCGGCATCGTCTCCGGTTCCGGACCCACCTGCGTCTTCCTCGCCACCGACGGCGCGCACGCCGAGCGGGTCGCGGCCGGGCTGACCGCCGCCGGGGTGTGCCGGTCGGTGGTCACCGCCCGCGGGCCGATGCCGGGCGCCCGGGTAACCTAGGGGCATCGTGGCCAACATCATCAACCTGGACCGGGTGAACAAGGGCTACGGAGCCGCCGGTCAGCTGCTCACCGACGTGTCCCTCGGGCTGGACGACGACGCGCGTCTCGGCATCGTCGGCCTCAACGGCGCGGGCAAGTCCACCCTCCTGCGCATGCTCGCCAAGCTTGAGGAACCCGACTCGGGCCGCGTCACGCACCGCCGTGACCTGCGCGTGGCCGCCCTTCCGCAGACGCTGACGCTCGCACCCGACGCGACCGTGCGCGATGTCGTGCTGGGCACGGCGTGGCTCAGCGAGGGCATGGGCGCCGAGCACGAGTGGGCCGGGGACGCCGGCGTGCGGACCATCCTCGACGGCCTCGGCATGGGCCACCTGGGCCTGGAGACGCCCGTCGGTCCGATGTCCGGCGGTGAGCGCCGCCGGGTCGCATTGGCCGCGCTGCTGGTACGCGAGTCCGACCTGCTGATCCTCGACGAGCCCACCAACCACCTCGACGTGGCCGGCGTCGACTGGCTGGCCCGCCACCTGCTGGGCCGCCGCGGCGCGCTCGTCGTCGTCACCCACGACCGCTGGTTCCTGGACGCCGTCTGCACCGCGACCTGGGAGGTCGTGGACGAGCAGGTGCACGCGTACGAGGGCGGATATGCGGCCTGGACCCTCGCCCGGGCCGAGCGGCTGCGGGTCGCCGCGTCGGTGGAGGCCCGCCGGCAGAACCTGCTCCGCAAGGAGATCGCCTGGCTGCGCCGGGGTCCGCCGGCCCGGACGTCGAAGCCGCAGTTCCGCATCGACGCCGCGAACGCGCTGATCGCCGACGTGCCGCCGGTGCGCGACAAGGTCAGCCTGCAACGGCTGGCCACCACCCGGCTGGGCAAGCAGGTCTACGACCTCGAGGACGTAACGCTGCAGGCCGGCCCGAAGCCGATCTTCGCCAACCTGACCTGGCAGGTCGGCCCCGGCGACCGGATCGCCATCCTGGGCGCCAACGGCGCCGGGAAGACCACGCTGCTGCGGCTGCTCGCCGGGATCACCCGGCCCGACGGCGGGCGGCTGGTGACCGGCTCGACCGTGCGTCCGGCGTTCCTGTCGCAGGAGCTAAAGGAGCTCCCCGGGCACCTGCGGCTGCTCGAGGCGGTCGAGGACGTCGCCAAGCGGGTCAAGCTCGGCGACCGCGAGCTCTCGGCCGGCCAGCTGGCCGAGGTTTTCGGCTTCACCGACAAGCGCATCTGGACGCCGGTCAGCGACCTGTCCGGCGGCGAGCGCCGGCGGCTGCAGCTGCTGCGGCTGCTCGCCACCGAGCCGAACGTGCTGCTGCTCGACGAGCCCACCAACGACCTCGACACCGACACGCTGGCGTCGCTTGAGGACCTGCTCGACTCCTGGCCGGGCACGATGGTCGTCGCCAGCCACGACCGCTACCTGGTCGAGCGGGTGACCGACACCGCCTACGGGATGTTCGGCGACGGCCGGCTGGTGCACCTGCCCGGCGGCATCACCGAATATCTGGCCCGGGCCGGAAATCCGGCGGCCCCGCCGACGACGTCGACGGCACCGCACCGGGGCCCGGCGGCGGACGCGGGCGGCATGTCGGCGGCCGAGCTGCGCACGGCCCGTAAGGATCTCACCCGGCTCGAGCGGCAGGTCGCCAAGCTGGACGAACGGATTCTCAAGATCAATGAGAGTCTCGCCGCGCACGGTAGCGACTACGACAAGATCATGGAGCTGGACGCGCAGCTCAAGGCCGTGCAGGAGGAGCGTGGCCAGGTCGAGGAGGCCTGGCTGGAGCTGGCCGAGCGGGTACCCGAGGCCTGATCCGGGGGTGCTCCTGCGTGGGTTCCGGCGATGCGCGAGAATCTTGACGACACGAACCGACGTTGGAGACGGGACACCATGGCGCACAATCCGGTCAACCACCCGCTGCGGCCGATCTATCGCGCCCTGAGCGCGCTGGCCGGCGCCTACCTCGTGCTGTTCGGGATCTTCGGTGTGATCCAGACGGCCGACGACGGCCTGTTCGGCAACGGTGACGACCGGGTGCTGGGTCAGCACACCAACCTCTTCTGGTCGCTCGCCGCGCTGCTGATCGGCGCGATCGTGCTGATCGCCACCGCCATCGGCCGCAACGTCGACACCGAGGTCGACAAGTACATCGGCTGGAGCCTGCTGGTGGTCGGCAGCTACGAGCTGGCCGTGATCCGCACGGACGCGAACTTCCTGAACTTCAGCGTCTCGACGGTCGTCGTCACCTACCTGGTCGGGCTGGTGCTCATCATGGCCGGGCTCTACACCAAGGTCGCCCCGGCGACCGAGGCCGGAGCGCCGCGACAGGAGCGCGAACGCCAGGCACAATCTGCCTGATGGCGCACTATCCGCTGAACCATCACCTCCGGCAGCCCTACCGCTGGCTCACCGCGGCCTCGGGGCTCTACCTCACGCTGTTCGGCGTCCTGGGCATCGCGGTCACCTGGGGCGATCCGTTCTTCAACCGTGGCTCCGACTGGGTGCTCGGGTTGCGCACCAACCCGGCCGCCGCCTGGCTGTCCACGGTGGCCGGCCTGATCGTCCTGGTCGCGGCGCTGGTCGGCGGCAACGTGCATCACCGGGTCAACCTGGCGATGGGCTGGGGCATCCTCGCCGCCGCGATGGTGCTGATGGCGACCATCCAGACGGACGCGAACGTCCTGAACGTCTCGATGGTCAACGTCGTCGTGCTGACCGTGCTCGGCCTCTTCATCCTCGTCGGCGGCCTCTACGGCAAGGTCGGCTCGGTCGAGGACGGTCAGCGCGAGCACGAGGCCGCCCTCCGCCGCGACTGACCGGCGATCGCGCGCCCGCCCGCTACCGGGGGCGGGTCAGCAGCGTGGGCTTCGGCTCGAGGTGGGACAGGCCGTTCCAGGCCAGATTGACCAGGTGGGCCGCGACCATCTCCTTCTTCGGCTTGCGTGCCTCGCGCCACCACTGGCCGACGAGCGCCACCATGCCCACCAGCGCCTGCGAATAGAGCTCCGCGAACTTCGGGTCGAGGCCCCGGGACTTGAACTCCGCGCCGAGGATGTGCTCGACCTGGTGCGCCACGTCGTTCATCACGCTGGAGAAGTTGCCCGCCGGCGAGAGCACAGGGGACTCGCGTACCAGCACCTGGAATCCGTGCGGCTCGTCCTCGATGTAGTCCAGCAGGGCCAGCGCCGCCTGCTCGAGCAGCTCACGCGGGTGCCCGGCGGTCAGCGCCGCCGCGACGCGATCCAGCAGCGAGCGGACCTCGCGGTCCACCACGACGGCGTGCAGGCCCTCCTTGCCGCCGAAGTGCTCGTAGACCACCGGCTTGGAGACCTTGGCGCGGGCCGCGACCTCCTCGACGGAGGTGGCGTCGAAGCCCCGCTCGGCGAAGAGTTGCCGGCCGATCGCGATGAGTTGCTCGCGTCGCTGCGCGGCCGACATGCGTACCCGGGAAGTGGAGGGGGTGGCAGCGCCCCGGCTCGACCGCGCGGCCGGGCGCGCACGCCGCCCGCGGGGTTGGTCGCCTGTCTCGCTCTGGTCTGTCACCCGGCCATCCTGCCAGCCGGAGTCCGTTCCCACCGTCCCCGGACGATCGCCGACGCCGTTGATCACGCTGTGCCTTCCTTGGCGTGTTCTCCT